>SXRM01000256.1 GCA_005792545.1 Pseudomonadota bacterium | reverse complement strand
GGCACATCGGCAGCACGCCGCCAGCGGAAATGCACGCGTTCTTGAGCAGGTCCAGTGCCACGAAGCGATCGTTGGCGCTGGCCTCTGGGTCATCGAAGATGCGCCGCAGTTGCTGCAGGTGGCCCGGCCGCAGCAGGTGGGCGATATGCCCCATTGCAGTCGCGGTCAGCAGCCGCAGTGCTTCGGGGTCGACGTCCAGAAATGTGCGATCGCCCAACTGGCGGGTCGCCACCAGCCCATCGCCAATGCGCGTCCAGGGCGTCGGGTCGGTGTGGTGATCCAGCGGCAACAGGGGCTGGTAGGCGAATTGCGGCATGGTGGCACGCGCGGTGAGCAACCGGCGCGGCGGCGACCGCCCGGGCTGGTCAGAGTAGGGTTGCGGGGCCGCTGCCCCGAGCGCTGCGGTCGGCCGCCGATTTGGCAGCCGACTAGCGGAAGTAGGCCTGCGAAGCCAGCGCGGCCGTGCCCTTGGCGTCGGAGCGGAACAGCACCAGCCCCTTGCCATCGGCCAGCACCGCAACCTTGGGCAGCAGTGCAGCCGTTGCGGTGGCGTCTGTGCCAAAGGTCGCTTCGGCACCCAATGGCGCGGCACTGTTCGAGAAGTCGCGTACCGAACCCAGCCCTGGCACCGCCCACGTCAAGGCCACGCCCGCGGCCGTAGTGCGCAGCGCCGGGTGGGTCTGATCGCCTGTCGTGGTGGTGTTGGCCAAGGCCGGCGCGGCGCCACTGAGCGCGGACAGGTTGCCGGTCAGTGGACGGATGGCAATGCCGCTGCCCGAGCCGCCAACCTCCAGACCTTCAGCCGTCCAGGCCGCGACGTAGCCACCGGTGACGGCAACCAGGCTGGGCGCGCCCTTGTCGAGCGACGCGACCCCGCTGCTGAGCGTTTGCATCGCGGCACCCAACTGGCCGGCTGCGGTAATCGTACGGCCGCGGATCGAGCCTTTGCCGTTGTTGCCCACATGGACAAAGGCCACCGCGCAGGCGCCGTTGCTTGCGCATGCCACCGCCGGCGTCAACTGGTCCCCACTGCTTCCATCAGCGAGGTTGCTGCCGTCGTTGACAATCAGGTTGGCAGCGCCGACCGCCTTAGCTGTCGCATCGAAGCCGCGCGCGCCGATCCCCGAGTCGACAAAGTCGATGTTTTCGCCGGCCCACACCACCCACAGGCCGCCAGCGTGCGCAGCGATGGCGGGGTCGCGCTGCTCGCCGCTGGTGTCGGGGTCGTTGGCCAGCACCGGCGAACCCGCCATCTTGCCAGTGGCGTCAAAGACGGCCAGTGCGATGTCGCGCCCGTCGTTTTGCGCCTCCCACGCCACCGCAAAGCCGGTGCCGATGGCGACCGCGGCCAGCCTGGCGTCCTTGTCCGGCTTGAGCGAGCCCTGCAGCACCTGACTCGGGCCGGTCGCCACGCCGGCCGCCGAATACAGCCGGCCGCGCAGTTCGCCGGCCGCGCCTTTGTTGACGGTCCACACCACCGCGAATCCGCCGCCAGAGAGCGCCACCAGATCGTGGGCGACCACGGCTTCGCTGCTGTCGGACACCGCAAAAGCTGCACTGGGCACGCAATCTCCAGCGCCCGCGCAACGCTCGCCGGCCTTGCACGATCCGGTCACCGTCGCGCTCTGGCCGTCGGCGGCGCACTGCACGATCGCGGTCTTGTCCTTGACGTCGCAGGCCTTGCTCGACGGGGCACAGACGCCGCAGACGCCACCCTGGCAGCTGGGCTTGTCGGCAGGGCAGTTCTGCGCCGCGCCGAAGCTGCCCGCGGCACAGGCTTGGGTCGCCGTCGTGCTTGCGCATACGGCCTGGCCGTCTGCCACCAGCGCCACCTTGCCGTCGCTGCCCAACAGCGCGCACGCTTTGGCGTCATTGGCGCAGACCTTGCTGCTGCCGCCCGCGAGGCTGACGCACGCGCCGCTGCTGCACTGATCCGCGATCGAACACACCGCCGTCGGCCCGCAGACGCCCGTGTCGACTTTGCCGTCGCAGTCGTTGTCCTTACCGTCACAGGTCGCCTCGACCGCTTCGTAGCCGACCACCACCGCGTAGTTGCACAGGAACTTGCCGCCCGCGCACACCGACTGCACGCCACCACTGCACACGCCCTGGCTCGCACACGCTGTTGGGTCGCTCAGGGCTTCGTCGGTCTGGCCGTCGCAGTCGTTGTCCTTGCCGTCGCAGGTCTTTTCGATCGCCTCAAAGCCAGCGGCGGCCTTGGTGTCGCAGACCCACTTGCCCTTGTCGCAGCTGGCCGTCGCCGCATTGGCGCACACGCCCAGCGAACAACCGGCTTTGGTGGCGTCCAACGACTCTGGCTCGTCGGTCTGGCCGTCGCAGTCGTTGTCCTGGCCGTCGCACAGGGTCTCAGTCACGTCCTGATAGGCGCCGATGTGGGTGTAGTCGCACGCGACCTTGCCGTCTTTGCATGCCGCCTCAGTGCCCCACTGGCAGACGCCGGCGGTCTTGCAGCCCTTGGCGGCTGACGCGCTCTCGTCGGTTTGGCCGTCGCAGTCGTTGTCCTTGCCGTCGCAAGTCGCCTCGAACGCCTCGTAGCCCTTGGCGGTCATCGCCGACCAGTCGCACTGCCACAGGCTCGCTGCGCACACCAGTGGTCCCTCGGCGCAGACGCCCTTGCTGCCGCACGCCGCGACCTTGGGTGGTGCCACAAAGTTGTCGACCTGGCCGTCGCAGTCGTTGTCCTTGCCGTCGCACAGCGTCTCTTGGCTCTCGTAGCCTTGCGCCTTGGCGTAGTCGCACGCGAACAGGCCGGCCTTGCAGACCTTGACCGCGCTGCCGGCACATACGCCCTTGGCCGCGCAGCCTTCGGTCTCGGTGGCGTGCAGCGGCAGCGCGCTGCCCGGGTAGGTGTCGGTTGCGCCGTCGCAGTCGTTGTCCTTGCCGTCGCAGGAGGTCTCCAGGGCTTCGTAGCCGCTGACCTTGGCGTAGCTGCACACCGCCTGACCGCCCGAGCACACGATGTCGGCGCTGCCCGCGCACACGCCCGCAGCCTTGCAGGTCGCTTTGCCGCCCAACGCCGCGCTGCCCAGGCCGCTGTCGGCCTGACCGTCGCAGTCGTTGTCCAGGCCGTCGCATTTGGTCTCGGTGGCTTCGTAGTCGGGGGCGGCGACGTAGCCGCAGTCCCAGCCGCTCTCGCCCTTGCACTCGGGCGCCGCCAACCCTGCGCAGACGCCCTGGCGCTTGCAGTCGGTTGGCTTGGGCTGGACCGCCTCGTCGGTTTTGCCGTCGCAGTCGTTGTCCTTGCCGTCGCAGGTGGTCTCGCTGGCCTCGTAGGCCGGCAACGCCGCGTAACCGCACAGCCACTGGCCGCCCAGGCACAGCATAGCGGGCTTACTGCCTGCGCAGACGCCCTGAGTCGCACAGACCTTGGCGGGGTCGCCGACGACGGCCTCGTCGGTCGCGCCGTCGCAATCGTTGTCCTTGCCATCACAAGTGACTTCGTTGCCTTCGTAGCCTTCCGGCTTGGTCAACGCTTTGCCGCCGGCGTCTTTGGGGGCGGCGGTCTTGGCCGTCCACTTCCAGCCGCTGCACACCGCGACGTTGCTCTTGACCGCACAGGTGCCAGCCCAGCCGCCGCACACGCCCTTGGTCTGGCACGGGTTGGGATTGCAAGGGTCGAAGCCACTTTGCTGGTTGACTTGCACGGTGCATGCTGCGCCCAGGCTCAGCAGTGCTGCGACCAGCAGCATCCGAATCTGGGGGCGGTGCGAGCCCGGTAGCGCCATGCGAACACCCATGGGGTCAGAAACTCCAGTGCAGGCCGAACCCTTGCGGCTGCAAAGTAACCTTTGGCGGCTTGCGCAATGCCCTGGCCAACGTCGTCGTGGCCGGCCGGGCGTGGCCGAGCGTCGGCGCAGGATCGTCTTTGGGTTTGTCCTCTGGCGCCAGCCACCACCACAGCGTGCCGAGCGCCACCAGCGCGCCGCCGCCGATAAAGGCGTAATTGGCAAGCTGGGCGTTGTCTTTGGCGCTGGCGACATGCTCGTCCAACTGCGTGTCGTATTGCGTCTTGGGCAGCTTCTGCTTGACGAGGTCGTTGGCTGCCAGGCCGCTCTGCGCTGCTTGAAAGCCAAACCAGCCGCCCGCGCCGATGCCCGCGATGCCCACCACCGATAGACCGATGGGGCCCCAAGTGTGCGCCGCCGACCGCTTGGGCGTCTTGTCCATGTTGAACTGCACCACCGGGCCCTCTGGCTCCGGCGTCTTCTTGTCGTCTGGCAGGCTGCCGTCGTCCGGGCGCTTCTGCCGCGGGCGCGGGTCCGCCAACTGCGGACCGGTATCTTCCACGCTGAGCGCCACCGCCACCAGTTCGGCGCCGTCCGGCTGCAACGTCACAGTCTGCAATTCACTTTGGTAGCCCTTGGCGGTGCTGTGGACAGCCCAGGTGCCTGGCTGCAGGAACACCCAGCCCGTGCCAAGAACCACACGGTCGTAGCCACGCCCGGTCGCCTTGGGGTCGCGGGGCGGTTCGCCCGGCTGCTGACGGCTGAGCTCGACGCGCGCGCCTTCAGGCGCTACTTGCACGGTGACCCGGACCAGACCAGCCGGCACCAAGGCCTCTAGCCGCGCCACCTCTTGATCCGTGCGCGCTCGCTCTTCGGCAGGCAGTTCGTGCAACAGTGCCTGCCGTAGTGCGTCGTGGGCTTCAGCATACAACTTGGCGCGCTCGGCCGAGCGCGCGGCAGCCAGCAAGTACTCGACCGCTGGATGCTTGCGGTAGGCCGCCCGAAAATGCTCGGCAGCCACCTCGTCCAAGCCGCCGCGGGCCTCGACGCGGCCCAAGGCCGCCAGCCGCAGCGATGCCACGTAGCGTTCCGTCGGTGAACCTTCGCCGCCAGGTCGGCCTGTGGCCAGGGTGCCGCCCGTCGCGCCGCCACAGCCAACCAGCAGCGCCACCACAAAAGCAGCCCACAGTGTGCGCACCAACGGCCTGGACCGATGGCAATTACGCACCGCGATCCTGGTCATCGCGATCCTGGTCACCGCGATCCTGGGCAGTGCGTGGGCGGCAGGCAAGGGCGAAATCGACAACGCGTGCACGGTTGGGAGGCGGGGGAAGTCGACGCCCGTCCCACGCCCGCAGCCTATGCCCAGCCCGCCAACGTGTCAACGAAAACGCCCGACTTGCCCGCTGTCAGTCGCCGGTTACTTCCCTACTGGGCATGTGCGGACGATCTGGTCGCGACCGGTGCGGTAGCGGCCGTCGGGCAGCAGGCCGCCGTCGGCAACCACCCGATCTGACACCCAATTGGCGGACACCGGGCCGAACCACGGTGGCGGCGCGCCCACCCAAGGCTCCAGCGCGAGGCCCGGCTGCGCAACTGGACCCAGGACCACCCGGCGAACCTGCGCTGCGCCTTTGCCGGGTTGTTGGACAACCACCAGCAGGCGGTCTTTGTGGCCCGGGGCGCCGAAAAGCGCGATGCGACCCGCCGTCACGGTCGCGTCGGCGGCGGCCAACTGCCCGACGGGCTTGGCGCCAAGCGGCAGCGACCACAGCTGCAGGTACCCGTCCACGACAGCGACTACCACGCGGTTGGCCAGCGGGTCATGGGTGACCGCGGCGCCGCGCTTCCAGATCGGCCCCGGGCTAGCGGCTGCCTGCCACAGCAACTGCGGACCGCCGGCCCAGTCCAGCCGCCACAGACTGGCCTGGCCGTCGCTTGCCGCACCGCCAAACAGGTACGACACGTTGCTGTCCAGCGTCGCCGCCACCGCGGTATCGGCCCGGGTCTTGGGCAGCAGGCCGCCCATTGCGGGCACGATTTCGCCCAGCGTCTGGGTGCCCAAGTCCACGGCCAGGCCGCCAGCGCTTGCCGGTAGCGCCGGGTTGGTCAGCAATGTCGCCGCCGCGTCCGCCGCGGCAGAACCCGTGCCGCCGAAATACAGCAGGTGCGCCCCAGCCGGCCCCGCCGCCGCCGTGCCGAAGGCCAGGCCGCCGGTCGCGGCGGACGCGTGACGCTGCCAGCCCGTCGTTGCCGACCACGACCACGCCACTGCCTGGGCCACCAGGCTCTGGCCGCGCGGCGCCGCGCCGCCCATGCGCCACAGCCGGCCTGCGCCAAATTGCCACGCCGCACCCGTTACCGTCTCTGGCTCGGCGTCGGCCAACTCGAAACCGGCGACCGCCTGCAACCAGCTGTCCGGTTGCGGCACGCCTTGCGGGTCGCTGCCCATCGACAGCAGCACTTTGCCGCCCCAAACCGCGGCGAGCGGGTCGCGCACCGGTGGCATCTTGACCGCAAGAGGCGTCCAGGCAGCGGTGCCGCCCAGCTGCAGCGGCGCCGACAGCGTGCCGTCCTTGCGCGCCGCGCCGACCCACCATGCGGCGCCCGTCGTCGTGCACAGCACGCTGCCGGCCGACACCAGGTCATTGGCTTGCGCCGGCATCGTCAACGCCGTCCAGGTGCCCGTGGCTGTGGTGTAAACCCAGGACACCGCCACACCAGACGCTTGCACGCCCACGATCAGCAGCCCTGCTCCCGTAGCGCATGCCGGCCCGACACTCCACTGCTGCGCAACGCCCGGTGGCGCAAAGTGACCTGTCCATGCGCCGTCGGCAAACGATTGCAGGTGCACGGAGCCGCCCGCCGTGTCGACGCCAAACAGCCACAAGCCGCTCGGCAATGCGATCAACGCTGCGTCGGCGACCGCTGTAGGCGGCGTCGGCAGCGCAGCGGTTGGCAAGAGCTTGCCCCATGCGTCGAGCGCTGTCGGTGGTAGGGTCTTGCCTTGAGAGTCGGTGCCGCCGACCACATGCAGCAACGCGGCGCCGCTGCTGCCCGGCCACCACGCTGCGCCTGCGTCCGCGCGCTTAAGCGCATCGTGGCTGGCCAGGCGCGTCCATAGGCCGGTTTTGCTGTCGATCCGCCACACCTCGCCGGCCAGGGTCTCGCCGCCGCCGGCCAGCGGCTCCCAGCCGCCCAGCAACCACAGCCCGCCCTTGCCGTCGTCCGCGCCCGTCGCCGCGCGCCGCGCCACCGGTCGGCCGTCGTCGATCGCGGTCGAGCTGGTCCACTCGATGGCCAGGCCTTCGTCGGTCAGGCCGTCGCAGTCATTGTCCTTGCCGTCACAGCTGGTTTCGCCCTCCGCCTCGAAGCCCGGCTGCCCGGTATAGTCGCAGGTCCACGCTGCCGCGGTGCACAAGGGCGCGGCGACCAGTCCCTGACAGATGCCCTTGGCCACACACGCCAACTCGATCGGCGGCAGCGGATCGTCGTCGGTCACGCCGTCGCAGTCGTCGTCCTGGCCATTGCAGCTTTCAGGTTTGGCCTGGCTCTGCGGGCCGTCTGCTTGGCTGGTGCACGTTGGGGCGCCGCCCTTGCCGCAGACCACCACGCCCTTGCCGCATACGCCCAAGCCGTTGCACGCCGCGCCGAGGCCCAGGCCTTGCCACAGCTGTTTTTCGTCGGTCTGGCCGTCGCAGTTGTCGTCCAGGCCATTGCAGACCTCGGGCTTGGCCTGACTTTGCGGGCCCCCGGGCAGCGTCGAGCAGGTCGCCAGTCCTTGGGTGCTGCACGCGACCACGCCAGCGCCACAGGCGCCTTTGCCCGGACAGGGGGCACCCAGCGGCTTGCCGTTGAGCGCGAACCCTTCGTCGGTCAAGCCATCGCAGTCGTCGTCCTTGAGATTGCACAGCTCGTCCGAGGCCGGCGAGCCCGGCACGCCTGGTGCCGAGCTGCAGGTCACGTCGCCTTTGGCGCCGCAGACCACGACCCCCACGCCGCACGCGCCGGGACTCGCGCATGCCTCGCCCAGCGCCGATTGGCCCAACAGCAGGCCTTCGTCCGTCAAACCGTCGCAGTCGTCGTCGCGCTGGTTGCAGACCTCGGCCTTGGCCTTGTTGTCCTTGCCGCCCGGCCCGCTTGAGCACACTGGCGCCCCGCCCTGGCCGCACAGCACCTGGCCGATGCCGCACTCACCCACTGCCAGACATGGCGCGCCTACTTGAACGCCGTCCAACGCAAAGTTCTCGTCGGTGTCGCCGTCGCAGTCGTCGTCCTTGTTGTTGCAGGTTTCGGTCTGCGCCCGCGGCAGGCTGCCGTCGGGGTTGGTGCTGCAGGTCGCCTTGCCCGCCGCGCAAACCACCACGCCCGGCCCGCACGCGCCCACGCCGACGCACGGAGCGCCAATGCTGGCACCGTGATAGACAAAGCCCTCGTCGATCGGCCCGTCGCAGTCGTTGTCCACGCCGTCGCACGCCTCGACGGCCTGCCAGCCCGGCACGTTGGTATAGTCGCACTCCAATTCGCCCTTGGTGCAACTGGCACCAATGACGGCGTTTGGTTGGGCGCACACGCCCAAGTGCAGGCATGCGAGCGCCGCCAGCGCTTTGGCGTCGGTCAGCGGCAGCTTGTTGGCCGAGTCGCTCTCGTCAGCGAGACAATCCTGGTCGGCGTCGGCCCAAGCGGACTCCAACAGATCTGCCTTGCCGTCGCCATCGCGATCGGCGGGCTTGCTTGGGGTTTCACCAACTTCTGCGCCGTCCGGTTTGCCGTCGCCGTCGCTGTCCGCCTGACGCGGGTGGCTGCCCAAGCGGTGCTCTGCGCCGTTGTCGAGGCCGTCGAGGTCGTCGTCGGCACTGGGCACCAGGCATAAGTTGAGGTAGCACAGGTTGGTCGCGCACTGGCGCGAACTGGTGCAGGATTGGCCCGCCGCGGCACCTTCGTCGCAGCCGAGCGCGGTCGCGGCCAGTAGGCCGAGAATCCATGCGGGTTGCGCGGGGCGACTGGCCATGCGCCAAGCCTACCGTTCGACGTCGGCCGGCACCAATTCCGGCACCGGCACGCCTTGCAGAGCCGCCAGCGCTGCCGATACGCAACCCAAGAGGTCGCTGGCAATGCCACCGCGCGCGCCCCAACGGTTGCGCATCAGCAACCCGGCCTTGCTGTGCAGATGCACGCCCAGCCGCGCCGCCTCGAAGGCGCCTAGACCTTGAGCGCACAGGCTGCCGACGACGCCGGCCAGCACATCGCCCGATCCGGCCTTGGCCAGCGCCGCGTTGGGCTGGTTGCAAATCGCCCACGCGCCGTCCGGCGCCACCACCAGGGTCCGCTCGCCTTTGAGCACCACCACCGCCTGCCACTTCTTGGCGGCAGTGCAGGCGGAGGTCATGCGATCGGCCTCGACGGCGGCGATGTCGGTGCCCAACAGGCGGGCCATTTCGCCGGGGTGCGGCGTCAGCACGAGGCGTCCGTGGGCGGCTTCCGCGGCCTCGGGCTTGCCCGCTACGATCGTGAGCGCATCGGCATCGAGCACCACCGGGCACGTCGAGGTCGCGCACAAGCGCTGCACCAGATCGACCTCCGCAGCGCCGGTGCCGAGTCCCGGGCCGACCACCAGCGCCGTCTTGCCGTGCACCAGTTTCTCGATGCGCTTGGCCTCGCTGGCGCCGCCTCGCACCGCTTCCACCATCACGTCAGGGATCGAACCCTCCAACCGCTGGCGAATTTCGCCCGATGTGCCGAGCGTCACCAACCCCACGCCAGCGCGCAGCGCCGCACCGGCGCAAAGGATCGCGGCTCCACCCTTGCCCGGCGAACCTGCGACCACGAATACGTGTCCAAAGGTGCCCTTGTGGCCATGGTCAGAGCGCAGTGGCAGCCACGTCGCGGCGTCGGCATCGTTGAGCAGTGCGCCGGCTGGCCGCTCCGCCAGCAGCCAGGCAGGCGGCACACCGATGTCCGCGACTACCAGCTCTTGCCAGTGGTCCGGCCCCTTGCCGAGCAGCAAGCCCGGCTTGGCTGCGCCCATGGTCACGACCACGTGCACCTTGCACGCAGCGCCGAGCACCCTGCCCGTGGTCGCGCACAGGCCGCTTGGGATGTCGGCGGCCACCGTCAACGCGCGATAGCGGCCGTCCAGTTGGCTGGTCACCGTCAGCGCCGGATCGCGCAAGTCGCCTTGCAGCCCAATGCCAGTGAGCGCATCGACGATCGCCGCCGAGCGGCCCAGCGATCGCCGCAGCCCCTGCAGTTCCGGTCCGCGCGGCGCATTCTGCACGCTGCGAAACTCCACACCGCCGTGCCGGCGCGCGGCTTCGTGGTGCAGCCGGGTCTCGGGCGTCATGCGGTTCAAGTCGCCGACAAGGAACACTTCGACCCGAAATCCGCGCGCCGCCAGCACCCGCGCCACCACCAGGCCGTCGCCGCCATTGTTGCCGACGCCCGCCAGCACGGTCAGCCAGCGGCCATTGCCATCGCCCAGGCGCTTGTGGATCTCCGCCGCGATGGCCCGACCGGCAGTATCCATCACCAGCGCAGGGGGCAGGCCCAGGTCGTCAAAGGTGCGCGACTCGGCGCGGCGGATCTGCTCGGGCGACAAAATCAGCATGGCGGCGCCTCCGGGTCAGTCGCCGAGTTCGGCGGGCTTGTGCATGGCGACGATCATGTCGCGCACTGCGCGCTCAAAGCCGACGAAAAGCGCCTGGGCCACGATTGCGTGGCCGATGTTGAGCTCGGCCATATGCGGCAGGCGCGCCACAGCGCCGACGTTGCGGTAGTCCAGGCCGTGGCCGGCGGCGACTTGCAGGCCAATGTCGTGGCCAATCATCGCCGCGCTGCGCAGGTCGGTTAGGTGCTTCTCTTGCACCAGTCGCGAGGTTGCGCCGCAGTAGTCGCCGGTATGCAACTCGATGGTCTGGGCATGCAGTTCGGCCGACCGCCTGACCTGCGCCGGATCGGGGTCGATGAACAGCGACACCACGATGCCCTTGTCGCGCAGCGCCGTGATCACGTTGGTCAACAGGCCGGCGTTGCCGACGACATCCAGGCCGCCTTCGGTGGTGCGCTCTTCGCGCTTTTCGGGGACTAGTGTCACCGTGTCCGGCATAGCCCGGATCGCGAGCTCGACCATCGCCGGTGTCGCGGCCATCTCCAGGTTCAGTGGCACCTGCACGGTCTTGCGCAAGACGTCGAGGTCGCGCTCTTGGATGTGCCGGCGGTCTTCGCGCAAGTGGATGGTGATCTGGTCGGCGCCGCCCTGTTCGGCCAACGTCGCCGCGAACACCGGATCGGGATAGCGCGTGCCGCGCGCCTGGCGCAAGGTG
>SXRM01000255.1 GCA_005792545.1 Pseudomonadota bacterium | reverse complement strand
GGCGCCCGGCAGGCACGGCGCGACGCGGCGAGCGACAGAGGCGTGCTTGCGGCACGCCGCAGGGAGCGAGTTAGGAGCAACAGAGCATGCTGGGATGCATCGTGAGCCGAAGTAGGCGTTCTTTTGAATACACCCTCTAAGGGCCTGGAAATGATTTACTCCATCATTCCTCCGGCCCATTTGCTTGCTCAGTGGGTCGCCAGATCGCGGCCGCGGCGGCCGACTCGCGGCTCCGCGTTGTGCCGAGAGTGTTCAAGTTATTGTTTTCCAGTCCCGAAGCGGAATCCACGCTACCAGCGATGGTAGGCCGGGTGGCCTTCTTGCACCGCGACAAACAGGCCTCGGCACGTGGCCGTCACTTTGCCGTCGGCTAGCAAATCGGCTTCGATGACCGCGCGATCGGGCATCAACTCGGCGACACGCGCGCGCAGCAGCACCGGATTGGTCATTGGCGTCGGCCGCCGCAGCTTGACGTGGAAATCGGCCGTCACCGTGCATGGAGGCGCCGTCGCCCCAGCTTGGACCATCAGTCGCCAGGCTGCCGTCCAATTGCTGTGACAGTCGAGCAACGCGCCGCAGATGCCGCCGTTGAGCATGCCTGCAAACGCCTGGTGGTGCGGCTGCGGCTGCCAGGTGGCGACCAGGCCGTCGTTCTCGACAAAGCTGCGAATCCGCAAGCCGTTGGCATTGGCCGGGCCGCAGCCGAAGCACTGGTTGCTCGGGGCGTAGGTCTCTTGGAGCGAAAGCAAGCGTTCGGTCATGGCTCAATGCAGCGGGCGGCGGCCCAGCGCTTGTGTAGCACAGCCACAGCGGAGTATGAACGGCATCAGACGGCGACGTCGCGGCCGCAGGAGACGCCATGAGCTACGTGCTGGACAACCTGCTCAAGAACGAGCGCGTGGTCTACGAGGCCAGGGTGCACTGGAGCGTGTACTTGTCGTGGAAGTCGCTGCTGACGTTGTTCATCTGGGGCTGGATTCAGCGCACGGCCAGTGAGTTTGCGGTCACCAATCGCCGCGTGATGATCAAGGTCGGCATCGTGCAGCGCCGAACGCTTGAACTGAACCTGGGCAAAGTCGAGTCGATCGAGGTCGAGCAGTCGATCTGGGGCCGTTTGTTCAGCTTTGGCGACATCGAGGTCATCGGTACCGGCGGCACGCGCGAGCTGTTTCAGCGGATTGGTGACCCGATTGGCTTTCGCAAAGCGGTGGCAGAAGCCGCAGAGGCCCATCACGACGTGCACGCTGACAGCCATGCCGCCCCGGGCGCGGCTGCTGCCAGTTTGGCAGCTGCCGACCCACAGGAGCGCCTCGCCAAGGCACAGGAAATGCTCGACAAAGGGCTGATCTCACCAGAGGAGTTTGCCCAGGTCCGCCAACGGATCCTGGCTGAGATGTAGCGGTGGCAGGCTGCGGCATCTCGCGTTCAGCCGCTTTGACTATGCGCTTCGCGGCATCCGCCGAAACGACGTCAGCACCCACGCAAAGCGCATCGCATGGTTGGACGCCACCAGCAGCGCCGCCGCAGCCACTACGCCTGCCTCGCGACCCGTCATCAGTGCGTGAAAAATCAACAGTCCTGGCAACATCAGCCCACCGACCGTCGCGGCTGACGCGATGCGGTGGCAGCGAATCAGCCCAGGCAGGCGCGTGCCGGTCTCGTTGAGCAAGCGCACCATCTGCCGCGACTCGCGCAACAGCCAGCCGGCCCACACCATGGCATGTGCCGCAAGGGTGCAAACCGCTGCGGCGACATAATGGCGGCCGAGGACGGTCAGTTGCTCGTTCAGGCTGCACAGCACCAGCAGCAACACCACGCCGGCCGTCAGGGTGTGACTGGTGGCCTGCAGCAACTGCACCAACGGCGCCGGCGGCGCGACCACCGGTGCCGCGAGCGCGCGCAAGCCCAGGCCGGCGATCACCGGAACACCGACCAGCCCTGCGGCACCGGCCACCAGGCCCAGGCCTGCCGCCACGCCACCGCCATCGTGCGCAGAGGGCCACGGTAGCCAGAAACTGCCCCACGCCGCGGCCGCCAACAGGGTTCCCAGCGTCACCAGCGGCCACAGGTAGCGTCCCATCGCGCGGCTGGCGGTACGGCAGCCGCCGGCGTCCATCGTATGGCCGACTGCCAGCAGTACGACGCCACAGGTAACCAGTCCGGCAGCAACGGCAACCGCCTGGCGCCCCAGCGGAATGGCGGACGCGCCCTGCACGAGGCCGGCGACACCGGTCGCGATGAGCAGCGCCGTGCCAACACCGAGCAGACTGAACTCGGTCGCAACCAGGCTGGCGCGATTTTGCAGGACATCCATCGCGCGCGTCGCGCCGCTCGGCGACAGGCTCGGCCCCATGCTCACGGCAGCACCGACAGGCCCCAGATCAACGCCGACACCTGCAGCCACACGACTGCCAGCGCCACGACCCAGGCGCGCACAGTTGGAGCGCCGTCGAGCGTGTCGACGACCTCGGACTGCATCACATCGCCACGTGGCGCGTCTTGGCGTTCGGCGGCGGGTTCGTTGCGCATGTGCCAAGCTTGGCACGCGCCGCGATCCGCTGCAAAGTGGGCGGTTCGTCGCCTGCGAGGACACCCTTCCAATGCGCACACTCTCTGCTCTTGCAATCGCTTGCGTTTCGACGGCGTCGTGGGTCACGTCTGCCGCTGGCGCTGATTCCGCGCTGGCGCCGGGTTGTGCGCAGGCTGGCGCGATCGTCGCCGCTGCCGCTGGCTGCAGTTACGGGTTGCCAGTGGTCGCTGGCGATCTGGTGCTGGTCCCGAAGTCGTGTCGCCACGAACCCGCGCACAAGTCCGTGGATCGCCACGCCGTTGAGGTCCGCGCCCTGGCAACGGGTGCCCGCGTCGGTCAGGCCTCGCTACCGCCCACCGACGTTGTGGGGCCCCAGCCCCCGCCCGCAGGCCAGATGCTGCCGGGCGACCCACCGTTGTTGGTGTTACCGGGCGGCATCGCCGCACTCGACGCGCGCAAGGGCAGCGCAGAGCTGGTGTTCGAGCCCCAGGGGCGAGTCGTCGCAGCCGCGCGGCTGCGCGGCTTGCTGGCGCTGGCCGAGGCATTGCCAGCCGCCAAGGGCGGCAAGGCCGCGATCGAGTGGACGGTGCTCGACCTGGAAGCCGGGGGCGTGGTCGGTCAAGCGTTGATTGCCGGCGGCGCGGTCCGCGACCTGGCGCTCGTTCAGGACAAGGACGGGCTCAGGGCGATGATTGGGCTTGGCGATGATGTCACCGGCGTGGACTTGACCGCGGCGGTGTTGGGCGCCGACGGCAAGCCGGTCGTCAAGGACGGCCAACTGGTGCCCAGAAAGGTCGCGCGCTCAGCCGTTGCGTCTGGATCGGCAGGCAGTGGCTGCCCAGTGTTCCCGCACCCGGACCGGGCCATCGTCGACCGGCCGGCACTGCGCATTGAAGGCAGGACGGCCGCAGTCGGCCAGGGCCACATCGCGGTGGCGTGGCGCTCACCTCCGGCGCAGTGCCTTGCGATACGGCGTGCGGACAAGGGCCTGCGCGACTTGGCCTGGGTCAGGGCCGCCGATGGCAGCTTTCAGCTGGTGGGCACGCTGTGTACCGGAGCGCCCGCGCTCTAGCGCTGTGGCTTCGTATCAGGTGAAAATGCGGGCGGCCTGCCGCTTGGGCAACCCCATCAGCTCGACTTCGATACCCGGCGCAGAAGCCAGCACGTCATTGTCGTGCCGCACCCGGCCCAGCAGCCAGAACGGCGAAGCAAACGTCTCTTTAATGTGATCATCCAAGCCCTTGCGGCGCTGCACCACGACCTGCACGGTCTTGGTCAGCTTTTGGCCGGGGGCCACCTGGACGCTGATCTCCGGCGGCGAGTCCTGGGTCTTGGGGTCGAGCAAGTTCAGGCGCGCGTCGTCGGTCAGCAACACCACAACCACGTTGCGGGTGTCCATCGTCTCGCCGATCGACAAGGTCCACGTGACCTTGACCGCCTCGTTCTCCTGAATGGGCAACGGCGTGACCAGGTCGATGGACAGCGAGATGCTCATGGGGCTGCTCCGAGCGCGCGTCCCGCCTTCGTTTGGCCGCAGGCGGGCGCGTGTGTCGTTCCGGTTGTCGATCGTGATCGCGCTGGCTGCCGCCAAACGTGCACGTAAGCCGCTCGACCGAGGGCAACGCTGGCGAGCGGCCCAAAATTTTGCGCTCGCCAGCCTGTGGCGTCAAGGAGTTTCTTGCCGATGCCGCTGCATGGCGCTGATGCGCAGACAAATCACAGCGCCGCCGCGACGATCGCTTCGATCAAGGCTGCATAACTCTTGCCATCCGCAGCAGCTGCTTTCGGCAGCAGCGACGCCGGGGTCAAACCCGGCAGCGTGTTGGTCTCAAGCACAAATGGCTGACCGTCCGCTCGCAAGATCACATCGGTCCGCGACACGCCGCGGCAGCCCAGCGCGCGGTGCGCACGCAAGCCGAGATCCTGCACCGCCCTGGTCGCCTCGGCCGAAATGCGCGCAGGCACGATCTCGTCGGATCCGTTTTGCTGGTACTTGGCCTCAAAGTCGAAGAACACTCCGGCTTTCGGGCAGATCTCGACGATCGGCAATGCGTGCAGGCCGCCATCGGGCGATTGCAGGACCCCGGCAGTCAGTTCCGTGCCGGCGATGTACTGCTCGCACAGCAGGTGCGTCACCCCGACGGACAGGCGCTGCAGCGCCCCAGCCAACTCGCCGGAGGTGCGCGGGATTTCTACACCTACACTTGAGCCGCCCGCTGGCACCTTGACCACCACTGGCAGGCCAAGCGTCTCGATCAACTCGGCGGCCGCGACGCGAGCGCCTGCGAGCTCGCCCAGGCCGGCCGTCGGCTGCTCGACCGCCCGCGCCACCGGGATGCCGACGCCCTGGAACACCCGTCGCGCCATCGGCTTGTCCATGGCCACCGCACTCGCCGCGACGCCGGACCCCGTAAAGCGCAAACCGACCAGGTCAAGCGCTGCCTGGATCTTGCCGTCCTCGCCGTAGGTGCCATGGAAGCCCATGAAGCACACATCGACGCCGATCTCGCGAAGCAGTTCGATGGCGCCCCACAGCGGCAGCGAGTTGTCGGTGGTGTCGCCCGCCTGTGAGGCGCTGCCGCCGAAGTGCCATAGGCCATCCTTGCCGACAAACACCGGATGAACGTCGTGGCCCTCGCCACGCAGTGCCGTGATCGCGCCAGCTGCCGACCATACCGAGATGTCGTGCTCGCTGGATGGCCCGCCATGAAGCACTGCAATTTTCAGCCTTTGCATTCCAGACTCCTTCGTTCACATCGGCGCCGCCGCGTTGCGCGCGCGAGCGTACACCAACCGCACGCAACGGCCAGAGATTTCCCTGCAGCCGCCCCGTGGTCGCCTCGGAAACAATTTGGAAATGAAATGCACCTATTCTCCCGCCGCCAACCAACCAACGGTCGGTGGCGGGCGCGGTCGCAGGGATCGCGCGGCGTTTTTGAAGCACGTGCGCAGGTTTTCGATCGCGACGACGCGGTTGCGCGCACGGAAATGGCCGGCCCTGCGGGGCGGCAAGGAAGGACTCATGGGCGTGTACAAGGCGGAATACATCTGGATGGACGGCGCCGAGCCGACGCAAAAGCTGCGCTGCAAGACCAAAATCGTGCCGATCGGCCAGGAGCCGCCGATCTGGGGCTTCGACGGGTCGTCCACCAACCAGGCCCAGGGTCACGCCAGCGATTGCGTTTTGCGCCCGGTGTTCACTTGCCCCGACCCGGTGCGTGGCGGCGAAAACAAGCTGGTCCTTTGCGAAGTGCTGTTGACCGACATGACGCCGCACCCGACCAATACGCGCGCCAAGTGCGCCGAGGCCGCGGAGAAGTACAAGGACCACGAGATGTGGTTCGGCATCGAACAGGAGTACACCTTTTTTGAAGGCATCAAGCCGCTCGGCTGGCCCGACAACGGGTTTCCGGCTCCGCAGTTCGGGTACTACTGTGGCGTCGGCGCCGACGAAGTGTTCGGCCGCGACATCGTCGAAGAGCACATGGACGCTTGCCTCAAGGCAGGGCTCAAGTTTGCCGGCATCAACGCCGAGGTGATGCCTGCGCAGTGGGAGTTCCAGATCGGCCCGCTGCACGGTCCTGCCGCCGCAGACCATATGTGGATCGCGCGCTGGTTGCTGTACCGCATCGCTGAGGACTACGGCGCTTCGGCGACGCTCGCGCCCAAGCCGGTCAAGGGCGACTGGAATGGCGCTGGCGCCCACACCAACTTCAGCACGCGCGCCATGCGTAGCTCCATCGACGCGTGCGAGGCCGCCGCGGAGGCGCTGCGGGGCCGTCACGAACTGCACATCGCCAACTACGGCGCCGGCATCGAAGAGCGGCTGACCGGCAAGCACGAGACCTGCTCGTACAAGCAGTTCAAGTGGGGCGTGTCCGACCGCGGCGCGTCGGTGCGCATTCCGTGGCAGGTCGCACAAGACGGTAAGGGCTACATCGAAGACCGCCGCCCCTGCGCAAACATGGATCCGTACGTGGTCTGCCGGCTCATTACCGAGACCGTGTGCAGCAAGGTTCCGGCATAGCCCTTGCACCCGGCCGCGCAGCCGCTACGATGCGGCGCATGAACCTGCGCCTTGCCCCTCAGTCCCCCATTTACATCGTCGTAGCGGCTGGGCGGTCTGCATTGTTTGCAGCCGCGCTGACAGGCTGTGCCAACACCGTTGGCGCGGCAATCGCTGATTCAGACGTACAATCCGGCGACACTGGGTCATTGGGCGCCGATAGCGCCGCGGGCATCGATCCCGACGAACTTGATCTGCTCGCGCCGGCGGGCGTCTGCGAAAAACCGGAAGACTGGTTCCACCTCGGCAACGTGCTCGATGGCGACACGGTGACCATCGACGACGGGTACTGGAACAAGATCCGGCTGCTCGGCGTCGCAGCGCCAGAGATTGCCCACAACTCCAAGCCGGCGGAGTGCTTTGGGGTCAAAGCGTGGCAGAGCGTCAAGACCTGGCTGCCAGAAGGGCAGGGCGTGAAATTGTGTGCGCGACCGGACCCGGGTGCCGATGACAAAGACGACTACAAGCGACTGTTGCGGTACGTGTATTTCAAGGATGCCAAGGGCCGGGTCGTTCAGCTCAATGCGCGGGTGATTCGGCGCGGTCAGGGGCGACTGTATCGCTCGTTCTCCAAAGGTTTGACGCTCGAAACCGAGTTCAAGGCGCGCGAAGCCGCCGCGCAATCAGAGCTTCTCGGCGGTTGGAAAGAGTGCGCCTGGACGCCGCTCTAGCCTGTCGCGCTGCAACCCCGCCGTACAATCAAACACATCCGCCGATCTTGAGCCCCGCTCCGTTTCGTGCCAAGGTTGTGCGCTGTTGCCGGCGTGCGCCGAGGAATGCCAATGCGTAACCTGGATTCAGACGACAAATTGACCGCCCTGTCGGGCTTGCCAGCGCGATCGCTCCTGCGCAACTGGCTGGCCGCGGTTGCGGTTGCGGTTGTCGGCAATGCGGTCAGCGCCGCGGGTCACGCCGACCATCCGCCGCGCATTGACGTCGCCGCCATGACCGGCTTTGCGACGTTCGATGAGAATTCGGGCCTTGGCAACGCCTTCAATCCCAAGGATGTTCCGGGAACTGGCCCTCTATTTGGCGCGACCGTAGGCACGCGCTTGTTCGACGGCAAGGTCGGTGCAGAGGCGCAGTTGCGCGTCGTCGCCAGCACGCTGCGATCAGGCGACAGTTCGGCCAAGGTGTTCGGGTGGCGCCTGCACGGCCAGTACCACTTGCTGACCGAAGGCCCCATTGCGGCATTCGCAACCGTCGGTTTTGGCCAGGAAGTGCTGTTCAACAGCAAAAAACAGTGTCCACCGAGCGGGGTGCAACCGGCCGGCTGCATGCTCGTCAAGACCCCCGATGCCGACAAGGTGTTTGCCCTGGGCGTCGGCGCCACGATGCCGCTGGCCACTCGGCTCAGCCTACGGGCGCAGTTGCTGTACCTGGGCGCGGACGGCCGGCCTGGCGTCACCTCTACCGCCCACGATTTCGAAGGCACTGTTGGCGTGACCTACCGCCTTGGCGGCGAGCCGGACGACCTGGACAAAGACGGGCTGCCGGACGAAAGCGACAAGTGCCCTGCAAAGGCAGAAGACAAGGACGGCTTTGAGGATGGCGACGGCTGTCCTGAAGAAGACAACGACAGCGACGGCGTGCTCGACGCCGCCGACAAGTGCGCGACCGTCGCCGAAGACAAGGATGGCTTTGAGGACAGCGACGGCTGCCCCGACCCGGACAACGACGGCGACGGGGTACTCGACGCCAAGGACAAGTGCCCCGACAAGCCCGAGACCAAGAACGGCTTCCAAGACGACGACGGCTGTCCGGACGTCGCCGATGTCGACGGTGACGGCATTTTGCAGCCCGCCGACAAGTGCCCGAGCCAGCCCGAAGACAAGGACGGGTTTGAGGACGACGACGGTTGCCCTGAACTCGACAACGACCGCGACGGCATCATCGACAGCGCTGACAAGTGCCCGAACCAGGCGGAAACCAAGAACAACTATCAGGACGACGACGGCTGCCCCGACAAGCTGGCCGAGACGGTCGCACGGCTGTTCGACGCGCCGGTGACTACGCTCGAGTTCAAGGGCGAAAAACTGAACAAGGGCAGTGACGCGCTGCTGACCCCGTTGCTGGAATTCATGCTTGAGCACGAGACCGTCAAGGTCCATATCTCCGTGCAGGCTGATGCTGGCGATGATGCCTCGCGCAAAGTGGCGACCGCGCGCGCCGATGCCGTCAAGGCCTGGCTGACCGAGCAGGGCATTGACGCGGCCCGCGTGGGGACAGCCGTCGGCGAACCGCCTCCCGCACCGCCCAAGACGACCAAGGGTGTTACCAAGCCTGCCGTCACGCTCAAGCTGCTGTAGGCGCCCGGCCTACTGGCGGCGCAGGGGGAAGGCCATGGCGCCTCATCGTTTTCGCTGTCGTCTGACGCTCTTGGTGTTGTGCACGGCCCTGTTGGCGGCGCTTTCTGCGACCGCATGCGGCAAGTCTGAGCAGGCCAAGAAGAAAGACGCGCCCAACTTCTTTCCGCCAGAGCCGGTGCAGCCCAAGCTGGACCTCGGCGACATCCTGGTCGCTGAACCTGAGGACGCCAAAGCAGCGGTGGTCGCCGACACCTGGGCGGGCCATGTCAAAGAACTGGTTGGGCTGGCTGCTGCCGACATGCAGCAGTGCCGCAATGAATTCCTGATCCCGTTCCAGTTCAACAGCATGAAGCGCCGCGACGTCATGTTTGTGAACATGAACGAGATGGACGCCACCTGCGAGCTCGGCAGCAAGGAAAAGAAGACCCGCGGCGTGCGCAAGTGGGTCGATGCGCTGGCCAAAGAGCACCTGGGCCGCCATCCGGCTGTCGATCGGTTTATCGTGCTTGCACTGGAGCAGGTTGAAAACTATCACGTGTTCTCGTACATGACCAAGAAGATCGGCGCGCCGGACATCGACAACGTCGTCAACATCGCGCAGAAGTCGCAGGCGCGAATCCTCGAACTCGCGCCGACCGTGGACCGCGCGGCAGCAGACATTGCACAGCTTTCGGATGGCCTGCAGCCCGACGACGACCCTGCGGCGATTGCCGTGCCTGTCACAGTGGAGGCTTTCAAGCAGCAGTTGGTCGCGGGCTACGGCGCAATCGCCGCTGATCTTGGCCCGGGCTACGAGCGCATGGCCGACAAGTCGTGGCAGATCTACGACATGCCAAAACTGGCCACGCTGCGGGCCATGATCGGCATTCTCGACAAGCGCGCTCAGACCGACCGCGTTCGCCTCGGCAAGCTCGCTCTGGACGCCAAGGCGTCCGCTGAGTTCGCAGCGTTTTTCGCCGCCTGCGACGCGGCCGCCAAGCAAGTCTCCGCGGGCTTTGATTTCTACGAGAAGAAGCCAAAGGAAGAACGGCCCGAGCGCGACCCCAACCTCAAGGCCGTCAAAGCCGCGCAAAAGCCGTTGGTCAAGCAACTGGTTGCCTGGGGCATGGCCGAGCCGCCGCCCAAGTAGCGCAGGCCACACGGTGGCCATTGCCATCCTCGGCAACGAACTGCGGTTTCCCGACCCCGTGCGCGCGCATCACTCGGGCGTCGTGGCGGCCGGCGGCGACTTGCGCCCTGACCGCCTGTTGCTCGCGTATAGTCAGGGCATTTTCCCGTGGCCGGCTGAGGGCTATCCGCTGCTGTGGCATTGCCCTGACCCGCGGTTCGTGGTCGACCCCAAGTTTGTTCGCGTCAACCGGACCCTTGCCAAGGCGCTGCGCAAACACCCGTTTACCGTGACGCTTGACCAGGACTTCGCCGCCGTCATCGCCGCGTGCGCGCGGGTGCCGCGGCCAGGCCAGGACGGGACCTGGATCACGCCTGAGGTCGCTGCGGCCTACACCGCGCTGCATCAGATGGGCTTTGCGCACAGCGTCGAGGTCTGGCGCGCGGTCGGCGAACATCGTCGACTCGTTGGTGGGCTGTATGGCGTGGCGCTGGGCGGGGCGTTTTTCGGCGAGTCGATGTTCAGCCTGGTCGACAACGCCAGCAAGGTCGGCTTCACGACGTTGTGCGCACACCTTGCGCGGCGCGAATTTGACCTGGTCGACGCCCAAGTCCACACGCCGCTGCTCGAATCGCTCGGCGGCCAGTTCGTTCCGCGGGCGCAATTCCTGACTGCAGTTGCCGCCAGCGTGCGGCGGCCGATCGCGCCGGGGCCGTGGGCACTAGAGCTTGAGTTGGCGCGCGGTTGGGCGCCCGCAGCTTGCCCCTGAGGCCGCAGCGCGAGGATCCCAATTTTGTTCATCTTGACACCCATGGTTCGCGCCGGTAGGCTGCATCCGGCTGGGGGCGCGCGGGTTCTAACTTGATTTTCTCTGGCTTTTTGTCAGCCGAGCCCCGTTCGATAAGCCGCGCACAGGCGCGAGACTGCACTTAGGCAGGCGCGCGCGTGCGGGCACGGAATCAACACCGCCGGCCCCCTGGGAGTGACCCATGAACCGACCGACCTGGCCCGCCGCGCTCGCTGCCGGCCTTCTTGCAGTGGGCGCCAGTGCCTGCGAAAGCACCCCACCGACCGTCGACCGCGATACCTGCAATGCCGCCGCCTCCGGCAGCATCTGCACGTACATCGGCACTGGCGTCAAGGGCTTTGACGAGGGTGGCAACCATCGCCTCGACGCCAAACTGTCGACGCCGTGGGATGTGCTGACCGACGCCGCGGGCAACGTCTACATCACCGACTGGAACAACCATCGGGTGCGGACGGTCAAGAACGACAAGATGGTCACGCTGATTGGCGCCGAAGAACCCGGCGACGGCGATCCGGAGCAGGCCGAGTTCAAGGACGGCGCGGCGGGCGAAAGCGTGGCGCTCAACCACCCGACCGACATGTTCTTTGCCCAGATCGACTCGCCCATCGCCAAGAAAGGCCAATTGCTGCTGACCGCGTGGCACAACCACCGCTTTCGTGCGTGGGACCCGGCGACTGGAAAGGTATTCGTCACCTGCGGCCGCAACCCAGGCTACGTCGGCGATGGCGAGCCGCTGGGCAAGCACACCAGCTTCAACCAGCCGAGCAAGTCGGTTCAAGACAAGGCCGGCAACACCTACATCATCGACATGCGCAACTGGCTGATTCGCAAAGTCGGCGCCGACAAGCAGGTCAACAAGATCGCCGGTCAGTGGGCCAAACCCGGCGGCATCACGGGCGACGAGACCAAGCCGACCCCGGCCGGCGAGATCAAGTTCCTGTTCTTTGACCCGTCGGAGTGGTCGAACCCGTACTTCGCGGCCGGCGGCCTCGCGCTGAGCGCCGACGAGAAGACCCTGTACATCGCCGACAGCGGCAACCACCGCATTCGCGCCCTGGACCTGGGCGGCGGCACCGTGACCACCATCGCCGGCAGCGGCGACTCGGGCTGTGCCGACATGGCCGGCACCGCAACCGCGTGTGCGAACGACCAACCGTACCACCCGCGCGCGGGCGGCTTTGCTGGCGACGGCGGACAGGCGACCGCGGCAAAGCTCAATTTGCCAGCCGACCTGGCGTGGGGCCCTGACGGCCGCTTGTACTTCGCCGACAGCGGCAACGACCGCATCCGCGCCATCGACCTCAAGACCGGCATCATCCAGACCGTGGTCGGCGGCGGCAGCGGCGGCGAGACCGGCAACGTCAGCAAGCCCGTGCCCGGCGATAAGAACGGCGACGGCGGCCCGGCGACGAAGGCCACGCTCAACCGTCCGCGTGGCATCCACTTCGACGCCAACGGCAACCTGTGGATCGCCGACTCGTACAGCAACCGTATTCGCAAAGTCATCAAGTAGCCGCAGCAGCGACGGAGCCTAGGTTCGTCGCGAGGATTTCATCATGCGCAAGATTCTGATTGCGGCGGTTCTGCTCGCCGCTTGTGGAACAACGGACCCGACACCCCCCGCGCCCACCATTAGTGAGCCGCCCTCGTGCGCAGGCAAGTCAGGGTGTATCACCACGGTCTTGGGGTATGGCGCCAATGAGCTGCCGACCCAGGAGGGCTCCATTGGCTGGAAGACGCCGATGTCGACCCCGCTGGACATGGTCGTCGGCCCCGACAACAAATTGTACTACCTGGACTGGAACAACCACATGCTGCGCGTGTGGGATCCCAAATCCGGCCAGACCAAGACTATTGCGGGCACCGGTGAGATCGGCGACCTCGGCGGAGGTGGTCCGGCGGTAAAGGCCCGCTTGAATCATCCAACGGACGTGGCTTTCGCGGCCGACGGGTCGCTGCTGCTGGCCTCGTGGCACAATAGCAAGATCAAGAAGATCGACTTCTCCACCGGCAAGCTGACTGACGTCTGCGGCACAGGCGGCCGCAACTTTGGTGGCGACGGCGGACCGGCGGCGAAGGCGGTGCTCGACCTGCCGTCGGCAATCGCGTTGGACGCGAAAGGCACGATCTACATCACGGATCAGGCCAACATGCGCATTCGCGTGGTCGACGCCAGCGACAAGATCAGTACCTGGCTCGGCGATCACTGGGTCACCGATACCGGAAAAAAAGAGGGTGTGCCCAAGACCGACGACAAGGGCCGTTATCTCGATTGCAAAGGCATCCCACAGGCAGACGCAGAGAAGTACCAGCTCGTTCCTAGCGCGGCTCCGGATGGCACGCCGGGCTTCAAGCGCGCACTCAATCCAGCCAACAAAGAATTCCAGGTATCGCTGCCCTTGCCGAACAAATGCCCAGCGTTTTCTGGCGACGGTGGGCCGGTCAAGGAAGCAGCCATTGGTTTACAGTTTTCGCAGTCCGCGATCCCGAACGGAAAGATCGCCATTGACCGCGACGCGGACGTTCTGTACCTCGCCGATAGTGCCAACAACCGTATCCGCAAGGTCGATTTGAAGACCGGTGTCATTACGACCGCCGCTGGGAATGGCCAACTTGGCTACGCTGGCGACAACGGCCCCGCCGTGGATGCCTCTTTCAACATGCCCGTCGATCTGGACTTGATGGTCGACGGCAGCCTTGTCGTCGCCGACACCTTCAACAACTGCATTCGAAAGATCGACAAATCCGGCAAGATCACGACGTTCGCCGGCACGTGCAGCAAGAAGGGCGGCTTTGGCGGCGATGGCGGGCTTGCCACTGCTGCCAAGCTCAAGCATCCGTACGGCGTGCACGTCGACAAGAAAACCGGCCGCGTGTACATCGCAGATACCCAGAACAACCGTATCCGTGCGGTCGAACCGTAGGCGTTCCACACAATTGCATGGCAGCAGCCTGATGTCGACCGCCCTGGGCGCAAATCCAAACCCGAGCGCCCATTCTTTTTTAGGTTTGTAATTTCAAGCCATTGGCTAGCGGCCTTGGCGGCGCATCGACCGCCTGGCGGAAACTTTCATCCCAGGTATCCGACGCCCATGCACAACGCAGCCT
>SXRM01000254.1 GCA_005792545.1 Pseudomonadota bacterium | reverse complement strand
GGCGATGGCGATGCGCGGCCGCTGACCGCCTGACAGCTGCACGCCGCGTTCGCCTACGAGCGTCTGGTAGCCTTCGCTAAACGACGTGACGAAGCCATGCGCATGGGCGTCGCGCGCTGCCTGCTCGATGTCGGCTTGGCTTGCTCCCGGTCGGCCGTAGGCGATGTTCTCTGCCACGGTGCCCGAAAACAGCACCGGCTCCTGACTGACGATCGCGATGCTGCGGCGCAGGTCGGCGAGGCGCAGGCGGCGCACGTCGGTGCCGTCGAGCAGGACACGCCCACCTGCGACGTCGAAAAACCGCTGCAACAGCGCCGCCAAGGTCGATTTTCCGGCCCCCGAACTGCCCACCAGCGCGACCCACTGCCCGGCCGGCACTGTCAGCGTGACGCCCTCGATCACCGGTCGGTCGGGCCGCGTTGGGTAGGTGAACGACACGCCATCGAAGTGCACTTCGCCGCGCCCGGGCGGCAACGGGTCCGGGTCCGCCGGGTCGGCAATCGTCGGGCTCTCGGCCAGAATCTCGAAAACCCGGTCGGTGGCGCCCGCCGCACGCTGCAGCGCACCGCCCAGACTGGCCAGCGCTGCCACCGCGCTTGCAACCATCACTGTGTACAGCAAGAAGGCCGCCAGATCGCCCGCCGTCAGCTCGCCAGCCAGCACTGCTCGACCGCCGACCCATACCACGATCGTGATGGCCAGCGACACCGCAAATGTGAACAGGGCCATGAACGACGAACGCCACACAATAAGCTCGCGCTGCGCCACCACGCCCTCGCCGACGCGGGCCGCATAATGGGCGGCCTCGTCGGACTCGCGTACGAACGACTGCACGGTTTGGATCGCCGACAGCGCCTCTTGGGCGCGCGTCCCCGCCGCCGCGATGCGGTCTTGGATGGCTCTCGCCATGCCGCGCACCTTGCGGCCAAAACGCACCACGAAAATGGCGAGCGGCGGCACCACAGCCAGCATCACCAGCGTCAGCTTCCAGTTCTCGATGAGCAGCAGGGTTACGCCGCCCACCAGCATGACGCCGTGGCGGACGGCCAAACTGAGTTCTGTGCCAACTAGACCCTCAACGACCGTCACATCGCTGGACAGCCGCGACAAGATCTCGCCGGTGTGGCGCTGGTGGAACCACGTCGGCGGCAGCGTCAGCAGTTTGCCGAACGCCTGGGTGCGCAGGTCGGCGACGACGCGCATGCCGAGCCAGCTCATCAGGTAGTGGCGGATCCAGATGAGACCCGCCTGCAGGGCAAAAACGCCGACCAGCATTGCGGTTAGGTCGTTCAGGTGTGCAGCACTGTGGGCCGAGGTCGAGATGTCGACGGCGTGGCGCGCCACCTGCGGGTACACCAGGCCCAAGCCGGTGCTGCCGAAAAGGGCGGCGCATGCCAGCCAGAACTGCAAGCGGTACGGCAGGACTAGCTCAAGCAGGTGCAGGAGCGGACGCAGATCGCGCGACGGTTCACCCGGTTGAGTGCCGGCCTTGGGACGCAGCGGACTTTGCACGAAAACCAACGACCGGCGGCAGGCATTCCGGGCCCGCAGGTAAGGACGGCCCGGTTGCGGGCGCAAGTCGCCGAGCAGTCGCGGTCGTGTCCGCATGCGACAGCGCATGTGAAGTGTTGTGTTTCGCTATGCGCATGACGGTCGGTTGCTGTGCTACAATGGCAGCGGGAGCGCGTGCGGGTTGGTCTGTACGGGGGTTTCATGCTGCGGATTTCAAGTCTGGCTGGCCGACAAACGATGCGGTGGTGGTTGGCAGCGGCGGGCCTTGTCGCGATGGCCTGCGTTGCTGCCTGTGAAGGTGAGGCGGTCGTTGGCGGCGCGTCGCTGGTGGGCAGCGACGGTTCTGGCGGTGCGGTTGGCGACGCCGGCAGCGTTGGTGGCAGCGATGGCGCGGTCGAAGTCTCAATCGTCGGCGGCGACGGCGGGTCGGTCACCGCAAATGATGGCGGCACCACGGCTTCGGACGGAACCTCAGGCGGCGATGTGCTCTTGCCCGGCACAGATGCGACCATCACCGACCCCGCGGCGTCCTGTGCCGGTAAGTGCGGCCAGGCGCAGCCGAACAAGTGGAAGTGCCAGTGCGACGCCCAGTGCGCTAAGTACGGCGACTGCTGCGGCGACTACCAGCAGCTGTGCACCAACAATCCAGGTGGCGGCCCCGGTCCTGATCCGGTGCAAATCCTGGGATGCCTGGAGAAATCCTGCGGCGGCAACGTCGCCAAGTGCACCGCCGATCCCTTGTGCGCGCAGTTCTGGGACTGCGCCAAGGCCTGCAAAGAGAGCGAGTGCTTGCAGGTCTGCGGCAGCAAATTCGACTTGAAGAAGTTGGAGCCCTTGCTGCAGCCATTGCTCGACTGCGGCCAGAAGGCGTCGTGCTTTGAAGGCGGCGGCACCACCAACCCGCCGCCCGTGACCGGGCCCGTGTGCGGCGACAAGAAGTGTGAGCAGCCTGAAAACAGCCTGAACTGCGAAAAGGACTGCCCGAACACGCCACCCGGCGAAGCCCAGAAGTGCTTGAACGACAAGTGCAAAGAGTCGTACAACGCCTGCTTCAAGAGCCAGCCGTGCGTGGCCGCTGTGGCCTGTATCAACACCGGCAAGCCGCAGAACCAGTGCGTCAGCGACCAAAAGACCGGCCAATTGCTCGGCGCCATGCTGCAGTGCGGCTACCAGAACGGGTGCCTGAGCGGCTCGACCCAGCAACCGGTATGCGGCAACGGCAAGTGTGAAACCGGCGAGACCTACCAGACTTGCCCCAAAGACTGCGAGGCGCCACCGCCGCCGACCGACAACCTGACCAAGTGCGTCGCCGAAAAATGCAGCAAGCAGTACGCCAGTTGCGTGGCCAATGAGGGTTGTGCCAAGGCACTGGCCTGCTACGCCAAGACCGGCAGTATTCAGCAGTGCGCGCAAGGCATTGGCGGGACAGGGACGCAGCTCATTTCGGCACTGGCGCAGTGCGCGTACCAGCAGCAATGCCTGGGCGGCGGCACCGGCACCACCAACTCGTGCCAGGGCAAATGCGGGCAGTACAGCGCCAATGCGCCTTGCCAGTGCAACCAATTGTGCAAGCAATTCGGCAACTGTTGCGGCGACTACGACGCCGTGTGCGGCGGCGGAACGACCGTCAATTCGTGCCAGGGCAAGTGCGGCCAGTTCACGCCCGGCGCGCCGTGTCAGTGCAACGGCGAGTGCGTCGCCGCCAAGAACTGCTGCGCCGACTTCGAAAAGCAGTGTACGAGTCAACCCCCGCCGACCACTGTCTGCGGCGACGGCATCTGCACCGCGCCGAACGAGACCGCGCAAACCTGTCCCAAGGACTGCGGCACCACACCGCCGCCGCCCTCAAAGCCGTGCAAGACCAAGGGCGACTGCGCCGACAGCGAGATCTGCTGCGGCAAGGCCGATGGTACCCAGGTCTGCTCCGTGCCGACGCAGTGCAAGTAGGCGCCGCCTGACTGCCCGCGTTTGACACCCGACCGCGCACCCAGCAGCATCGTTGGCTGCGGGTTGGGCCGCGGTTCGGTGATCCTTTGAACGCATTTCCAGAGTTGCGCATCACCCGCGAGACGCTCGTCGCCCGCGGCGCATTCGCTGAATCGCAGGCGGCGTACCTGCACCCCGACGAGGCCAGCGTGCAACGGCTCGATGCCCTGTTGCGCGCCCGGAACCTGGGCGTGGTCGCCCACTACTACATGGACCCCGAGCTGCAGGGCGTGCTGTCGTCATGCACGTGGCCGCACATCCACATCTCGGACTCGCTGGTGATGGCCGATCGGGCACTGCGGATGGCGCAGGCCGGCGTAGCTGCTGTGGCAGTGGCAGGCGTCGATTTCATGAGCGAGAACGTCCGCGCCGTGCTTGACGCCGGCGGCTTTGCCGACGTCGCCGTGTACCGCCTGGCCGCCAGCCACATTGGTTGCTCGCTGGCTGAGGCTGCCGAGCGACCCGCCTACGAAGCGTTTCTAGACCGCGCCGCCCGCACACCGCAGTCGCTGCACGTGGTCTACATCAACACTAGCCTGCTCACCAAGGCGGCGGCCCACGCCAAAGTCCCCACGGTGACGTGCACTTCCAGCAACGTGGTGCAGACGCTGGTCGCGGCCGCCACGGCAATGCCGTCAGCACACGTCTGGTACGGTCCCGACACCTACATGGGCGAGAACTTGCGCGTCATCCTCGACGCGCTGGCCGAAATGGACGCGGACACCTTCCTTCGCCGCTTCCCGGATGCCGACCGCGCAGCGGTGCTGGGCCTGCGCGGGCGTTTCCACCCGTTCCAGCAGGGCAACTGCATCGTCCATCACCTCTTTGGCAGGGCGGTGGTGGCCCAGGTCGAACGCGACTACGCCGACTGCCTGTTGGCGGCACACCTCGAGGTGCCCGGCGAGATGTTCGCGCTGGCAGCGACCGCCGAGCGGCACGGACGTGGTGTGGTGGGTTCGACGTCGAACATCCTCGATTTTTTGGTGGCGCGCACCCGCGCGGCCATCGACGGCGGCATCGCCAACGTGCGCTGCGTGCTTGGCACCGAGGCCGGCATGATCACGTCGATCGTCCGGGCCATCCAAGGGTTGTTGCGCCAGACGCATAGCGACGTTGCGGTGGACATCGTGTTTCCGGTTGCCGCGGAAGCCGTCGCACGCACGGACGACGCCGCGCTGCCGGTCGTGCCGGGCGTTGCGGGCGGGGAAGGTTGTTCGACGGCCGGCGGTTGCGCGACGTGCCCGTATATGAAGATGAATTCGTTGGACGCGCTGTTTGCCGTTGCACAGCTCGCCGGTGCAAGCGACCCCTCGCGTCTGCGCTCATACACCGTGCGCGTTGCCGGCGGCCCAGGTAGCGGCGCGCAACTCGCGCGCCTGGGCGCGGTGCCGATTCTGCACATGCGTGAGTTTCAGCGCACGGGCAAGCTGCCGCAGGCGCTGCTCGACGACGTAGCCACCCGCAACCTGGACCCGACAGCCGGCGCTGTGGTGGCCTGAGCGGCGCCTGGCAACCCATACCCAAGTTCGCGGCGGATTTCCCCGCAGCTCAGGCTAGCCTACCCGCTCCAACGGACACAGCAGCAGCGAAAAGGACTTTTCGCCCAGCTTGCCAAACGTGGCATGCACCTGCGTGTCATCGCTGCGGGTCACCAAGCCTTGGCCGTACTTGGCGTGTCGAACTGCGACGCCAACCGGCCAGCTGAGCTCGTTCTGTGCTGTGTCAGCCTCAACCACAGGCTGCGGCTGCGCCCCCGCGACCGCGGCAAGCGGCGCTGCTGAAGGCTGGGTTTCTACCCAGCGCGTCACCTCTGCTGGCAACGCCAGCAACCACTCGCTGGGCATCGGCATCCCGCCGCGGATGGGTGGTTGCGCGTGCCACGACAGCTCCAAGGTGTCGCGCGCACGCGTCATTGCGACGTAGAGCAAGCGCCGTTCTTCCGCCCACTGCGCGCGATCGGCGAAGGCCTTGGCCAGCGGCACCACGCCCTGGTTGCAGCCCGAGATGAACACATGGTCGAATTCCAAGCCCTTGGCGGCGTGGAACGTGTGCAGCGCAACTCCCTCCTGCGTCGTGCGTGCCGCGTCGGCTTGCGGCTGGTCCGCCAACACCAGGCGCGCGGCCGCGAACCAAGTCAAACCAGACTGCGCCCGTAGCGTTGCCACTTGCTGCACGGCGCCCCTGGCATGCTCCAAGTGTCGAGCGTGGTCGCGGTGGCTCGGGTGCAGTTGGGCTGAAAGGTCCAGCAGGATTTCCGCGCGCGCAGCGCAGTCCTGCGAGCGCGGTGGCAGCGCGGCGTCGAGCCCAACGAGGGCAAGCAGCCACCGCCGCGCGCGCTCCTCCTTCGCCACTTTGGCGCACAGGGCAACCGCAAGCGCGCCAGGGTCCGCAGTCGCCGCCTTGCGCAGCGCCGCCACTGGCCACACGGACAGCGCCCCCGCTGCGAACGGCCTGCTGGCCAGAACCGAGCGCAACGCCAAGGCGCCGCCCACACTGGTTCCGTCACAGCAGGCCAAGACTTGCAGCAGCCAGTGCGCCGCAGGCCGGTCAGGCCAAGACTGCGCGCGGGCTGCACTCCAGCATGGCACGCCCGCATCGCCAAGTACCGTGCGAACCGCCGCAAGCTGCTCTCGCGTCCGCGCCAGCACGGCCGTCCGGTGCCAGGGCACGCCGGCACCGTACAGTGACCGCAGCCGATCGACGAGATAGAGGCCTTCCATTTGAGCATGGACATGGCGGTGCACTGCGATCGGTGGACCACTGCGCCGCTGGTGCTGCACCACCGGCCGCGCGGCTTGGCCAAGCACAGCAACCGCGGCGCGGCCAATCTCTGGCGTCGACCGGTAGTTGTGGTGCAGGGAGAGCGCCGTAGCCGGCCACGACTGGGCAAGGTGTTCAAAGACATCGCCGCGGCCGCCGCGCCAGCCGTAGATCGCCTGATCCGGGTCGCCTACTGCGAACAGGCCGGTGTGTGCGCGACGCAGGGCAGATAACGTCTGCAACTCCAGCTCGTTGCAGTCCTGCAGCTCGTCCACGACCAGCCACAGCGGCAGCTGGGCGTCCGGCGCGGTCGACGCCCATGCTGCGCACGCCTCGAGCAGGCCGTCAAAGTCCAAAAGGCTCAGGTCGGCCAGCGCCGCGCGGTAGGCCCTCAGCAGCGCCTGGGTTCGCTCAACGCGGTCCGCCGGCCAGCCCTGTGTGGCGCCGCGCCTCGCCAGGCCGAGGTCATCCCAAGCCGCCGCAAGCTCGCGCTTGCCCAGACGAGCGCGGGCTGCGACCTGCGTCAGCACTGCGCGGCCGCGGCTCTCGTCGCAGACTTGCAGGCCACCACCTCGCGGGTGGCCGTTGCGCGCCAAGGCCGCGCGAGCGACCCCATGGAAGGTACCGAACCAGTCAAAGCCGTCGTCTGGCCCCGGGTCCTGGACCAGCGCGGAAACGCGACCGACGAGCTCTTGCGCGGCCGCCTGCGTAAACGTCAGGGCCGCTATGCGTCCCAACGGCACGCCCACAGCATGTCGCAGCCACAGCACGCGGTGGGCAAGCACGGTGGTCTTGCCGCTGCCGACTGGCGCACGCACCAGGGTCGCGCGGGCCGGCGCAACTACGGCTGCACGTTGGCTCTCATCGAGCGCCAAAAGGCTGCGCATCAAGGCGGGTTGGTCCGTCAGCCGTGCGCGCACCCACTCAAGGTCAATCGGCGGGCACTCAAGGTCAATCGGCGGGCACTCAAGGTCAATCGGCGGGCACTCAAGGTCAATCGGCGGGACGTCATCGATAGCTTGGTGCGCCTGGACTTGCAGTAGTTCGTCGAGACCTACGCTGTCCCTTGCGCCGACCGCTCGCCCTGCGCTTGGCGGCGGTAACGGGCGACCCGCGACCTGCGCGGCGAGATCGCGGCGCAGTTGGCGCAAAGTGTTGTCAGTTGACGCTGCCATCGCCCTTGGCCAGCACATAGCCGCTCGCCAGCGTGGCGTTGGCCGCCTGCTCGTCGACCGCGGGCGTATCGACCAGATCGTCATGGCGGCGCTGTAGCTTGATCTGGCGGTGCAGCGCTCGCTCGCGATCCGGCGCACTGACGACCAGCTCCACGAACGAACCGCTCGGTGCCTCGACGAACCTACGCAGTGCCGCCTCCAGACGTCCGCGCGTCTCGCCGCGCCCGATCCAATCGGCCAGACCGACGCTGTGCACCGTCAACACCAACCGTTCGCCACGCACCTCGGCTGCCTGCACCGTCGCCAGCACCTCGGCGCCAAACGAGCGGTACTTCTGCATGCGCGCGACGACCAGTTCCCAGTGCTGCGCCAACTCTGGCCAGGCGACCTTGGCCAACGTCGGCAGCGCGATCGCTGTTCGGGCGGCAGCGTCGCGCATCTCCGCCGGCAGTTCCGACTCGCTCCACAGGTTGCGCAGACCCCAGGCCACCAGGAACCGATTTTGGCTCCAACTGCCGACGCACGCGGGGCAACCCGACTTGCATGCGCAGCCTTGCACCAGATCGAGCGCGGCCTTGGCGATGGTCTCTACGAAGTCAAAACCCTTGGCCGAATAGCCGAGACCGCCCGGATGGCTGTCATGGCAGATGATGGCCGTGCGGGTCAGGCCGGTCGCCTCTTCAACGAAGTGAAAGCTGGTGCCGCGCAGGTCACTCGGCTCGGCCATGGTGCGAATGCGCATCGATGCGGCGACGGCGTACACCAAACCCGTCAACGGATCGGTCGGCTCGCGACCCAGAACATCGAGCACATTTTCAGGAACTTGCAGCCACACGGCCTCCGTCTCCAAGCGCGTGCGCAACTCTTCATGCAGCTCTTCGTAGCCCAGGTTCTGGTGGCTATTGAACTCCAGCATCTTGAAGCCGACCACCGCGTTGTCGATGCGCACATCGCCGAAATGCACTGTGGTTCTGCCAAGCTCCTTGCTCTCCTGGGTCAGCAGCACGTCGATGTTGGTGCGGTCGTCCGGCTGTGTATAGAAGCCCTGCTGCACTTCGACCACTGTGGCCACATGTGCCACCAGATCGAGCGCCTCGACCTGGTACTGAACGCCGTCGTGCAGGTACACCGCGCGCGGGTGAGCCTCACGGTATACCTGATGGCGGTCCATCTCGGTGATGGTCCTGCCCGTCAGGCGGTTGACCAGCTTAAAGCGGTCGCGGTCGACGTTGCGCAGGCTGAACTCGCCGGCCGGAAACGCGCCGCCTGCCCAGTGCCAGGCGTCGGCAACCTGGCGCAACTCACCCGCCTTGCGCAGCACCGGCACGATCTCGCCCAAGTCGGGAAACAGCGCGGCATCGTCCAGCGACAGCGGCAACTCCGCCGCCGCCGCGCGCACGTGCGCCAACTGGATAGCCAGGTTGTCGCGATCCACCACGGCGTGTTCGGTCGGCTGGCCAATCAGCCAGTCTGGGTCGCGCGCGATGTGCTGATCGAGCGGCTGCACGGCCAGGATCAAGATCCCGTGGGCTTTTTCCTGCCGCCGGCCAGCGCGGCCCATCTGCTGCCAGAAGCTGGCGCGGGTACCGGGAAAGCCGGCTTGCACCACCACCTCCAAGGCGCCGATGTCCACCCCCAGCTCCAGGGCATTGGTGGAGACGACGCCAAGCAAGCGGCCGTCGGCGAGGTCGCGCTCCACTTTGCGGCGCTCTTCCGGCGTGTAGCCGCCACGGTAGCCGGCCAGCAGGTACGATTCGTCGTGGCCGGACGAGTCAGCGAGCGTGTCGCGGGCCTGCTTGAGCACGATCTCGGTCTCCTTGCGCGATCGGCAAAAAGCGATACTGCGGTGGCGCGCGTCGATGAGCAGCGGCAACAGCATCGCCATCTCGCTCGTCACCGCCTTGGGCTGAAAGTTGCGCCCGAGCTTGGGCTGCCAGAAGTGGATGACCTTGCCCGCCGACGGCGAGCCGTCCTGGTCTACCAGTCGAAATCCCGCCTTGCCGCGGCCGTGAACACAAAGCGCCTCGGCGTGTTCACGGGCGTTGGCAATGGTCGCCGAACTGCACAAGAACGTCGGGTGCGACCCGTAGTGGCGACAGATCCGCAACAGCCGTCGCAAGACGTTGGCCAGATGCGCGCCAAACGCTCCGCGATACGAATGCAGTTCGTCGACCACGATGTAGCGCACGTTGCGGAACAGGTGCGAGAAACCCTGCCGGCCGTGATTGGGTAGCAGTGCCGCGTTGAGCATGTCGGGGTTGGTCAACACCAGGTTGGCGTGATCGCGCACCCGTGACCGCTCGGCCGGCGGCGTGTCGCCGTCGTACACGCCGGCTTGAACAGGATTGCCTTCCAGTTCGCGGACCAGGTCGAGCACGCCGCGCAACTGGTCCTGGGTCAGCGCTTTGGTCGGGAACAGCAGCAGCGCCCGCGCTGCCGGGTCATCCAGCACCGCCTGCACCACCGGCAACAGATAGGTCAGCGACTTGCCCGATGCGGTTCCGGTCGTCACCACGACGTTCTCGCCAGCGGTCGCCGCAGCAAATGACTCGGCCTGGTGGCAATACAACTGATCGATGCCGCGGTAGCGCAACACCTGTTGCAGGCGAGGCGACAGGTTTTCTGGGAACGGCGCAAATCGGGCCGGTCGCGCGGGCAACTCGCGGCTGGCGATGATGCGGTCGGCGAAAGAACCGAAAGCCAGCGCGGGGCGGCGGACGTCCCGCCGCGCGGGGTCGCGCTCCCGGGCCGTGGCGGTTGCGTCGTCGGGCGCGGCAGCGGGCGGAAACGGCTTGGTGGGACGCATGGCGGCCTCCGGCAGGGCAAGGGCGCGAGGGTAGCAGGTGCTGAACATTTGTCCAGGCCTTTTGCCAGTTGCGGGTCGCAGTTGCTGCACGCGGCCGCCCAATGATCCTGGTGCCGCCGGAATTCATTGACCACAGCGCACTTTGCGCTATCCTCGCGCCCCGCAGGGGGTGCCTTGCCGCGGGCATGGGGCGCGCGGGCTGGCCACGTCACGCACAACCATTGACGCGATCGCGACTCGGCGATCGGCGTTTGCGACACAGATGCCGCAGCGACGCGAATGCGCGCCCGCCGGCAGGAGGACAGCATGAACGCGAAAGATTTTGCCAAGACCCTGGGCGCGGCAGCTTTGGGCCTGACACTGGGTGCCGGATCCGCATCGGCCTTGGACTGCGACGGATCGACGGTTGCTGACGCTGGCAAGGGTGGCTGCGGCGGCAAGGGTGGCTGCGGCGGCAAGGGCGGCTGCGGCGGCAAGAAAGAGGAACCCAAGAAGGACGAAGCCAAGAAGGACGAGCCCAAAAAAGAAGAGCCGAAGAAGGAAGAGGCCAAAAAGGAAGAGCCCAAGAAAGAAGAGCCCAAGAAAGAAGAGCCCAAGAAGGACGCCAAGAAGGCCAAAGCCAAGAAGTAGCCCGAACGCTCATCGTGCAGTCGCCGCCCGGGTGTGCCACTATCGGCCACCGGGCGGCGATTGTCGTTTTGGACCTTGCCGCGTGCCGATGCCACCGATTCTAACGCTAAACGCCGCCGCGCTGCCGTCGGTTGCTGATGCCACCCTGGCGCACGTTCGCGGCCAGATTCCGGGCGCTGCGCGCCTACCGCTGCCGCAGTTGGCCGACCGCGTTGCCGACGACGTGGCGCGGTTGTCGCAGTGGTTCACTCGCGATCGCGAGGACTTGCCGCCGGGCTACCTGACCAGGCCCGCCGTTCGCTCTGCCTATCAGCTGTACTTTGGGCCGGTGGGCGCCGCGACCGTGCAAAAAGCCATGGACTTCGGCGACGCCTGGCCCGCGCCGCGCGATCGTCCGCTGCGCATCCTGGACATCGGCGCGGGACCGCTGGTGGCCAGCCTTGGCGTTGCGGAACGACTGCGCGGCACCCAGGCGCTCGACGTCACCGCCGTCGATGGCGCGCGAAAAGCGCTGGAGGACGGTGCTGCGGTGCTGCGGCAAGTCGCGCCCGAAGCCCACTTCACGTTGCATGCGGGCAACTTGCGCGAAGGCAAATTCTGGCGGCACGCCGTACGCGGTCGGTTCGACCTCATCCTGGTCGCCAACGTGCTCAACGAGTGGCATGCCGGCGGTGGCGGTCGCGGCGCCGCCGCCTGGATGGTCGAAGTGCTGCGCGAGCACTTGGAGGAAGGTGGCGCCTGCGTGCTGGTCGAACCGGCGACGCGCTGGGCCTCACATGTGCTGATCGAGGTGCGCGAAGCGCTTGCCCAGGCCGGGCTCGGCCTGCCCGTGGCGCCATGCTGCGGCGCCCAAGCGTGCCCACTGGCCGGCAGCCACCGCGACTGGTGCTTTAGCGAGCAGCCGTGGGAGCGTCCCCCACACGTTCAGGCCATCGACGCCGCGATCCGCCACGCGAGATCCACCTTGAAGTTCAGCTACCTCGTCATCGCCAACCGGCCGGCGGTTGCGTCGTGGCGCGTCATTGGCGGCGCGATGCCAGATGGCCGGCTGCTGCGCCGCTACCTGTGCGGGTCGCAGGGCAGGGCAGTGGCGGTGTCAGACCGCGATCGTGCGCCCACGTGGCTGTACGAGGCGTGGCGCGGCGATGCCGTCCAAGTACCGGTTCAAGCCAGGCCGGCGGCGGCGGGCGGTCGACGTGAGCTTGTGCTCGACGTCGCGACTACGGCGCCGGGCAGCCGCCCTCGGGCACCTGGCCCTTCGCCGTCACCGCGAACCAGGCGATCGTGACCTGCGGCGCCTTTGGCGTGCCGGTATCCGCGACCGCCATCACCTTGTAGTGGCCGCGGCCTAGCAGCGTCAGACCCATCTCGGTGTCGGCGTCGCCGCCAAACGCTTGGGTACTGGTCGCCGCCGGCTTGCCCATGGACGGCGTGCCCAACGACTCCGCCAACGCCAGATACAGCACTTTGGGCTCGCCATCGGGGCCCTGTAGCGGAATCGGCTCACCCTTGCGCGTCCACACCGTTGCCACCCGAAACGGCTCGCACGGCTTGAGCTCTTCGACCGAGGTCCGCAGCGCCACCCGCAAACCGCTTTCGTTGTATTCGGGCAGGAAGTCTGGCCACTCCTCTGCTGCTGGTGTCTGTCCGTGGACCGTCACCGCGATCGGCACGGCCGCCATGGGGCGACCCTTGGGCCGAAACAGGAAATACAGCAGGTGATGCCCGGCCTTGGCAAAGGTGAGCTTGAAGGTGTGGGTGTGTCGGCTCGGATCGGTCAGCTTGTCGGCCCGCAGCACCTGCCGCCAGGACAGGTCGAAGCGCACGGCGACGATCACCATCTCAGCGCCGAGCAGCCGATCGCGCTCGGCGATCGCCTGACCCTTTTCGTTGATCGGCGTCACTGTCAGCTTGACTGGCTTGCCCGCCGTCGGCAGGTCGGCCGGGTTGCCGGTGCCCGCGTCCAGAAACATCGCCACGCTTGGCGCGGGCGCTGTGGGCGGCGTCGGTGGGGCGGGCGGTTCCGCTGGCGAAACTGCGGCGGCGAGATCAACAGCGACCGGCGACGCGGCGGTGGGAATCGCCACAGCCGGTGCAGGCGCCACTGGCATTGCCGCACCTGCGACATCTGCCGTCGGCGGAGTCGCGTCCTTTCGGCAACCGCAGCCGGCCAGCACACACGCCAGGGCGATCGCTGACAACATCAAGTGTTTCATGGGTCTCCGTCTTGTGGTGCCGCGTTCTTGGCGGCTGCCAACGCCAGCACGTCGCCAGGGGCGTACCAGTCTACCGCAATCAGGTTGGCGCGTTGACCCTGCTTGAGCTCGCAGGCCGTCACCCGGTCCGCCAGCAGCGGGTTGAAATTGACCTGCTTGGACAGCGCCGCATGGCCCGAGAGGCCATCGGTCAAGAAGTGGTTGATCACAAAGAAGTCATTACCTTTCTGTCCACGAAGCACGTCGCACGAGAAGTCGGCCGCCGTCTTCGCTTCGTAGGGCGTGTCAAAGGCCGCCTTCGCGTACGCGTGGTTCCACGGCTGTTGACCGTTGCCCGATTCCAGCATCAGCAAGATCCGGCGATTTTGCGCGATCAAGGCACCAAGTGTCGGCCACGGCGTTCCAGTTGCGTGTTCGATACACAGGGGCCTCAGTTGGCTCTGCACGAGCGCCGCGTCGATGACTTGTGGCGCCACGTGGTCCTCGATGACAAACACCAATACGGTGCGCGGGTGTTCCAGCAGCCACGCGCGGATGTCGCCGAAGGCCTCGACCAGATCGCGCTTGCCCGCCTGACAGATGCCGTGGCACAGCAGCGGCGTGCCGTCCGCGATGCCGTCCAGGCCCTGCGCGGTATGAACGTCCAGCATCATGCCCGTGATTCCGGCGTCGAGTTGCGCGCGGATGCCGTGCGGTTGATTGGGCAGGAGCCAGCCGTCGGCCGCGCTCGACATCGCGTTGTGGCTGGTTGGAAACACAAGCTTGTTTAACGGCCGCGCACAATTGCGAGCCTCGCCATTGCACGGCTGCTCGGCCATTGCGTCGCTGCCGGTTGCGTCGCCGCGGCCCGCATCGGGCACGACGGCGCTACTGGTGTCGCCAGAGCCGACGTCGAAATGGGCGCCGCGCTCGTTGGCGCAGCGCAGTAGACTGGGTGCAAGGGCCAGCGTCAGCGCCGAAAACAACAACCTGTGACGCCATCGACCGCCCATGGGCTGCAATTTCGCCCGTAAAGCTTGCGCGATCAAGCGGCCGCCGCGATTGGGCGCAGATCGCAGAGAGTGCGCTTGACCACGAAGGCATAGCTAGCAGAATCAACTGGTTGGCGACATGCCTGTTCGGTTATGTGTGGTCGTCATGTAAGGCCGCTGATTTACAGACACTTTGAAGGCAGTCTGGGC
>SXRM01000253.1 GCA_005792545.1 Pseudomonadota bacterium | reverse complement strand
TGACGGTCGTCGCGCTTGATACATTATACTGGCCGCCGTTGATTACCTGTATGGTTGATGTGGATGCGCTGAGCGAACCGTTGCCTGAATGGTTGTATCTTCCTGTCGTGTCGATCCTCAGCGTTCCGGCGTTGAGCGCGGCCAGTTCCGGGCGACCCGCACGCAGGCAAGCCAGTGGACCCGAGATGTCGTCGCCGAACACGCCAGTCGAGAAGTTCTGCAACAAACGCGGACAGCGAGCCCGAATCGCCTCGCTGACGGCGAGCGCGACCTCCGGCTCCCATGATGGAAAGCGACCCAGACCCGGCGACTGGTCGCGAAAGTGGATGTGCACGATGGTGGCGCCGGCATTCCAGGCCTGCTCGGCGTGGTCGGCCATCTGCTCGGGCGTCACCGGCACCTGGTGGATCTCTGGGTCGGTCAGCACGCCTGTCAGCGCACAAGTCAGCACCACTTTGCGGGTCATCGGATTCCTCGTCGGGTCGGGCTCATGCCAATGGTTGCAGCTCGACCAGAATCGCCCCTGCTGCCACCGCGTCACCGACCGCAGCGTACACCGCCGCCACGACGCCGTCGCGTGGCGCCTTGAGAATGGTCAGCATTTTCATCGCTTCAAGCGCGACCAGCGGCTGGTCTGCTGCGACCTTGTCACCTGCCGCCACCAACACCTGGGTCACAACCGCGGCACCGACCGCCACCACGCCACCCGTTGCAGACCCAGTGCGTTGCGGCTCAGGCAGCAGCGAGCACTCCGTCGCAGTCAGCTCGCGACCACCGGCGTGCTGGGCGTAGAGCGTGTCGCCGGCGCGAAAAAACACCCACTGGTGTCGCGTCGCGCCTTCGTCTACCGCCAGGCTGCCGCGAGCGCAATCGCCGCCGGTGACCACCTCGACGTCGAGCGCGTCCACGGTCAGCGTCTGCGGCGTAGCCGGCGCTTGGGTCAACAGTGGATCACTAAACGCCTCGACGCCGAAGCGAAAGGCGTTGCCCTGAGCGATGAGCGCTACCTGCCAACGCGCACCACCGCCAACCTCGAACACGCAGACATCCGCGCGCCAGGGATTGTTGCGAAAGCGCCGCCGCAAAGCTTGCCCGTGACGCCACACCGCCAACGCAGCCAGGTCGATCGCTTCCGGCCCCGTCGAGATGGGCGGGTGGGCGGCAACGAATCCGGTGGTGGTGCGCCCCGCGGCAAAGGTCGATGTACGCAGAACTTGCAGCAGATACGAGCGGTTGTTGGCGATGCCGTGCAGCCGCAGCGCGCACAGCGCCCTATCGAGTCTGCCGATTGCCGTGGCGCGGTCGGGCCCGTGCGCCATGACCTTGGCGACCATCGCGTCGTAGTGCACAGGTACGCGATCGACGGGATTCAGGCCGTGGTCGACGCGAATACCGGTGCCAGCCGGCGCCTGCCACAAGCTCACGACGCCCGACTGCGGCACGAAGTCCTGCCCAGGGTCTTCTGCGCAGATGCGCACCTCGATGGCATGGCCGTGCGTCGGGACGTCGGCCTGCTCAAACTGCAAACTCTTGCGTTGCGCGATGGCCAGCTGCAAGGCAACCAGATCCAGGCCGGTCACCAGCTCGGTCACACCGTGCTCGACTTGCAAGCGCGTATTGACCTCAAGCAGATAGAACTCTCCGCTGTCATCGTCGAGCAAGAATTCGACGGTTCCCGCGCTGACGTAGCCCGCGCCTTTCATCAAGCGGACGGCGGCATCGCACAACTTCTCGCGCAGGCGCGGGTCCACGCCCGGCGACGGAGTTTCTTCGACAATTTTCTGGTGCCGACGCTGTACCGAGCACTCGCGCTCGCCCAAGTGGATGACGTCGCCGAACGCATCGGCCACGATCTGCACTTCGATGTGGCGGCCGCGCTCAATGTAGCGCTCGACCAGTAGCGTGCCATCGCCAAACGCGGCGCTGGCTTCTTCCGCGGCGATGGCCAGCTCGCCGCGCAACCACTCTGGCTGGCGCACGACGCGCATGCCGCGACCGCCACCGCCGGATACCGCCTTGATCAGCAAAGGGAATACGACGCAAAGGGCCAGCTCGGCCAGCTCGTCGAGCGCACGTGCGCGCTGGCGCGGCATCGCCGGCAAGCGATCGCTGCTCTCGACGCCCGGAATCACGGGTACGCCGAGCTGTTTCGCCAGGATGCGGGCGGTATCCTTGCGGCCGAGCAGGGTCATCGCGGCCGGGGGCGGCCCGACCCATTGGATGCCCGCTTGCAGGACTGCCGTGGCGAAGGCAGCGTTCTCACTTAAAAATCCAAAGCCTGGATGGACGGCATCGGCACGCGCGTGCGCGGCCGCTTGCACGACTTTGGCGATGTCCAGGTAGGGGCTGCCGTGGCCCTCTTCGCCCAGATAGACCGCCTCGTCGCACGCCGACACATGCAGCGCTCGGACGTCGACATCGGTGTAGACTGCAATCGTCACCATGCCCAAATCGCGGGCGGTGCGCGCAATGCGGCAGGCGATTTCGCCGCGGTTGGCGATGAGCAGGCGCCCAATGGTTGCCATCTTGGGTTCCCAGGCCTACAAGCGAAACACGCCGAAGGCCGGCGCGGTGGTCGAGAGGTCGCGCTGCCAGGCGGCTTGCAGTCCGACTGCCAACGCCTGACGGGTATGGCGGGGGTCGATGATGCCGTCGTCCCAAAGCTGGGCCGTCGCGTAGTAAGGGTCGGACTGCCGCAGGAATTCTTCCTTGACCGCAGCCTCCATGGCCGCCAGTTCATCGCTGTCGGCTTGGACGCCAAGCTTGCGCATCGCCTCTTCCTGGACAATGCGCATCACCCGCGCCGCCTGGTCCCCGCCCATCACCGCAATGCGCGAACTGGGCCACGTCAGTAGCAGCCGAGGGTCGTAGGCCCGGCCGCACATGCCGTAGTTGCCTGCGCCGAATGAGCCGCCAACGAGCACGGTGAACTGAGGCACGCTCGCTGTCGCCACCGCGTGCACCATTTTGGCGCCGTCTTTGACGATGCCCTTGCGCTCAGCGTCGACGCCGACCATAAAGCCCGTGATGTTCTGCAAGTACACGATAGGCACGCGCTTTTGGCAGCACAGCTGAATGAAATGGGTGGCCTTGAGCGCGCTCTCGGAAAACAGCGGCCCATTGTTGCCGAGCACGCCGACCAGAAAACCCTCGATGCGCGCAAACCCGCAAACCAGCGTGGCGCCGAAACCCGGGCGAAACTCATCGAATTCACTGGCATCCACCACCCGGGCCAACACCTGACGGATGTCGAACGGAATCTTGAGGTCCGGCGGCACGATGCCAAGCAGTTCTTCGGGGTCGTAGGCCGGCGCGACCGGGGTATCGCGGGCGATGGCGTGGGTCGGCCGCGACAGGTTGGCCACGATCTGGCGGCCGATGCGCAGCGCGTGGGCGTCGTCGTCTGCCAGGTAGTCGCACAGCCCGCTTTGGGTGTGGTGCATCTCGGCGCCGCCCAGCGTTTCGTCGTCGGTATCAGCGCCGGTTGCGGCCTTAACCAGCGGCGGCCCAGCGAGGAATACCTTGGCCTGATTGCGCACCATGACCGTGTAGTCGCTCATCCCGGGTACGTAGGCGCCGCCAGCGGTGGCGTTGCCGAACACGATCGCTATTTGCGGCAACCCCATTGCGCTCATCCGGGCCTGATTGCAAAAGCCGCGGCCGCCGCGCTGCCCTGGTGCGAACAGTTCTGCCTGGTACAGCAAGTTGGCGCCGGCCGACTCGACGAGGCTGATCGACGGCAGGCCGTTTTCGCGGGCGATGGTCTGCGCGCGAATCATTTTGTCGGCGCCTAGCGGATAGACGGCGCCGCCTTTGACCCGGGTATCGCTGGCGCCAATCATCACCAGTCGCCCGGACACCCGACCGATGCCGTTGATGGTGCCGGCGCCCGGCGCCTCGTCGTCGTAATGCCCGTACGCGGCCAGCGGCGACAGCTCCAGGAATTCGCCGTCGCGGTCCAGCAAGCGTTCGACGCGCTCGCGCGGGCTCAGCTTGCCGCGTTGGGCCAGTTTTTGCGCAGCTTTGGGCCCACCAGCGTTGCGAGCAGCCTCGAGTCGCGCCGCCAACTGGTCGAGCAAGCCGCGCATGTGGTCACGGTTGCGTCCAAAATCAGCGGACTTTGGATTGATCTGCGATTCGATGCGGGGCACGGCACCAGCGTTTCAGGGGTTGCGAGCGACAACCCTAGCGCGGCGCAGGGCAGCAGGTCAAGGTTGCGCGATCAGATGGAATAGACGTCGGCTCGATAGCGGTCGAGGTGCGCCGCCAGCCAGTCCCAAGTGCGCCGCAGGCCCTCATCAAAGCTCACCGTGGGCGCGTAGTCGAAAAGCTGCGCAGCCAGTTGCGTGTCCGCTAGCAACAGCTGCACCTCGCTGGCCGCGGGGCGCACTCGATCCGCTTGGCACAGAATCTCGGCCCTTCGCCCGGCGATTCCGAACACGCGCTCCAAGATGTCGCCGATGCTATGGGTCTGCCCGGATCCGACGTTGACGACCCGGCCCAGTGCAGCGTCGCACTGCGCAATCCGCAAAAAGCCTTCGACCGTGTCGCTGACGAAATTCAGGTCGCGTTGAGGGTCCAGGCTGCCAACCTTGATCACGGGCCGACCAGACAGCAGCTGCACCATCAGGGTCGGCACTACCGCGCGCGCCGACTGCCGCG
>SXRM01000252.1 GCA_005792545.1 Pseudomonadota bacterium | reverse complement strand
GGCTGCGTTGTGCATGGGCGTCGGATACCTGGGATGAAAGTTTCCGCCAGGCGGTCGATGCGCCGCCAAGGCCGCTAGCCAATGGCTTGAAATTACAAACCTAAAAAAGAATGGGCGCTCGGGTTTGGATTTGCGCCCCGTTGGCCGGATCGGTGTCCTTGGTGCACACCATCGGCTTCTGAGCGTTGCAACCGCCGGTCGACAGTGTGGGATTGCACTGGTCGCCGTCCTTGCCGGCTGTGACGACCGTCGGTCCACCGCCGCCACCGCCGCCACCGCCACCGCTTCCGCCACCCACGCACGCTGCAAGCGAGAGCGCCGCAACACCGGCAAATCCGTGTGCAACAAGGGAAAACACGTTTGGCGACCCACGGGACATGGCGACCTCGCAGCGATTGCCCACGCCTGTTGGCGTGGAGGTGTGTTACCGGGGCGCGGAATGATCGCCTGGCGATCCACAACCGTCGGTAAATATTGAAAGTCTGCAAAACTGGGCGACCCGCCGGCCGCGGGGCGGCAGATGGTACCTGTTGTTGCCGTCCAGTGCAAGGCGAATCCGCGAAAACGACAACCAGCGCCCGCGGTTGGCAACGAACGAGGGCGTGCATCTTGGAGCCAAGGTTCTGTCCAAGGCGCTACCGCCCCAGTGCCAAGCGTCTTGGCGCCGCTACTTGAGGCAGGCCTCAAACTCGGGTTTGCACGTCGACTTTGCGCATTGATCTTCGCAGGTCTTGTCGCCCTTGCAGTCGCCGCACTTGGCGCCCATGCACACCAACAGGTTGCCCGCCTTGGTCGCTTCGACAGGCGAGGCGGCGGCGAGGCAGCCCAGGTGACAGTCAGCCTTCTTTTGGGCCTTGTCGCAGGTGTCCCAGCAACCCAAGGCGTCAAGGCAGGTCTTGGTGCCTTTGGGCTCGGCGCAGGTCGCAAAGGTCTGGCCGCAAGGCACCGCTGGCGCTTGCATGCACTTGCTGATCTCGATCCATTGGGTCTGCGCGCTGGGCGTGGCGTTGCCCCAGCAGGTGCCCAGGCAGCCGACCTTGGCCGCTTCGGGCAAGGCGTTGCAGCTGTCCATGCAGACGAACAACGAGGTGCAGCCGCCAGACCCGGTCTTGCCGCTGGCGATGCAGGTCAAGGCCTGCGCCGGGCATGCGGCAAACGCGTCCTTGTCGCCCGCAGCGGCCGCACAGGTGAACAAAGCGTCCATTTGTGCCTGCGCGGCCTTGCTCAGCTTGGCATAGCAACCGTAGGAACACTCGGTGCCCTTGTCCTTGCAAGCTTCCAGGCACCCGAACGCGCTCGGGCACGGTTCAGGGCCGTACTTGCCGTCGGCGCCACACGCGATCGCCGCCATCATGCACTTGGAGCCGATGCAATCGCCGATGCACTTGGGGCTGGGGTCCTTGGCGCAGGCTGAGTTGATGCAGTTATTTTTCGCGCAGTTCAGGTACGGTGCGACACCGGCAGCTGCCAACGGCGACGCTACGGAAAGGCACGGCGCCGCGCAATTGGGGTCCGCGCTGCTGCCACAGGCGACCCAGACGCAGGTCAGCAACTGGCTGCACATCTGGTACTTGGCGACGGCGCCGTCAGGTTGGGGCGCATCTTGCGCGATATCGGGCGTGACCACGCCGTCCACGGCTGGTTGCGCGGTGTCAGCGGGTGGCTGTGCTACGTCGACCAACGTCGACCCACTATCGGCAACCACCGCGTCGGCCGGGATGCGCACGGCGTCGGTTGGCTGCACGGCGGCGTCGCCAGCAACTGCGGTGTCACCGCCGGTCCCCGCGCTGCCATCGCCCGCGACCGCTGCATCACTACTTGGCGCCGTACCATCCCCCAGTTGGCCATCGGCCGTCTGCGCGTCGGCACTGCCCACATTGCCCACCACAGCGGGCGCAACCTCAGTTCCCTGGCAACCAACGGCGGTCACGGCAAGGACGCATAGCAAGGTTCGGTGCAACATCGGTCACCCTCTAGGTGCGCGACGGCCAACGTCGCATGTGACCGCGCATCTTGCCAAATCGTGACGGGCTCGGGCAAGCGGGCGATGCCCACCGGTTGAATGCCCCGCCTTGGCCGTGTACGCTGCGCCCGCGCGTCGGCCGCACGCGCGCATTGGGCTTGCAATGTACGGTTTTCGGTCGATTTGGGCAGCCGCCGTGGTGGCCGCAGTGCTCGCGGGTTGCGGCGAAGGTGGCACCACCCCGTCAGTGACGGGCGCCGGCAAGGCCTCGGATGTGGCGATAGGCAGCGACGGCGCCGCAGCGAGCGACCTGCAGACTTCGACGGACGGCGGCCCGCCGCCAGTGGCGACGTGCGCGGGCAGCGCGATCAATGAAGGCTTCAAGGCGCTGGACAAGGACTGCGCGTTCTTGGGCAAGTGCCCGTCGCTGGGCAAGTGCTACTGCGGCGACAAGTGCCCCGCCAGCAAGACGCCCAAGTGCGACCCCAGTCTGTGTCCGAACAGCAAGCCCAAGTGCTTTTGTGGCGAAGCGTGCAAACCGGATCAAAAGAAGTGCCCCGAATACCTCTGCAAGGATGCCGGCCTCGAAAACAGCGCCAAGTGCGACGAGCTAGACGACTGCGTGTTTGTGAACACGCCGCCGCCGTCGTGGTGCGGCTGCCAGAAGATGCCGAACCACGCCCCCGATTGCTGGTGCAACGCATCTAAGTGCACCGAGCCCAGGCCCGAGTGCGCCGCCAGCAAGTGCGCGGGCAAGAGCACCGACAAGTGCATCTACGTCAAGGGCGAGGACTACACCAGTTGCTGGTGCGACACCTGTGGGCTATTCGGCGACACAGCGCGGTGCTTTTTCGTGCTGTGCCCGAACGGTTAAGCGCGCGTCCACGACCGTGAATAAGGTCCTAGCGGTCGGGCTGGGCAGCGCGTTCGGCGGTGTTGCGCGCTATGGCCTCGGCGTTGTGCTTGCAGGCGTACAGCCGGCTGGGCTCCCGTTGGCGACGTTCCTGGTCAACCTGACGGGCAGCGCGGCGTTTGGCTACCTGTTCGGCCTGCAGCACACCCGCGATCTGGCCCCGCCCGTGTACCTGGGCCTGACGACAGGCTTCTTGGGCGGTTTTACCACCTACTCGACGTTCAACGCTGAGTTGCTGAGCCTGGCGCTCGGCAACCAATGGGCTGCCTTTGCCGGATATGTGCTGTTGACGCTGGCAGCCTGTTTCGCCGGCGGGTGGCTGGGCTTTTGGGCGGCGACCAGCGTGTGAGGTGCGCTACGGCGCGGCCGCTTCGCCCGCGTCTTGGGGTGCGAGGAACAGCGGCACCGTGACCGAGCCATTCAGGTTCTTGCTCACCGCGAACCGGGCGTTGTCGATGGCGGCGCGGACGCAAGTCAGGTACTTGGGATCGGTAAACTGCGTCTCCTTGAGGAACATTTCGCCGGTCGCCGCCTGGTTCGCTTCGGCGGGGCGCACTTTGAAGGTCATCAGCATGCGGCCGCGTGCCTGGGGCGCGCGCTGCCGCAATTCGACGTAGCAGTCTTTGATCGCAGGCCACATCGCCTTGATCGCGGCCTCGGCGTCTTCCTCTTTGACGTCGCCTTCGAGTTCCAGTTGCCCGTGCGGCGTGACGGGACCCGCAACTGGACCGCCAGCCGCGCCGCCTTGCACGCCCTTGAGCGCAGGCAACTGCCCAGGCAGCGCCAGGCTGGCTGCGTCGGGCGCCGCCTGGTCGCCGATCGCCTGCTCTTTCTTGATGACGGGCGCCTGCGCGGAGCCTGTGCCGCCGGCAGGCTCATCGTCCTTGGCGGTGGCTTCGCCTTTGGCGGCCGTGGAGGGCGCAGGGCCGCCAGACAGCCCCGAGATCAGGAAATAAGCAGTGACCAGGGCGAGCACGCCGAGCAGTGCGAAACCAACTTTGCGATCCATGGAGCACCTGGGCGCGCGCAGCGCGGCTGAGGTCTGGCTTCTGGCCTAGACGTGGCGATCGAGCAACGCGGCGATGCGCTGCTTGGGCTGAGCGCCGAGCACCTGCTCAACCACCTGGCCGCCCTTGAACACCCTCAAGGTCGGGATGGACGAAATCTGGTAGTTGGCGGCGATGCGCTGGTTGCTGTCGACGTCGACTTTGCCAATCTTGGCGCGGCCGGCGTACTCATCGGCGAGTTGATCAACGATGGGGCCGACCATCCGGCACGGACCGCACCACACGGCCCAGAAGTCCACTAGGACTGGCTTTTCGCTTTGCAGCACTTCAGTCTGGAAGTTGCTGTCGGTAAAGGTCGCAGTGTTGTTGCCGGCCATGGCCGTCTCCTTGGTGATGGTCCGCGCGCAATGCAGCGGGGCGATAGTGTAGGACGGGCATCGCAGCGCGCAACCGCCGCGACATGCCCCGCCCGGCTTACAGTCGGGACACGGGCACCAGCATCGCGTCGCCAACAGGCCGCGGCGAAGCCGGGATGCACCACGAGTCGCCGGCCTCGATGCTGACTTGCAGCGCCTTGAGCCTGGCGACGTCGCGGCCGTCGATCCACTCTTGCACTGCGGGCCGCACCAGTTCGATCTCTGGGTCGCCCATGGATGCGCGCAAGGCCTCGTCCGTACAGCGAAAACCGTAGGTCAGCGTCTCATGCTCAGAGTGCGCAGGGGTGTAGGCCGTTTGCAGCGCTAGCGGACCGAACTTGGCGTGGATGTACAGCGCTTTCGACAGCCACTGCGTCGCGCCCCAGAACTGCTGAACACGAAAGCACTTAAGCGCCAGCCCCTTGGTCAGCGAGCCAAGCCCGGCGAGGTCCAGGTCGGGGACCAGTTCCAAACGCCGGAACACCGGAGCGAGCGACGACAAGTTGTGGCCGAACCACACGCCGGGCTGCGGCATCGGGATAGCGACATACATCGATACGGGCACAAGGCCCTGGTAATCGTCCGGGATTTGAAACAGCTCGCGCACTTTGGGCCACACCGTGGCCGCCGGACGGGCAAGGCCGTAGATGGCACCTGGCAGTTCCGAGCAGTCGTAGAACACCCACTTGGGCATCGGCATGCCCTCGGGCCCAAAAGTCAGGCCATCGAGCTTGTGCAGCAGATCCAAGAACGTAGCCGACTGCAGGCGCAGCGGATCGAGAATGTTCTCGGCCGGTGTGTGTAGTCCGAACGGCGACAGGTCGAGCAGCGGCAGGTTGGCCGGCGTGGCGACGACGTAGGGCACCAGCTCGCGCAGCAGGTGGTCGCCCTTGATGGCAAACGGCAGGGCCATGGCAGTTCCAGCAGCGGTTGGGGGTTGCTGTCAAAGCGGCGACGGTGGCGACCGGAACACCGGCACGCGCACATGACAACCGACCGCCATGGGTGGGCCGACGACCTGAACGCGGTGTCCAGCTTCCAAATCGAGTTGAAGTTGGCGCAGCGCTTCCTCGTCATCGACGTCCAACAGCGCATTGGGCGGCGGCGCTTCTGGATGGGCGCGCGGAGCCAGGAGCACGCTCTGCAAGTGCAGATCGCGTAAGTGCATCTTGAAGGTCAAGGTGCGCGGCAGCGAGTGCGCGGGCGTCAGTGCGGTCATCAGGTCGAGCGGACCCAGATGCGCAAACGTGGCGAGCTTGGGCGACCGCCACTGCACCGTGCCCTGCAACTCTTGAATCGGAAAGACTTGCAGGCCCATCCACAGCGTAAATTCGAGCAGCCCGTGGGGCGCGATGCCGGGCGAGATCTCGTTCATCGACTCCAGGGTGTACATCAGCCACGTCGTCGGCACTGCGGCACCGCTGGCAAAGCCCGACAGCACGGGTATGGCGATGAACTGCGACATGGGCACCAGCCCCTGGTAGTCGGACGGCAACCCCAGGCTCTCGCGTGCCCACTCAGGCACCCGGTGCGCGCGCATGGCTAGCCCAAATACAGCGCCTGGCATGACCGCGCAGTCGTAAAACACCCAGCTCGGCATGTGCATGCCGAAGGGGCCAAAGGTCAGGCCGTCGAGGCGCGCCAGCAACTCAAGGAAGCGGCCGTTGGCCATGTGCTGCGGATGTAGCACGTTGTCCGGCGGAATTGGCATGCCGCCCGGCGCCAGGTTGAGCTGAAGCCGAACGTCGTGGTGCGCGATCAAGAACGGCTCGCATTCGCGCAGAATCGGCAGGTAGTGGTTGATCATCGGGCTGGTGCGGGGTGGGCTGAGGGGCGGAAGTGCGCAGGGGCGACCTGTGTAGCAGAAATGGCCGGGGCGGCAAAGGCGGTCAGACGGCTTGCAAGCCCTTGTGGTCGGCGACCAGACCCAGCGGGGCCAGTGCTGCGCGGTAGGGCGAGCGGGCGGCTGCGATGCCGTTAATCGTGTCGACCTGCAGCGTCGCTGCGCCTGGCCTGCGCGCGCGCTCCAATGCGACCGCTGCGATCGCTGGCAAGTCCGCATCCTCGGCCGGCACCAGGAATTGCAGGTCGCGACCCTCGCGCCGGGCGACCGCGACCAGCTGACTGCCGCGCAGCGCCAGCCACGTACCCGGCGCTCGCACAGGCAGAAGGGCAAGCCCGGACCAGCCGGCGATGCCGGTTTGGGGCGCTGCCGGATCGCAGCTGTGAACCCACCACAGCCGTTGGCGGAGAGCTTGGGCAGCATGAAGGCGATCGGCAAAATCACCTGGCGCCAGTTGCAAGCCTTGCCAGTCGGCTACCCACGGCCCCGCCACCAGCTGAGCGGACCAGTCCAAGCGACGCAATGCCGGCCACAAGTCGCGCCAACCGCAACCAGCAAGGTCATCCGGCCACAGGGACCGGTGCGCAACGCCCAATCGCTGCACGACGGCGAGCGCGCGGCGTGTCGCGGCTTCAGCGGCGGCTACGGAGTCGCCCAGGTCGACTGCGGGCGCACGCTGCCACGGTCCCTGCCACGGCAAGAGCGACGGCGCCGCCATACCGCGGCCTGTGCCCAGCGGCCGACCCGAGCCGGGTGGCGGCGCGAAGCCGTGCAGCAGCCCTTTGCGCAGGCTGTTGAAGCCCTGGCAGGCTACCTGGCCGGCCCAGACCACTTCGAACAGCTGCCGGGTCAACAGCGCGCGATCAAAGCCGACCTTGCGCAGCAGAACATCGGCGGCATAAGCGGCATCTGGATCAGCAAACCAGGCCAATGCGGGCAGGTCGGCGGCAGCCAATGCGGGCACCCAATCGTCGACGGCCTCGGCGGGCGCGAACCAGACCTGCGGCCGATCGGCATCGCCGGTACCGCGCCACAGTAGGCCATGGTCTGCCAGCGCCGCGTCGAGGTCGGCCGGCCGATAGTCGGCGATGCGCGCGGGCAACAGCGCCGACTCGACCAGCCCGAGGTCTACGGGGTGGCCCTGCATCAGCTCGAGCGCTCGCGCCACGGCGACCGGTCCTCGCCCGCGATCGAGCAGCCCGTGGCGATGCGCCCGCAGCAGCACCAGATCGTCCGCAGACACCGACTGGACCCGCGATCGGTCGAGCGATCTGCGCCGCCTCAGGCACAGATCCACGAACGCCCGGTCACACACACAAGCTGTGGCATCGCCAGCCACCTGCACGGGACGCAGCAGCAGACCGTCGGCGAAAAGAGGGGCCAGCGCCTGGTCCAGTTGCCCGACGCCGAAGCCGAGCGTCTTCGCGGCTTGCTGCTGGGTGACAGGCCCCCGACCGGCAAACCACCGCAGCAAGTACGCGCGTTGGCCGTGCTCCGACAACTGGCCGGCAGCCGCGGCAGTGACGATGGCGGCCTCGCAAGACGCGGCGCGCGCGCCCCAAGGCAGCACGATGGTCGTGGCATCCAACTCGGCGGTCAGCGCGATCGGGTGCGGCGATCTCGCGGCACCGGCGGCCGCAACGACCGCGGTCCACTCTTGGTCGCTCAGCGGCGATAGCTCTGCCAGCAAGTCACGCAGTTCGTCGGCGCTTTCCGGCGCCCAGGCGGGATCGGTGCGCTGGCGCCGCGCGAGCAACTCCCTGACCACCCCAGCCGGCAACATCGGCAGACCATTGGCGGCCGATGTGGCCTGGTCGGATGGCGGCGCGGCATCGGGGCGATCGCTCTCGTAGATGAGCTCGCCTTCGGACAAGAACACCACACCATCCGCGAGTGCACTGGGCCGCGCGGTGCGCACGACGCGTACCTCAAGCTGCCCACTGTGCCAGCGATCGAGCCAGGACTGCAGGCGCGGAAGGTCAAACTGCTCTTGCAGGCAGGTCCGCATGGCGTCCTGCAGCAAAGGAAACGTCGGATCGGCCGAAACAGCCACCAGCAGCTGCTTACAGCGTTCACGTGTCTGGAACAGTGGCGTGCGCCTTCCTGCGACGGACCGCGGAATCACCAGCGCCGTTCCCACGGCGAACCGAAACCGCAAGCCCAGCGTCGCGGAATCCAAGAGCCCTGCACGCAGCCAGGGTTCCAGCGGCTGGTCCAGAAATTCGCTCAGCAGTTGCTCAATGTCGTGGCCGTCCGGCACCCGCACGAGCACGCAGTCATCGCCCGACTGGATCTGCCACGGCGTACCGGTCCTTTGCAGCAGCCATGCCCTTAGGGCCAGGCTCAGCGGCCGCAGCACCACGCCGCCCCATCCCAGGTGCAAAAGCGCAATGGTTGCGGTCTGCTCAGGCGGCTTGCACAGCTCGATGACGACGCGGTCGCGGGTCGGCACCGCCCCCAAGGCCCGGTGCACATCGCGCAACAAACTGACAAGTGTACGCACCGCCGCAGGGCTATGGGTACCGCGGTCCGTGAGGTGCTGAGCGAGCTCCGGGCGATCGATCCACGGTTCCAGCGCGGCCAGCCAGTCCAGCGTTGCCTCGGACAGCAGGGGCCCGCGGTCGTCGGGATCGGCGCGCCAGAACGGGGCCATCGCAGCCCCGCGACGACCTGGGGCGACCCGCACGGTGTCGTGGGTCTTTTCGACCACCTGCCACGCCTGCGCGCCAATGGCGAACACGTCGCCGGTGCGGCGCTCCCACACAAACTCCTCATCCAGCTCGCCTATCGGTGTGCCCGAACCGTGCACCACCAGCTTGAAGTAGCCGCGGTCAGCAATGACGCCACCTGAGCGGATGACCAGGGTCGCCACGCCCTTGCGCACCACCAGCCGCCCATCGGGATGCAAGTCGAGGCGCGGCTGCAATTCGCGCACCCGCAGGCCCGCCCACCGCCCAGCCAGCATCTGCACCACGGCGTCGAACAGCGAGCGCGGCAACTCGGCAAAGGAGTCTACCGCGCGCAGGTGGTCGAAAAGTGCATCCGCAGTCCACGGTTGGGCGGCGGTGCGCGCCAAGATTACCTGGGCCAGCACATCGGCTGGAAACCGCGGGATTGCAATGGGTTCCAGCACCCCCGCCTGCATCAGGTCGACAAGCACCGCACAGCGCAAAATGTCGCGACCGAACATCGGCAACAGGCGCCCCGTACTGGTTGCGCCGACCTGGTGCCCTGCCCGGCCGACGCGCTGCAGCGCGCTTGCCACCGAGCGCGGCGCTCCGACCAGCACGACTTCATCGATGGCGCCGACGTCGATGCCCAGCTCGAGCGACGACGTTGCGCACACTGCCTGCAATTCTCCGGCCTTGAGTCGCGCCTCGACCGTCCGCCGCAGCTCTTGCGCGAGCGAACCGTGGTGGGCCCAAGCCAGCGGCACCTGCTGACCTTCGTTGAGCTCGCGAGCCAGGCGCTCGGACGTTCGCCGGCTTGAGGTGAACAGCAAGGTACTGTTGCGAGCGGCGACGCCCTTGCGCAACGTCCGCGCCGCTGCAGGCCAGAAGCCGCCGTCGTCGCCGTTTGGCCGCGGCGCGTTGGGGTCGTCGCCGTCCATCTCGGCGTCGATGACCTCAAGATCAAAGAACTTGTCGGCGGCAGGCGCCAGAATCGTGACCGGCCGCGCGATTCGTTCGTCGCCATGGCCTTCCCAACCGCCGACGAACCGCGCGACCAGTTCCAGCGGCCGCACCGTGGCAGACAGCGCCACGCGCTGCACCGGCCCGGCGATGCGAGTCAGTTCCTCCACCGCGGCCATGAGCAGTGTGCCACGGTGGTTGCCCGCAACGGCGTGGATTTCATCGAGGATGCACAGGCGGACGTTGGCGAGCATGCGCCGGCCCGATGCCGAGACCAAAAGAATGTGAAGACTTTCCGGCGTCGTGACCAGAACTTCCGGCGGAGACCGCAGCACCGCGGCGCGGTCGCGCTGGGCAGTGTCGCCAGTCCGTAGCGCCACGCGCACGGTCGGCGCCGGCACGCCGCTTTGGCGCAGGAAAGCAACAAGCTCATCCAGCGGCGCCAGCAGGTTGCGCTGCACGTCCGCCGACAAGGCCTTGAGCGGGGACACGTACAGAACGCTCAATTCGCCCGCAGGCCAGCGCCCGGTCAGAAGCGCCTGCAAAGCCATCAGCGTGGCCGCCAGGGTCTTGCCGCTGCCCGTTGGCGCCGTTGCCAGCACGTGGTCGCCCTGTGCGATCGCCGGCCAGGCCGCGCCTTGCACCGGTGTAGGGGGACCGTGACGCTGCGCGAACCAGCGGGCGATGGCGGGATGCAGCGGGCCTGGCTGTTGCGCGTTCATGGGGCGATGGTAGCCCCGTTGCGCGCGGTCGGCCACCCGGCCAAAGACCGCCGTCGGCCGAGAATTTGGTGTACGATCAACGGTCTCAACCGAGGTGGGGTCAGTGTCCCGAGCCGCCGGGCTCTTCGCTGCCCATCACCCAGTCCATGTCGAAGTCGTGCATGAACACGAGGTAGTCGCGCTGCAGCTTCTGCTCTTCGGCCGGCGACTTGACCACGATAGCTGCAAACAGCCCGCGGCCCAGATTCTCGATGATCTTGGTGTGGTCGTGCAACGGCCAAGTGCCGGGCGTGTCCGCGCGCCATTCGTAGACCACCGGTGGGCCACCTTGGGTGGCGACGTTTTGCGGCAGGGTGCCGTCATTCTTGTTGTCGTACGCGACCCCATGCGGGTGCAGCGAAACAGGAATGCCTGGCATGACATTGCGCAGGTGGACGCGGACCTTGGTGCCCTGGCGCAGCGACAGAATCCAGGGTGTCCACGACTCCTTCTTGTCCGCCAGTTGCTTGCGGACCGAGCTCGTGGTTGCCGCCAGAAAAGTCACCTCGTCCGGCTGCGGCACGTAGATGCGCGTCAGCCGTTCGACCAGATCGAGGGTCTTGGTTGCGGGGCTGAACAACCGCGCGATCGACAACGGTACTTCAGCGGCCACAACGTAGACATCGATGGTCGTGCCCGACGCACCGAGCGGCAGCGGCACCTCGGTCGGGTAGCGGCCGTCAGGCCCAGGCAGATCACTGGTCTTGGGTTCCAGCACCCGGAACACGCCCCACATGCCGGTGGCAGCATGAGTCTCGACGTGGCAGTGGTACATCCAATCGCCCGGGCCGGATCGCTCCGCCGGGTCGTCCGCGCCAGCGCCAGCGAAGAATTCGGCGGCGTCGTAGACCTCAGCCGGCCCCATGGTCTGCACGTCCTTGCGCTTGCCGGTCTCGTTCCACACGTGGCCGTGCACATGGAAGGTGTGAAAGAGCGGGCCATACGAAACGACCCGCAACCGCACGCGTTCGCCTACCCTGGCCTTGAGGATGGGCGTGAGCGGCGGCGGCAAGCCGTTCATCGCGTGCATCAGATCAAGTTCGTGCGGATCCTTGTGGCCATGGGCAAGCAAATAGAGCCGGCGCGACCACAGGTCGTCGTTGTGCAGGCTCAGGCTGTGGCCGTGGTTGCACATCACGTGCGCGGATTCGCCAGAGCCCATCGGAGCGCAGCCGAGGGCGACCTGCTCCCAGGTCAGCTTGGGTTCCGTGTGGCCTGAATCGGTCGAGCCATGGGCATCGGTTGCGTCGCTGACCGTGTGCTCGCTGTTGGAACAACCGGCGATCCAGGCAACGGTCAACAGTGCGGGAAGGCACCGGAAGCGGAGGTCCTGCATGGTCGCCTCCGTCAGTTGACTTTGAAGTCGAAGGCGAACGCGTCGACTCCAGCCGTCAGCGTCATGCGCCAGTTGCCGCCCATGCTCGGCTTGAGGCCCGTGACCTTGTAGAGCCCGCCGCCTACCTCTTCGACCCCTGGCACTTTGCTGCCGCCGTGACCCATGCCGACGTGGATGAACGACACCTTGAACTGCAGCGCCTCGACTGGCCCGCCGCCGACGGCGTCACTGACTTTGACGTTGGCTGCAAACTCCTGGCCGGATTTCACGGTCAGGGCGACGTCGCAAAGGTCGGCCGACTTGTCGCCTGCTTTGTTCTTGGCGGTGGCGGTAGCTTTGCATGCGGGTGCAGCCGGGGCGTCGGCGACGCTGCTGCTGTCTGCCGTTATTTCGGCGCCGCCATCTGCGGCGGTCGAGGCGCCATCTGCGCTTGCTGCACCGACGTCTGCGGGTGATGCCTCGGCTGCTGCGGTATCGGAAGCTCCTGTTTCAGTCGCGGCATCGGTCCCGGCACTTGCGCCGCCGCCGCCGGAAGGCGCGCTAGAAACACAGGCAGACAGGACCAGGGTGAAGCCGATAACGGCCAACTTGCGCATGGTGGCTCCAGATCAGGCCTCACCAGCCGTGTCCGCGTCCGTGGCGGGCCGGATGATCAGCCCGTCTGGCCAAGCAGCGTACAAGCGTGACAAGGCTGTGGCAAGGATTGCCGCGGGCGCGGGGCGCGGATCGCGCTTTGGGGTCTACGGCGAGGCGCGTGGAACCAGTGAATACGCATGGCGTTCAGGTTGGACCCGGCGGCTAAAGCCGCAGGCTTGCTGTACGAAGCCCGGCCTGCGCCGGGCTATTTTTCCCTTGTGATGAT
>SXRM01000251.1 GCA_005792545.1 Pseudomonadota bacterium | reverse complement strand
GCAACTTCAGGGACAATGCGAGCGCACAGGTGCACACAGCGCCAGAGGCCAGCGCCAGCTCGGTAACTACAGCGCAGCCCGACTCCACTGGCGACCGGACTGGCATCCCATCGCTTCGTGGTTATGAATACACCCTCTTACGCAACCGCTTTTGACGTGACTGTCGCCAAAGCGATCAACGGCTGGTACTGGGACTTCTCGCTGGCAGGTGGTTTTGGCATTCGCGCGCCGCGGCTGACGATTGGCGTGGTTGCCGGTGTGCGCGGCAGCGGCATCACCGGCGGCGAGATGGAGACCGCCTGGGGCGTGCCGGTTGAGGCCCACGCCACCTATGCCATCAACGACGGCCTGTCGGCGATGGCGTACGGACGGCCGATTTGGCACTTCGGCGAGACCAAGCGCAAGAAGGGCGCGACGCTCGGCTCGTTCGCCGACGAATTCGAGCTCGGCGCGCACCTGGTGTGGGCCAAGGTCGGGCCGCCGGGCAAGAATGTGTTTGGCTGGATGGCGGGCCTGGTGCACCACGAGTGGTTCGGCACCGCCTACACCGGCCTGCGCGTGGGCTTCGGCTTTGCCAATCAGCCGTGAGCCGCTGGGGCCGGCCGGGTGGCCGCAGGGCTATCGCAAGAACGACAACTTCGTCGATTCGACCCTCACCCCGGCCTGCGGCCGACCCCTCTCCCGCGCGGAGGTTGTTGAAAAAGGTCCGCTGCGCTGCCTTTTTCGAGGGGACCGCCGCGCGGCCCCCTCGAAATCCTTGCGGATTTCTCACCCCCCGGCGCGGCGCGTTCCGCGCTGGAGGCTGTTTTGCAACAGCTTCGCGAGGCGGGCGAGGGGTTCTCTTGTAATTTCATGACGTCCCTCTCCCAGCCGCTGGGAGAGGGACAGCCGCGAAGCGGCAGGGTGAGGGCCTTGCCGGCGCAGAAACTGGCTCTTGCGATTGCGCTGCCGGGTGGCCGTAACCCATTGCCGCCCCAACCAAGCTGCCCTACACTACCGCCGCTCGCACCCTTGCCGCCGCCTTACGCTTGCGCCGGCACAGGTCCAGCCGCAACCGCCGCTTGCGCGGCATCTCGAGGTACTGCACCATGGCCGCCACCTACCAGACCATCCCCGAAGCCTTTTTGGCCCGCAGCAAGTCGTCGGCCGGCAACCTGGCCTTCAGGTACCCGTCTGGGTCCGGCTGGGCCGACCTGACCTGGGGCCAGACCGGCGACAAGGTCAAGGCCATCGCCTGCGGCCTGCGCGCGCTGGGTGTCGAGCCGCAGCAGCGCGTCGCTATCGTCGCCGGCACCCGCATCGAGTGGGTGCTGTGCGACCTGGGCATCCTGTGCGGCGGTGGCGCCACCACCACGGTCTATCCGGCCAGCACCCCCGACGAAGTGCAGTACATCCTGCAGGACTCCGAGTCGGTGGTCATCTTCGCCGAGGACGACAAGCAGGTCGAAAAGCTGGCTTCGGTGCGCGCGCAGCTGCCGGCGCTGCACCATGTGGTCACGCTCGACGGCAAAGCCGGCCACGACGGCTGGGTGATGACGCTGGCCGAGCTGCAAGCCAAAGGCAGTGAGTGGAACGCGGCCAACCCCGGCGCTTACGAGGCAGGCGTGGCTGCATGCAAGGCCGGCGACCTGGCGACGCTGATTTACACCTCGGGCACCACTGGCCGGCACAAGGGCGTCGAGCTGACGCACGCGTGCTGGGTCTACGAGGGCGAAGCGCTCAAGAACATGGACCTGCTCAAGGAAGGCGACCTGCAGTACCTGTGGCTGCCGCTGGCGCACTCGTTCGGCAAGGTGCTTGAAGCCGCGCAGATCATCATCGGCTTTCCGACCGCCATCGACGGCCGCATCGACAAGCTGGTCGAGAACCTCGCGGTCATCCAACCGACGTTCATCGCCGCGGTGCCGCGCATCTTCGAGAAGGTCTACAACAAGGTCATCGCCGGCGCCAAGGGCGGCAGCCCCTTGAAGTACAAGATCTTTCAGTGGGCAGTCGGCGTCGGCAAGCAGGTCTCCGCGCTGCGCCAGAACGGCCAGGATGCGGGCGGCCTGCTGGCACTCAAGTTCAAGATCGCCGACAAGCTGGTGTTCAGTAAGCTCAAGGCCCGCTTTGGCGGCAAGGTCCGCTTCTTCGTGTCGGGGTCGGCGCCGCTGTCGCGCGACATCGCCGAGTTCTTCCACGCCGCCGACATCCTGATCCTGGAAGGCTATGGCCTGACCGAAACAAGCGCCGCCAGCTTCGTCAACCGCCCCGACAAGTACAAGTTCGGCACGGTCGGCCAGCCGGTGCCCGGCACGCGCCTAAAGATTTTGCCGGACACCGGTGAGATCCTGATTGCTGGCCCCGGCGTCATGCAGGGTTACAAGGGCCTGGTCGAGCAGACCGCCGAGACCATCTGGGTTGACGAAGAGGGCACGCGGTGGCTCAAGACCGGCGACAAGGGCGAGATGGACGGCGAGTTCCTCAAGATCACCGACCGCATCAAGGAGCTCATCAAGACCAGCGGCGGCAAGTACGTGGCGCCGGCGCATATCGAGAGCAAGATCAAGGTCGCGCTGCCGATCTCGGCCTCGGTGCTGGTCCACGGCAACAACCGCAACTTCTGCTCGGCGCTCGTCGGCTTTCCCGAAGAGGAGCTTGGACCATGGGCGCAGACCCAGGGCATCACCGGCAAGTCGTACAGCGAAATCCTGGTCAGCCCCGAGCTCAAGGCGGTGGTGCAGGCGGCGCTCGATGGCGTCAACGCCGACCTGCCGAGCTACTCGACGGTCAAGCGGTTCGCGATTCTGCCCAAGGACCTGAGCGTGGACGGCGGCGAGCTGACCCAGAGCCTCAAGGTCAAGCGCAAAGTCGTCGAGGGCAACTACAAAGACGTGCTCGAGGGCTTCTACGCTGGGGCGACCGAGAGCATGTAGGTTGCAAGAGACGATGGAAACCATCGTTTCTTGAAACCATCGCTAGCTGGGTGGGTCGCCAGCTCGCATCCTCGACGGCCGACTCGCGGCTCCATTCTTGGGCCCCCAGGGCATTCGCTCCCCGTGGTTAAGCACCGCAACAGTCGCTAGTCGGCACGCCGTACACCCCAGGTGGCCACTGACCGTGCCCCGCGCCTGCCAATTGCTTGCGCAGTAGTTCCTTTGCGGCCATCATCGCCGAGCCGCGCCAAGATCTCGCGGTCACCCGGTACCGATGCAGTTCACCTGCGCCTCGTGCGACAAGACCTACGACATCTCGCCGCGGGCGTTTGGCCCCAGCAACGACACCCGTACGCGCTGCCCGAATTGCAAGACCTGGCTGATTGTCACCAAGAGCCGCGGCGACGCCACCACCACGGTCGTGGACCCGGAGGTCGCGGCGGCCCATGCCTTGCACGCCAAAAGCACCTCGGGTCAGATCCCGATGTCGGACGCGCGGCGGCCCAGCTCGTCGTCGCAGCCCAAGCCGGCGGAGGGCAAGGTCAGCTCTCTGCCCGCGTTTGGCCTCAATCCGCAGGCGCCAACCGACGCCGCCCGCCCGGCCCACCGGCAACAGTCGAGCGGGTTCGAGCGAACCGACAACAAGGGCATGGACCTGTTCGCGCTACCCGACCCCGCGGTACGGGTGGCGGAACAGCGCATGCGGCGGGTGCAAATCGGCCAGGTGCTGCAAGATTTCTCGATGATGGTGCGGTTGGACACCGTCAAGACTGATCGCAAGCGGCAGGTCATCATGGTGTTGGTGCTGGCCGCCATCGGCGTCGGCATCTGGTTTGCCGCCCAGGAAAAGCTTGCCTACGACGCCGGTGTCGACGCGACCAAAGAAGCCAAGAAGCTGACGGTCCACTTTGTTGTGCAAAGCGGCGAGGGCGAATTCGTGCCGATTCTGGACGTCGCCGCGCCCGCGCAAGGGGCGACGCCGACGGCCGCGCCCGCGGGCCGCCCCAAGCAGGTGATGATGTCGGGCTTGGGCCGGCAGCTGTACTACAAAGTCCGCATGCCGCTGCGCAAATAGCGGCGGCGGATCAGCAAACCGCAGACGACCGCCAGCATGGCCAGCCAGCCGGACAGCGACCCGGAGCCGGCCGCGGTGCAACTCGAGCCGCCGCCACCGCTGCTGCTGGCGCCGCCGGTTGTCGCGGTGCCGCCGGTCTTGACGTCGAGGCTGGCGGTGACATCCGGACCAACGGTCGAACCGGCGTCAGCGCTGGATCCCGTGTCGCCACCACTGGCAATCGCGTCGGGCGCCTGGCCGCTCGGCGGCAGCTGACCGTCTTGCCAGCCCGGCTTGGGCACGCAATTGGGCGGCTGCTTCCACTTGCCGAGCGTGGTGACGGGCTTGGCCGACGGCGGCGGGGTAAACGCGGTGTAGGGCTTGAGCACGAGGCCACTGGGCAAGCTCGGCTTACCCGGCAGTGCCCCAGCAATCGCCGCGTCCACCACTGCAAGATCGCCGCCGCCAATCGGAATCGGCGCCCCCGTCTCCTCTTGTACCAGCACCATCAGCGCGGCCGGCGTTGGCGCGAACAGCGGATCGATGATCGACGTGCTGCCGACCAGCCACGAGCCCAGGCCGCTGACGGTCATGCGCGTGCGCAGTTCGCCGTTGTTCCAGCCGTCGATGCAGACCTGGTTGTGCTGCACGTTCCACACCGGCTCTACCATCGGCAGCGACGGTGCGAACGCAAACACCGGGTCGCGGTCCATCTCGTCGGGCGAGATGCGCAGCACCAACCGCGTGGTCCGCGTGGCCTTGCCAAGCGCGTCGCCGACCACGAACAGCGGGTCGATGATGCCCTCTTTGAGCGACTTGGCGACGCCAACGCCGTCGGCCTGGATGGTCAGCAGCTTGGCCTTAGACAGCGTCAGCTTGCCGGATGGACAACTGTCCTCGGCGCCCGTCAGATTCCAATATTTCGCACAAGCTTTGAGCGCGCCCCACGCCTCCGCCTGCGTAGCCTGCATGAAAATCGGGCCGGCCGCGCCCACGGCCGGCTGTAGCGCAGACATCACTTCACCCGTCAGCGGCAGGTCGGTCTGCGCCACGAAGTTGGCGACCGCGAGCAGCGATTTGGCCTCTTGCAGCGGCAGCAGGTTCAGATCTTGCAGCGGACTGAGCTTGCCAATGGCGGCACCGGACAGCGAAGCCTCCGTCGCAAAGGCGTGGCCCTGCGCCTCGTCAATGGCGGCAGCGAGCACTTGCCCGTAGTTCTTGGGCCGGTGGCAGCTGGCGCCAGGCGGGGCCTCGGCCGGGCACGGCGTCGGTTCCTTGACGTCCAGTAGGGTCAGCCGCAGCGGATTGACGATGACGTCAAAGTGATTCTTGACGACTGCGCGGCCAGTACCGGCGACCGTGACCGTGACGGTCATATCGTATTGCGCGGCAATCGAGGTCAGGCGCAGCGGCACGCACGGCTCTGCGTCGGCCATCTCGAGCGTCACCGGCCGGATGGCCTGGATGCCCTGGCCGTTTTGTAGCTTGATGGCCACGAAAAGGTCGCCCTTGGTCGCGTGGACCTGCAAGATCGGCTTGGCCTTGGCGGGAGTGGCGTAGCCTGCTTTGGTCAGCCATTCGTAGAGCTTTTCGGCGTCGCTGCCCTTGATGACGGCGTATTCGTAGGGCCCGGTGAAGCCGCTGTCGAGGACGTCCACGCCGGGCACCTTGGGTGGGCCCCACTCGCCGGAGTCCCACCTGGGTGCGCCTGCGCTGCCGACATCCAACGCGGCGGCATCGCTGCCTCCGGCCATCACAGGCTCGCAGCCACTGCGCGGGTCGCGGCAATTCTCCTGGGCCGCCGACTGCAGCGCGGCGCGCGCACCCATGCGGCGGTCCAGCCCATCGAAGACCAGTTGCGTGCCGACGCCGACTTTGGGCAGCTTGGGCACCGGCAGCACCCAGCCGAAGTCTTTGGCGAGGCCTGCGTAGACGACCTCGATCCACACGTAGCTGGTCTTGGTGGTCTCGTTGCGCCAGAACAGCACGCGCTCGGCATTCTGGACCACCGTCTGCTTGCTGTCGTCGCTGGGCGGCGAAAAACAGCCACCACATGCGGAGGCCACGCGAGGCGCTCCGATGCCGATGGCCAAGGCGGCGGCGGCAAGCATCCATAGTATTTTCATAGCTATGCCTCGTTCACGGCGGCGCTTTGCCACCTGTTGGGGTCAAGCGGACCAGAAAATTCGGTCCGTCGACGTTGCCGCCCGAATCGTTGTCGTTGGTCAGCCACACGTCGCCCGGCACGGCGGGGTCGGCGGCGATGCCTTCGAAGTTGGGGATGTTGGCAGCCACCGGTGTCGTCGCCACTGCAAGATCGGCGTGCACGAACGGCGCCACGTCACCGGTAGCAGCATTGTCGAGCGGCATGCGCAGCCACCGCACAATGCCGTAGTAGCGCTCGATGGCCCACAGCTCGACCTTGCCGTCGGCTTGCGGCAAGCACGACAGCGCCGAGATGCGGCCTTGGGTGCTCGACAGCAAAATCCTCAACGCGGTCCAGTTTTTGGTTTGCAGGTTGTAGCGGCCGAGCGGGGCGAAGCGCTGGCCGTTGTTGTCGATGACGTGCTCGACCCCCACCCACAGCTGGCCGTGCGCAAAGCAGATGCCTTCGATGCCGCGGTTGTCGTCGGCGGCGATGCCCCACTGGCTGTACGGCATGTCCACGGTGGCATCGACGACGGCCTTACCGCCTTCGAGGTGCCCCAGAAACACCCGGTCGCTAGCGCGGTTCTTCTGGTGCTTTTCGGTGCCGATGGCAAAGGTGTCCGGCCCGGTCCAGGTCAGGCTTTCACCGTCGAATTCCAACGGCTTGCCCTGCAGCTCCACGGTCTGCCACGTCAGCGCTCCGTCGGTCGCGGTCACGGCCTTGGCCAGCAGCGCCAGCCGCTCTGGGATGACCCACAAGGCACCGCTAGGGTCGCGGGCGAGGTCACTGATGCCGCGCAGCGCCCCCGCCTTGTCCGTGAACACGCCGCCAACTTTGAGGTGGACCTCGACCGACACCGGCGGCTCGGTCGGCTTGACCTCGCGGCCACAGCTGGCCAAAGCCGCCAAGGCCAGGCCCAAGGTTGCGATGTCGGTGGCAAGCGATCGCCGCATGGCGGCGGCAGGCTAGCAGGGTTGGCGGGTGGGCGGCAAACGCGGGCATCGCGTCGGCCGTCAGGCACCACCGGATTTGACCTGACCGCAAGTGGACCCTTAGCATGGCACGCGGCGCAGTTGCGCCAGTGGTTGCGCGATGTCCACGACTTTCGCCGAACGGATGGCCGACGGCGCACGCGCCGATCTCGCGGCCGCGGAAGTTGCTGCACGCGCAGTGCTGGCAGGCAAGACGGCGAAACTGTGGATTTTTGGCTCGCAGGCGCGGGGCGACGCGAGGCTGCGCAGCGACATCGACATCGCAGTCGAGGTGCTTGGCGATGGGCAGACAGCAGCAGAGTTGGGCCACGGCACGTTGACCGCGCTGCGGGCCGCCTTCGACGAAGCGCCGATCCTGCGCCGCATCGATGTCGTAGACTTGCATCGCGCGTCTATGCCGCTGCTTGAGAACATCCGGCGCGAAGGTCAGCTGTGGATCGCGTCGCCCTGAAGTTCGACGTAGCGCGCAGGGCGTTGCATACGTTGCTGGACGCGCTGGCGTTGCCAGAGTCAGACATCGTGCGCGACGCCTCGATTCAGCGCTTTGAGTACACGTTCGAGGCGACGTGGAAGTATGCGCAGGCCGCACTGCACCACGTTGAGCACTTGGACGCGGCCTCGCCGCGGACCGTCATCCGGGCATGTTGGGAGCGTGGCATGGTCGACGAGGCCACCGGTCGGGCGCTGTTGGGGGCATTGGACGACCGCAATCAGAGCGTGCACACCTACAATGAGCCGCTGGCCCGCGAGATCTTTGACCGCTTGTGCCACCACGCCGACCAATTGCGAGCGTGGCAGGACGGCGTCACGACCTGGATAGAATCCGAAGGCGCTTGACGCTGGTCAGTTGTCCTCATCCAGCACCGGCACCGTAAAGCGCGCGGTCGGAATCACCTCCAAGCGCCGCAGCGGAATGCGGTTACCGGTGCGCTCGCACAGCCCGTAGGTGCCGGCATCCATGCGCGCCAGCGCGGCCAGGATCTCGTTGACTTCCTGACGGCCGCTGTCGTCCAACTGCTGATAGACTTCGTCGTCTTCGGCGTCGGTGGCCATGTCTTCAAAATCGCGACCGGGCTGCAAGTGGGCCTGGCGCAGGTGCGCCTCGAGTTCAGTGACCCGGCCCTGCAAGATGGCCAGGCGATCTTCCAGCTTTTGTTTGATGACCAAGTATTCCGGCAACATAGCGCACTCCTTGTTTCGGCACACTTGGTGCCGGGCCTGCGGGCGCGGTGGCTGAGTTGGACTGTCGAGCAGCCCCGGCATGCCTGGGCGCTCCGCCAGTGCGGTGCGGCGCGCCTTTGATGCAAGGCCCGCCACACCGAAAGGATAGCACCCGCTCGGCGCCGTCGCGGTCTTTGCTTGTCACATGTGCGTCATGGTCGCAGGCACACGTAGACCCACTCGTCGAGCACCGCGCCAGCCTTGTAGACGCCGCGCGCGCGCACCGACTCCAAGTGGAAGCCGCAGCGCAGCAACACCTTGCCCGAGCGCTCGTTGCCGGAGAACACGCCGGCGTGCAACCGCTCAAACGGGGTATTGGCCCAAGTCCAGTCGACCAGCGCTTGGACGGCGAGCGGCGCCAGACCGCGACCCCAGAAGGGCTCGCCGATCCAGTAGCCGATCTCCGCGCTGCGACCAAAGACGTCGGTGCCTGGCGTCAGCCCGACGCAGCCCGCCACCTCGCCATCGACGTCGATCGCCACCACCCACGGCTGCCCCGGCCCGCTGGCGTAGGCGACCCAGTGGGCGGCGGCGTCGGCGCTGTAGGGGTGCGGAAAGCTGTCGCGCAGCCAGCGCGCGATCTCCCAGTTGTCGGCGTGGCGCTGCAGTGCCGCTTCGTCGCCGGGCCGGAACGAGCGCAGCCGGCAGCGGCCGAGTTCGACGTCGAGTACCGTCATGGCTGCCTATGCTCTGGGCAGAGCGGCCTGCCACTGGGCGCGCAGTGTGGTGGTACCGTCGGCAGGGCCGGGGTCAAAAGCGCGGTCGCGACCCCAGGCGGCTTGGGCGTCGTGAAGCGACCCGAACCAGCCAATGCCGACGCCGGCCAGAATGGCCGCGCCGAGCGCCGTGGTCTCGATGACCAGCGGCCGCACGACCTGACACTGCAAGAGATCGGCCTGGGTCTGCATCAGCAGGTCGTTGGACGCCGCGCCGCCGTCGACCCGCAGCTGCGCCAGCCGCTGGCCGAGGTCCTTTTCCATGGCGGTCAGCAGATCGGCGCACGACAGGGCAATACCGTCGAGCGTCGCCCGCGCCAGGTGGGCCCGGGTGGTGCCGCGGGTGATGCCGCAAATCAGCCCGCGGGCCGCCTGGTTCCAGTGCGGAGCGCCGAGCCCGACCAGCGCCGGCACGAACACCACGCCGCCCGAGTCGGGGACGCTCTGCGCCAACCGCTCGATGTCAGGCGCGCTCTCCAGGATCTGCAGCCCGTCGCGCAGCCACTGGACGGCAGCCCCGGCGATGAACACCGCGCCCTCAAGCGCATACTCGTAGCGGTCGCCGACCTGCCACGCCACTGTGGTCAATAGGCCGTGCCGCGACGGCACTGGCTGGTCGCCGGTGTGCATCAGCAAAAACGCACCGGTGCCATAGGTGCACTTGGCCATGCCGGGCTGGATGCATAGCTGGCCGCACAGCGCCG
>SXRM01000030.1 GCA_005792545.1 Pseudomonadota bacterium | reverse complement strand
GATCAAACTCTCTGATAAATATTTCGTGGCGTCGACACGACCTCTCCGAGTTGGAGCGTCCTTGCCGGCCCACGACACTGTTGTGACCCGCTTCGCGTATTTGGCTTGCTATCCAGTTTTCAAAGAGCGACTTGCTCGCCGGTCGGCGCTCAGGGCGCCGATTGGGCTTCCGGTCCGCTCGCAGCGACCCGGTTGCAGCCAACGACCTTGTCTGGTCGTCGGCGGGGGGCGCATGATGCGCCGGTTCGATTTCGATGTCAACCCCGTCCAGCCGAACTTTTTCAAGTTGGGCAGGAGACGTCGCAATTGCGCTCCGCGGCTGCGTGCACACTGCGACTAGGTTGATACCTGTTCCGTTCCAAGCTGTTGCTGCGCGACGTCGAGACGGGCGAACCGTCCGCGGCTCGTCGCGGGGGCAGCATTCTAACCATTTTCGCCAGGCCGTCAAGTCCCTTTTGGGGGGCTTGTTGCGGCGCCCCGGCGCACCCTGGGAGAGCGCGGCGACGGGTCAGGCTGTAGTTGGCGACCGACCGCAGTTGCGAAAGAGCGGTGGGGCTGACCTTGCCTTGGCGGGTTTTCGTTTCAGGTTGCTTCGTCGCTTGCGGAGGGCGCGCGGCCCGACAGCGGCGAAGCGGCCAGCATGGTACGGCCACGACCGGCATGTGTCAAGTTGGAAAACTTCGCGGCGCGCGCAGCGAGGACGTGCGGACGCGGTGATCACAGGGAGGCTGGTAATGGGGTTGTCGCGACCATCGGCGTGTAGATGCTTGAAGGTGCTTGTATTCTTGGTTCACGGCGGCGTCACCTGGCCACGTCTGCGCGGGTTGCAGCCGTGGCGGCGGCGGCACTGGGTTCTCTGTTGACGAAAAAGCGTGGTTTTTCTACGTTGCGACCTGGATCGTGGCGCCTGCGGGCGGCGGCGATCGCGCAACCAGCGGCCGACCGGCCGCACACGGGGCTCGGCGTGCAAACAGGGATGATCACAAGCGGTATTGCGTCACGTTTGGCGGTGGTTTTTGGTCTGGGCGCGCTAGCGACAGCTGGCGCGGGCTGCGGATCGCCCGAGGATGGGGCAGCCCCTGCGGCAGACGGGGCGGCAGCGGTGGCAGACGCAACGGGCGACCTGAGTTTTTCGGTCGACGGCGGCAAGGTCGATACAGCGATTGGTGACACCAAGGCGGACGGGACGAAGCCGGCCGACACCTCCACCGAACCTGCGGTCACAGAGAATTTCTGGGTCCTGTACAACCGGGTGTCGGCTTTTTCAGATCAGGCCAGCAAGAACGACTACATCCTCTCCGGCTGGAAGAACGCAGCGGCCGGCATCGGCAGTGGCCCAAGCATCTTTGGGCCGGGCGTTCATCCCGAGGACCCGACCAAGGCGGCGATCTTCTTAACCAAAGTCGCATTCATCAAGACCAACCTGAGCTGCCAGTACGGCTGCTTCATGTCGCCCGATCTCAAGTGGATGGCGGTCGCCAAGGGCGCGGCCGACGGCAAGGGCCACTACACGTATGGGCTGGGCGCAGTATCGCCCGATCTCGTCGCGGTCGGCGTGGACAAAGACAATGGACTCAAGGACATCAAGCACCTGGCGTTTGCAGGCAAGTACCTGTTCTACTCCCAGAAGGCCACCTGCCTCGGCACCGGGTCGTGCCAGTACGACATCCACCGCCGCGGACCGCTTGGCGAGGCGACTTTGACCGACGACGTGCTCACGCGGATGGCCCCTGACAATGATCCCGATGTGTTGGAGTCGGACACCACCTACAACGGCTATTTTCGCGTGAGCGCCGATGGGTCGACGGTGGTGTTCCAGACGCCGACAATCCGGTCACAGAAGGTGTACGTGTGGCACGCGGGCAACGTCGCAAAGCTGGACTACATCTGCCCGAACTGGGATGGCGCCAAGTGCGTCGGCACTGGGTCACAGTACAACGACAACGATCCGGTCGCGGTGTCGATGGATGGCAAGCGCGTGGTCACCTTTTCGATTGTCGATCGCTGGTTACGGGCGCGGCGCTACGACGTCGGCACAGAGAACCCGAGCACGTTCAGCAACTTGCTTGAGGTACCAGCTGGCAAGAAGTACACCAAGCAAGCGGGCGGCGCGCCGTGTAGCGTGGTCGGTCCCGAAGGCCACACGCAGGTGCGCTACCACCCGGAGTTCAGCAAGGATGGCAAGCGCGTGTGGTTTGTCGGGGCCTCCAACTGCGCCGGCGCCAACGACAAGCTGTGGACCGACGTGATGAGCATCGAGGTCGATCGGATCGGCAGTGAGTTGGCTTCTGGCGACCTCATCAACTGGACCCACAACCCGCGCGACAACTCTGCGAAGAATAAGGTTATCCAAGGGTTTTCGATGTCGCCTGAGCGGCAAGTGATCCTGCTGGCGGCGTCGTCCACGATCAGCGGGTCCGGTCAACTGCTGCCCGACACCGACATGAAGGCGAAAAACGACACGGAAATGTACACGCTGGTGGCGGGCGGGACTAAGATGGTGCCGATCACCAACGAAAACGGCTGGTTGACTCAGGCTCCGACGGCAACGCTGCCGCTCTCGCCGTAGGCAGGCACCTTGATCGCGTGGCTGCTCGCAAGGATTGCGGCCTCGCCAACCCGGCGAGATTCAACGGTGATACGGCAAGCCGTGCAGCCGCGTCAGCGCACGGTAGAGTTGTTCCATCAGCACGACTTCGGCTAGTTCATGCGGCAGCGTCAGCGGCGACAGCGACCAGGCTTCGTTGGCGCGTGCGCGCACGGTCTGGTCGAATCCGTCAGGGCCGCCCAGCACGAACCAGATCGTGCGCCCGGCAATTTGGCCGGTTTTTTGGAGCTTGCCGCACAACTGGTCGCAATCAATGGATATTCCGCCGACATCCAGCACCACCACAAAGGCCCCGGGCTCGATGGCCTGCACAAGCGCCGCGGATTCGCGCCGGCAGGCTTGGGGGTCTGGGCCGGCGCGGGTGCGGCGAACCGGGCGCACTTTCTTGCGTTCGAACTGCGCCAGCCGGTTGATGCGGCCGCGGTAGTCGTCGCACCAGGCGATGGCCGCCGCGTGCACTGGCACGCCTGGCGCCAGGACCACTAGCCGGATCACGGCGCCGGTTCGTCCGCTTCGCCCGAGGCTTCTGGCTCTTCGTCACTGTTTTGCAGTTGCTCGGCCGACAGCGCTGCGCTCGACCACAACTCGTCACCGTAGTCGAAAGCCTGCTGCAGCAGCGAGTCCGGCGAGACTTCATGCACCCACGCCGGTTCGTCCAGTGGCAGGCGCGGCGCATCGGAAAACAGCCGCTCCAGCTGGTAGTACTCGCGCACTGGTTTGTGAAACACGTGCACGACGACGTCGCTGTAGTCGAGCAGAATCCAGCGGCCATAGGTACGACCCTCGACGCTGGTTGGATGCTCGCCCAGATCGTCGTGCACCATCTTTTCGACGTTGTCGGCGACGGCAATGGCGTGGCGGTCGCTGGTCGCGGAGCAGATGACGATGAAGTCGGTGTACTGCACGATCTCGAGCACGCGCAAGGCGACCACGTCGAAGCCCTTGCGGTCCCAGATCGCGTCGGCGACTTTTTGGGCCAGGCGGGCGCTGCGCTGAAGCGAACCGGGCTCCGGCGCAAGGGAATCGACGGAGGCCGCCGCTGGGTTTTCGGACTGTGTCACGTTCGCACCTGGCCCTGGCCGCGCGCCACGAAGCGCACGGCGGTCAACGCCTCGAGGCCCATCGGCCCATAGGCATGCAGTTTGGTCGTAGAGATGCCGATCTCGGCGCCCAGGCCGAGGCAGCTGCCGTCGTTCAAGCGGGTCGACGCATTGATGGCCACGCACGAAGCGTCGACGCCGCGCACGAACGCGTCGGCGATCGCGGGATCGCTGGCGACGATGGCTTCGGTGTGGTGGCTGCCGTAGCGGCGGATATGGTCCATGGCGCCTTCCAGGCCATCGACGACGGCGCACAGGCACTGCAAATCGAGGAACTCTCGGCCGTAGTCGGCGTCGGTCGCCGCGATCGCGGTCGCTGCGGCGCGGGCCAGTGTGCGCGGGCAGCCCCGGACCTGTACGCCGGCTTGATGCAACGCTTGGGCCAGCACCGGCACCGCACGGTCGGCGATCGCGGCGTCGATCAACAGGGCCTCCATCGCGTTGCAGACACCCGGGCGCTGCGCCTTGGCGTTGACCGCGATCCGGGTCGCCATGGCCAGATCGGCGCTGCCGTCCACGTACAGGTGACAGACGCCCTGATAATGCTGAATGACTGGCACGCGCGCAGCCCTGGTCACGGCTTCAATGAGCGCTGTGCCACCGCGCGGGATCGCCAGATCCACGCCGCCGGGGCGGCCAACCAGCGCATCGACCAGGCCGCGATCGCGTGTGGTCGGAATTTGCACCGCGTCGGGGGGTAGCGCGGCGAACTGCAACGCTTGCCTAAGGATTTCGACGAGCGCCTGGTTGCTGTGGGCGGCTTCGCTGCCGCCGCGCAGGATGACTGCGTTGCCGGCCAGCACCGACAGCACCGCGGCATCGATGGTCACGTTGGGCCGCGCCTCGTAGATGATGGCAATCAGGCCGAGTGGCACGCGCTGGCGCTCGACGACGAGGCCATTGGGCATGGTCTGGCGCCCGACGATCGCGCCCACCACCTCGGGCAGCTCTGCCACGGCGGCGGTGTCGCGGGCCATAGCACTGATGCGATCGGCGTCCAGCCGCAGCCGGTCGCGCAGCGCGCTGGAGAGGTTGGGGTTGGCGGCGAGATCGCGGGCGTTGGCCTGGACCAGGTTTTGTGCCTGCTCGGTCAGCAACGCTGCAGTTTTGTGGACGAATCGCTGACGGCTTTGCCGATCGCTGGCAAACAGCGCCAGGGCGGCGGCACGGCCCGCAGCGATCAAACGCTCGACCTCCGCGGCAATGGCGGCGGCCCCTAGGGGCATGTCAGTGAATAACACAGTCGACCTGGGCTGACGGCGGAGCGGCGAGTCGGCTTGCAAAGACGCGAGCTTGCGACCCACTCAGCAAGCAAATGGGCGCCCGTAGAAAATCGCGTAGATTTTTTACGGCCCCTTGCGGTGTGTCGGCGGGCGAAGCGGTCAGGTGCGACCCGAATCTGGTTCGGCAGGGGCCGGTGCGCGTCGGACGTCTTTCGCCGCCGTGCCTCCGGGCAGACCCAGAGGGTAGGCCGACCGCGATCGGCCGTCAAACGGCGGCGATCGCGGCGGACCCGTCAGACGGGCCGCGTTGCACAACCATTAGAACCTGCAACAAAACTGCCGGATGCTGTTGCGACGCGGGGTCACCGGGGCTAAGGTGGGCCGCGTTTTTCCGACCTCGCGGTGGGCAGCCGAGGTCGGGCCCGCGTGCGCAGCGCCGACAGTTCGTGGCGATCCGCAGCGGGTCATTGGCCGGGGCAGGTTGGGGTGATTTCTCGCAAGTCTGGTGATCAAATCAAGAAAATGCGGACCGCCGGCACGATTGTTGGCGACACGCTCAAGATGTTGCGCGGGATGGCCGGTGAAGGCGTCTCGCTAAAGGACCTCGATCGGGCAGCGGAAGCCTACATACGCGGCAAGGGCGGCAAACCCACCTTCAAGGGATACAACGGCTTTCCTGCGTCGCTGTGCCTGTCGCTCAACAGCGAAGTGGTTCACGGCATCCCGAACCACCGCAAGCTCAAGAAAGGCGACATCCTGTCGATCGACTGCGGTGTGACGCTGGACGGTTGGGTCGGCGACGCCGCGATCACCGTCGCCGTAGAGCCGATCAGCGAGGAGGTGCGGGCCCTGGTGCGGGTGACCACCGAGAGCCTGATGGCCGGGATCGCTGCCGCCAAGGTCGGGGCGCGCTTGGGCGACATCGGCGCCGCAATCGAGGGCGCGGTCAAGCCGCATCGCTATGGCATCGTGCGCGAGTACTGTGGCCACGGCGTGGGCCGCGCGCTGCACGAGGACCCGCAGGTACCCAACTACGGCGCTTCGGGTTCGGGCCCGCGGATCCAGGCCGGGTGGTGCCTGGCGCTGGAGCCGATGGTCAACCTGGGTGGCGACGCCGTGCACACGTTGGCGGACGGCTGGACGGTGGTGACCAACGACGGCCGACCGTCGGCGCACTGCGAGCACTCGATCGCGATCACGGACGCGGGCGTCGAGATCCTGACCCTGTGCTCGGACGGAACGCAGCCATAGCGCCGTAGTTTCAAGAACCTGCTAGACAACTGCGCAGTCCGCTTCGGGTCATCGGCTCGCGGCAGCGACGGGTCTTTGCGCGCGGATCCGCGGCAAAAGTGTGGTCAGCCGCGATCACGCCGCAAGGCGCCGGGTGCGCCGCAGACGGTGTGATGGCGGACGGATGGGTGCGCTGGCTGTTTGCCAGCAGTTGTTGGAGCTGCAGACAGTCGCTGGCCTTGGGCGAGGTTGGGCCCTGGTGCGGGGGCTGTCGGGTAGCTGTTCAGAACGCGCCCGCGACTGCGCCGCCGGCAGGTGGCGTGCCGGTCCGGTCGCTGTGGATTTATGCCGGCGCGGCGGCTCACGCGATCGCGGCAGCAAAGTCCCGCGGTGACTCTCCGGATCTAGATGGCGTCGGCCCCGCCTGGCGAAGGCTGCTTGCGATGGCCGCGCCGGGCAACCAGCCGACGCTCGTCGCCGTACCGCCGCACCGGCAGCGTCTGCGCGAACGCGGCTGGCATCTGCCGGACATGCTAACGGCTCAGGCGCGCGGCAGCAGAATCTGGCGGCCGGTCGTGCGATCAGACGTCGCGGGACCGCGCCGCGGCGATCGGTCGGCCATGCCCCGCTTTGCATGGTGCGCCCGGGAATCGGCCGCCGCCGGCTCAGGTCCGGTGCTGCTCGTCGATGACGTCGTGACCACGGGTGCGACGCTGCAAGCGCTTGCGTCGGTGTTGGGGGAACGCGGCGTGGCGGTCGCTGGGGCCGTTTGCCTGGCGGACGCCCGCCCTGAGGTGGTGGCTGAGGCGTCTGCACAGCTGAGCTAGCGCGTGTAGACCTGCGCGAGATCGGCCACGGTCCACCCAGCGGCGGCGCCGCCGACCAAGGCCGCCGCGCAAGCGAGGAGCGCCGCGGCGATCGCGCCATGGACCGCACCGGTGGCTGGAGCTGGTCGGACCGAGGCGCCGAAAAGCGCGATCGCGCACGCTGCCAACGTCCATCCGCGTGGATCGTGCGGCAGGGCCGCTCCGGCCGCCGACCCCAATGGCAAGGCCCACAGCACGGCGACGCCTAGCACGCCCAGCGCGGCGAGGCGTACCAGCCCGTCGGTCCACCCAGCAGGCTCGTCCGCGGTAGGCGACGCGGTGCGCAGGCACAAAAGTCCAACGACCGCGAAGCGCAAGCCGACGTCGAGCACCGGCCAAGGGCCTGATTGCGCGGCCTGTGCGACCACGACCAGCCCGCACAGGGCCGACGCACCTAGACATGCAAACTGGGCCGTGCGCCAGCGGGCGTGAGCAGAACCAGTCGACTGCGTGCACGCTGAAGCCAAGCTGAGTCCGATGGCGACCAGCGCTGCTGACGCCGCTTGCCAAGCCCACGCCGCCGGTGGCGCAGTGGCTACTGCGCGGGTGCCGACACTGGCGAGGCCTTCGTCCAAGTCCAGGGCGACCCGACCGTCTGCGCCCGGCGACCACGCGGGCGCGACCAGCGCGATGAGCACCAGGCTCGGCAGCAGCGGACTCGTCGGCGCCAGGCGCAGCGCCGCAGCGATCATGCCCCAGCCGGCCAAGAGCGCGCTGAAATCGACAAGCGACGAAGGCGCGGCGACGGTGGGCGTCCACACCAGTAAGCCCAGGGTAGCCGCTTGGGCGAGAAGCGGCAGCCACAGCCGGCTTGGCGCGATCGGTGCAAGCCACAGCGCTGCGGCGAACGCCGCGGACCAGGCAGACAGGCCCGGCCCGCAGCCGCCCGCGATCAGGGCGGCCAGCAGGCCCAGCGCCGATGCCAGACCGCGCAGCATCGGCGTCGGCTTGGCAAAAGCAGCACCAGCCCCCAGGCAAGCGACGACACAGGCGCAGGCGGCGAGCGCGCTCACGGTGCCGACCGCCGCCGACCGCCGAGCACGGCGGCCACAAGCAGCAGACCCAGGGCAGCCAGCCACAGCGGCAACCCCAGGTTCGGCCCGGCGACGAGCAAGCGTGCGCGCGCGCCGGCGCGCAACTCAGTGAGTTGCCGCGATGCAGTGGCCGCAGCCTCGCCGACCAGGCGTGGCGCTGCCCAGAGCCGACTGCCGTCCTGTCCAATCGACATCACCAGCGGTCCGGCCACCGCCGTGTCGGTGGCCACCACACGGCGGTTGTCCCAGTCGGGCACGGCCACCGCGAGGCCGGGGCTGAGCGGCACGGACAGTGATCGGCCTTGTGCCGTCGGGGGTTGCCATGTCCACGGACCGGCTGGCGTCGGCAAGGTCGCGATCCAGTGCACCTTGGCCGTGCCGGCGCTGCCGGCCAGATGCGGGCCAACGGTCGCGTCAAAGCCCACGCCGGGTCCCTGCACCTGACAGCGCAGGTCGCCGCCCGCGACCGGTGCACAGCGGCCTCGGAACGGCCCACCGACGGCGGCGAGCGCACCGTGGTCCTGCCGATACGCTTGGGCCAGCGGTGTCGCCTGCGATTGCGCTTCGGCAGAAATCGTCACGTCGATCCACAACGGGTCAGCGGCCCGACCGTCAAGGGCCAGCCACGCCACGCCTGCGACCGCGGCGATCGCCGCAAGGACCTGACTCGCGCGGCGCCGGGCGTCCGCCACGGGACCGCGCCACACTTGCGCGATCGCGACGCCGAGGGTCACCGCCAGCCAAGCGTGCACTGCCAGCGATCGGCTCCACGTCGCCGCGCCGATCGCCGCCAGCGCTTGCAGATCCGCGCGCGGCAGGCCATCGGCCGACGGCCAAGGCGCCCGCTCTTGCGGCCACTGGGAACCCAGCAGCAACAGCAGGGCGCCGGTTGACAGCACCCACGCTGCGGCAGCGGGATGCCGCAGCAACAGGGACAGATGGCCGATCAGCGACCCGCCGTGATCGGCAGCCGGCGCCGGCACAGAGGTTGGGGATACGCCAAGCGTGGCCACCGGCCGTCAGCCGTCGACGACCGCGACCGTGACGCGCTGGCCGCGGGCCTGGGCGGCGGCGATGACCAAGTTGCGCATCGCCCGTGCCGTTCGCCCCTGTTTGCCGATGACTTTGCCGATGTCTTCGCGCCGCACGGTGAGCTTGAGCACGCTGCCCTCAGCCGTGGTCTCTTCATCGACCCGCACGTCATCGGGAAAGTCGACGAGCAGCGTCGCAATGTAATGGAGCAGTTCGCGCACGATGACCCCGCGTGCCGGTGGTGGTGCCAAGGGACTCAAACCCAGCGAGAGGAGGGCGCTGCCGACGCGACAACGCTGCGAGGGTGCCTGTGGCGTGAGCCCGCGCCTCAGGGGCGGGCGCTGGACTGGCGGTCATCGACGCGGGCGAGTTCCGTTCCGTGTCGTGCGCCGCTCGGCCGGCAAATACAGACCGTTCGGCCGGGCGCCGGGATGACCGGCGGCTGGTCTCAACCTGCGCGGCTGATTTTGCGCACCAGCGCGGCGACCGTGTCGCTGGGCGTTGCGCCCACGCCCACCCAGTGATCGTAGCGGGCGCGATCGAGGTGGACATTGTCCGCGGCAGAGCGCGGATCGTAGGTGCCGAGCAATTCCAGAAAGCGCCCGTCGCGGCGTGCCTGACTGTCGGCGGCGACGATGCGGTAATAGGGGGTCTTCTTGGCGCCGTAGCGGGCCAGACGGATGCGAACTGCCATCTTGTGCTGCCTCGCGCGAACCTTCGCGCGCTGTAAAGAAAAAGCCTTTGATTGTCGATTGTTTCGAAAGCCCGACGCCAGGTGGCCGACTCCGAGGGGGCGGCAATGTACGGCAATTCACGGGCTTGGGTCAAGCGGTTTTGCGGCCCGCGCCAGGGCGGTCGCAAAGTCGCAATTCTCAGTGTTGGGTGCAGACAGGGTTCCATCCCTGTCCGGTGCAGTCGAGCGATTGCGCATTGCCCGGACAGACACCGAGGCCTGTCCGCACCCAAAAACTTGAATCTTGCGATAGCCCTGCGGCCTGCGCGGCTGCTACGACCGTCCTTGCCAACCCAGTTGGTGGTGCGGGCGTCGCGCTCAGTGGCGGCGGCGGTGGCGCTTGCCGCGGTGGTCGCCGTTTCCGCCACCTGCAAACTGGGGGGAGGTCGCAGCAGAATCGCCCGCCGCTTGGGGCACCGCGATCGCATCGCCTGCGGCGAGCTTGGGGCCAACAACGATGCGGCGGCGATCGTGCGGTCCCTCGACCTTGACCAGCACGCCGCCTGCCCGCTCGATCTGGTGACCGAGCAGGCGCATCTCGGTTTGACCGAGCGGCCCGATCGCCATCGCCTTGCCGGTGGCCACCACTCGCGCGGCGACGAGCGCACCGAGTTCATCGAAGTTGTCGGGGCGGCGGCGGCGAAAGCCCTCCGCGTCGAGCGACAGGCGCGAGCGCCGCAGGGCCAGCTTGTTCACGGCCTTGTTGAGCAGGAATTGGATGCTCTCCAAGATGCGCGCGTCGGCGCTGGCCGACAGCGCAGCCGGCAGCTCGCGCAGCCGTACCACGATCTGGTCATCCTCGACGGTCGCCTCGATCGTGGGGGTACCCATGCCGATGAGCTCAAAGATGCGACCGGCGGCCGTGCGCGCGATCTCGATCTTTTCTTCGATCGACACGTGCAGTCGCAGCGACCCCTCGTCGTCGTCGGCGTCAGCCGCGTCGGTGGCCAGTTCTTCATCCATGGCGGCGGGGGCGTCAGTTGTCATCTCGTCCTCGATCGGGCACCAGCAGCGCCCAGTTCACAGCATGCGCGGGTGCGGCCGGCACAGGCAACAGGTGCGATCGCGGCTATGCGGCCGCGGCCGGGGCGGGCGTGTCGCCACGCTGGATGGCCCAGGTTTGCGCCACCGACAAAACGGTGTTGATGAGGATGTACAGCGTCAGGCCGCTCGGCAACCCGAGCATCATCACGGTGAACAGCACCGGCATGAAGTACAGCATCATCTTTTGCTGCGCAGGGTCACCGCCCGCCTGCGGTGTAATCTTCTGCTGCACGAACATCACCGCGCCGAGCACCAGCGGCAAAACGTAGTAGGGGTCCTTTTGCGTCATGTCGCCGATCCAGCCAAACAGCGGTTGGTTGTACAGCGACACTGAGGCATTGATGCTGCGGTAGAGCGCGATGTAGATCGGCATCTGCAGCAAGAGCGGCAAGCAGCCGCCGACCGGGTTGACGCCGTGCTGACGGTACAGCTCAAACGTCGCCTTGTTCAGTTCCTGCGGATCAGCGGGCTTGCCGAGCTTCTTGGCGCGCGCCTCGTGGTCGGCACGCAGCTTGTCCAACTCGGGCTTGAGCCGCGACATCTGCTTCATCGACTTCATCGATTTGGCGGTAATCGGCCACAACAGCACCTTGACGAGCAGCGTCAGCAACAGAATCGCGATCGGCCAGCTGCCGGTCCACTGATGACCAAAGTGCAGCACAAACAACATCGGCAGCGCGATCGCACCGAACCAGCCAAAGTCCAGGGCCTGCACAGCCTGATGGCCGAAAGCTGCCAGGCGATCGTGGTCCTTTGGCCCGGTATACAAGGCATAGCGCCACGATTGCGCGTGCTTGCCCACCTCTTGTGCACAGACGGGCGCGGCAGTCGCAGCAAGCCAGGCGGGCACGCACTGGCCAGCGCCGGCCTGTAGCGTCGCAGGCGCCAGCGTCATGCGGCTGACCAGCACGCCAGCGGCCGTGCTCTGCATGCGGACATCGTTGTTGGCCGCAAAGCCATCAACCGGCGCAGAGGCAAGCAGAAAGTACCGAGACTCCGTGCCCAACCAACCGGGCAACCCAACGGCCGCGCGATCGGCCAACTCGGCGTCGGGCAGGCTGTGGCTGTCGAGGTGGCGGGCGCTATCGCCCAACTGGAAGGCCGTGCCCTTGAGATCGGGCGGAGCGCCGAAAAGGGCTGCGATCCCGCCAGTTTCGGCGTCCGGCCGCTGCCACGTGGTCACGTCGTGCGCCACCACCAATTCGGCCGGGCCGGCGGACAGGTTGACGGCGGTCACCCGCAGGTCCAACGAGTACGGCTGATTGGGGCCGGCCACCCGCCAGGTCTTGCCCAGGTATAGCGGGCTGCGCAGGCGCGCGGGATCGGGCCACACCAGCACGACTTCTTCGGCCGTGGCGCGCGCAACCCCCCAAACAGGCTCGCGATCGGCCAACTCGCGAACGCTGTCGGCCACCACCGCCCCCGTGCGGACGTCGGTCACGGTGCCGGCGACCTGAGCCCGCAGCAGCACCTCGCGGAAGGGATCCCAGCGGGCGTCCCAGGTCTCCACCAGGTCCAGGCTCCGGCCGGTCAACTGCGCCTTGGCCCAGTCGGGCGCGCCGGGTGGCGCCGTTCGGCCCGGCACCTGAAACTGCGGATCGAGCAGGGTCGCCGACTGCATGCCACCCAAGCAAGGCGAGATCGACCACCGCACCTTGTCTGATTGCAGTATGAGCGGCTGCAATCCGGGCCGGCAACGCGGCGCGGCGGCTCCAGCGCTCGCGGGCGGGCGGGCGGACACCGTCTCCGCACTGCCGGCGGCGGCCACGGGTGTAGGGGTGGCAGCCACTGCGGCCGGCGCCGCGGGGGCGGTCGGCGTCGCGACAGCCGGCGCACCGGCGGGCGCCGCAGTTGGCGTCGCGGCCTGTGGGGCCTGGGCCACTGTCCATGCGGGCGCCAGCAGCACCGCAACTGCGCACAGCGACACAGTCACGGCGCAGGGCAAACGAAAACGAGCTTGCAAAGTCATCATCCTTCTAAGGCTGCGCCAGATCCGGTTCTGGCCAGTGCAGCGGCATCGCCGTGGGGTCCGGGCGGCGGCCAGTCGATGCCGCCCGCACACAGCGGCTGGCACCGCAGCAGGCGCCATGCGACCAGCAGCAGGGCCCGCGGCGGCCTGTGGGTGGCGAGCGCCCACAAGGCATACTGCGAGCACGACGGTTCAAACCGGCATGCCGGCGGCAGCAGCGGCGACAGCCACCGCCGATAGCCGACAAGTGGCAGCGACAGCAGCCATGCCAACCCGCGACCGGGCCCAATGGGGGGCGTGCCCGCCATTACCGCCGCCGGCGCGGCGGCCGTTCTGCCGGTGGCCATTGCGCAAAGGCCGGCAATGCCAGCGCGTGCAAGTCCGCGCAGAGGTCAACCAAGCGTGCCCTGGGCCATGGGGCGCGCACGGCGACCACGCAGTGGGCGTCGGCGGGCCATTGGCCGCGCAGCGCGCGAAAGGCCGCGCGCACGAGGCGGCGCAACCGGGCGCGCGCTGGCGCGTGGCCGGCGCCACGCCCGACCGCAATGGCGAGGCGCGGCCGCAAGGGTGCCTGATCGGCCGGACAGGCGGTCAACTGCAAGTGGTCGCCGTGGCGGCGCACGCCGCGGCGCAGCACCCGCCGGACCTGGCTTTGCCGACACAAGCGATCGCTACGGCCAAATCGGCCGCGAGGAGCCGCGACTTGGGCGGCAAAAGCCGTATTGCGCATGGTCACGGGCAGGCGGGTGTTGTAGGGGGTGGCAGGCCGGACAAGCTCAGCTGGAGCTGAAGCATTGCGTGTGAACCGCGAGCGCCGAGCCCGGTCGGTGCCGGTCCAGGTCAGGCGGCGCTGTCGGCGGTCAGGGCGCAGCCAAGCGTTGGTGCTGGCTCAACCCTAGCGCCGCCACTAGCGGCCCTGGATCGAGAGACGATGGCGACCTTTGGCGCGCCGGCGATTGATGACTTTGCGGCCGTTGGCGGTGGCCATCCGGGCGCGGAATCCGTGGGTGCGCTGGCGGCTGGTCGAACTGGGGTTGCGGAGTCCTTTCTTCATGATTGCCTCTCGGTAAGGGCGCTCAGCGGCGAGCGCGCTCGGGATTGGGGCCGGCGAGCGCCGACATCAGGCGTCGTTCCGCCACTGCCCTGGCGGAACGGCTGGTTTGCGAAAGGACCGACCCGCGACCACCAACTGGCGTCGCGACGCACAGGCTCCTGAAATCGCACACGTATCGTTACCCAGGCGCCCTGTTGGGCACCTCGGCGGGGGCAATAGTCTAGCGCGCATGCGGGTCTTTGTCACGGTCAGCTGCGCGGCACCGGCCCGCTGTGGAGACTGTTCCGCGCAAGTGCGCCGATCGCTTGGGTTCATCGGCTCCGCAGCGCGTTGGACGGTCCGCCGGCGGGCTTGCACCGACGCTTTGCCATTGCCAGGGCAAGCGCGCGGGATACAAGTCGAACCCAACTAGCCACCGCGCGAGTCGGCTGGAAAGATGCCATGCAACACATTGCTATTAATGACATTTTATTGTTTCCGGCAAGTCCGCGGACTTGCAGACGCCGACGTCCTCACTGGCGCCGCCCCTGTGACAGCGTGGCAGAGGTTACTCTTTCAATTCTAGCAAGTTGTAAACCATGATGCGCGGACCCGCGCCAGCCGCCGGCGATGGCCGGCCTCCGGCGCAATGGCAACTGCGCGTGGCCGCGTGCAGTTGCGCGGTCGCCGCCAGCTCCCCCTTGCCCAAAGCGCCAGCACCGGGCGATCCTGGTGACGTCGCTGACCGCTATCGCCGCCTTGCGGTGTGTGCCGTTCGACCTGGGGCCGCCATCCCAGCCAATCCGGCCAGCAGCATCAACGAGCCAGACCTGCGGTGCGGGCGTTCCTGTCCCGCCGTTGTGAGTTTGGCGTAGTGCGGTCGACTCGTGCACCGGGTCGGTCGGGGGTCTTTCGGGTCATGCCCGCCGCCACGCCAACCATGCCAGGGCGCTTGCCCGACGCGACCAGCAGCGCAGTGCGCCAGCGACCCGGTTGGGGTGCGACGCCGCAGCAGCTGCCGTTTGACTCGACGTCGGTGCTGGTGGGGGCACATGCGGCGATCGCGCCGGCCGCGACTTCGCTCGATCTGGCCGCGACTTCGCTCGATCTGGCCGCGACTTCGCTCGATCTGGCCGCGACTTCGCTCGATCTGGCCGCGACTTCGCAGGGCGAGCTTACCGGCCTGTGGCAACGTGCGCTGGGATCGCTCAAGCGCCTGGCCGGGCGCTCTGCCGTGGATACCTGGTTGCTCAAGGTCGAGTTGATGGGCTTGCGGCCGGTCACGGATGCCGATCGTGGCAGCACCGGCGAGTTGCCCAACGCGGACGGTCCACTGTGGGTCCATGCCGACCTGCGCGCCGTCGACGAGCAGGTGGCGCTGTTCGTGCGCGACCATCACCTGGGCGCCATAGAGACCGCGCTGGGTCAGGTGGTCGGTCAGGCCATGGGCACGGTTGCGCGCGTGCGCGCTGCAATCGACACCGGCTCCGCGGCGCCTGCAATCGGCTTGGATGCCAGTTCCGTGCTTGACCCATCGGCGCCCGGCGCCGGTGTCGAAGGTGCCAGTTGGCACGCAAGCGCTGCGGTCGGTTCTGGTGCAGGCGCCGCGAGCCACGAGCGCGATGCCTGGGCCGATCTGGTCGAGCGGTTTACCTTCGAACGGTTCGTGGTCGGCAAGGCCAATGAACTGGCCGCGAGCGTGGCTAGCGCCATCTGCCAGGCGCCTGGACAACTATACAATCCGCTGTTCGTGCACGGTGGCGTTGGCTTGGGCAAGACGCACCTTTTGCATGCCATCGGCCATCGACTGCGGACGCTGCGCCCCAACCTGCGCGTGCGCTACGTGGCCGCCGAGACGTACATCGACGACGTGTACGCAGCGTGGCGGTCCAAAGACGGTGCGTCGCGCCAGGATGTGCGCGCTCACTACCGCGATGGCGCCGATGTGCTGCTGCTTGACGACGCCCAGTTCTTGCAGGGCAACGACAAGATCGGCGAAGAGTTTTTCCACCTTTTCAACGCGCTGCATCATAGTGGTAAACAGATCGTGCTGACGGCCGATCGCTACCCCAGCGAACTGCAGGGCCTGCACGAACGCTTGCGATCACGCTTGCAGTGGGGTCTGGTCGCCGAATTGTCACCGCCTGACCGCGAATTGCGCGTGGCGCTGCTGCGTCACAAGGCGGCCGAGCTGCAACTGGCGCTGCCGCCCGACGTGGTGTTCTATCTGGCCGACCATTTGTGCAACAACGTGCGCGAGCTCGAAGGCGCGCTGCACAAGCTGACGGCCCACGCCCGCATGGGCCGCCGCTGCATCGACCTGAACCTTGCGCGCGCTGCGCTTGGGCCGATGATCGAGATGCCGTCGCGCAACCTGACCGCCGAGGTCATTCAGCGCGTGACCGCCCAGCACTTTGGCGTCAAGGTTACCGATCTCAAGGGCGCCAAGCGCCACCGCACCGTGGTGGTGCCGCGCATGATCGCCATGTACCTGGTGCGCAAGCACACCAGCGCGTCATTGCCTGATATCGGCCGGCTGTTTGGCGGCCGCGATCACACCACGGTGCTGCACGGCTGCCGCAAGATGGACTTTGACATCACGCGCAAGCCAGACATCCAAGCGGCAGTGCAGGCGATCGAGACAGCGCTGGGCAAGTAGCGCCCGCGCATCCTGACATTGTTTCTCGCGCGGAAACACCGCGTTTGGCGACGCCGCGGTTGCCTGTGCGACGTTCGGCGCTTACCGTTACGCTCCTCGCGCCTGCTGCAAGTTGGGCAATTCGCCCGCGCGGCGGCGCTTCTCCAACTGATACCAGGAGTTTCCGTGAACACCCCGTTTTTTCGCGCGTCTGTCGTTGCTCTGACCCTTGGTGGCCTATTCGCCAGCGGCTGCGGCAAGGATCCCAGCAAGGACGTGCCGGCCGCCAAAGTCGAAGAACCCAAGCCAGAGCCAGCCAAAGTCGAGGCCCCCAAAGCGGACGAGCCCAAAGCCGCTGAGCCTGCCGCAGCTGCCAGCCCGGTTGCTGCTCCCGCTGCGGCGTCGCCGGCTGCCGCCGAGGCGCCGATCCCGGGCCTGCCGCTGTCAGGCACCATCCAGGCGGTCGGCAGCAAGGTGACCGGGTCGCACACGATCGACTTCAAGAAGTGGCGTGGCGGCGTGGAGTTGGCCGACGGCAAGGCCGAGGGCGGCAAGCTTCAGTTCGAAGTGCAGATGGCCGAGCTTGAGTGCGACGCCGGCAATCGCAACGCCTTTACCGAAAAACTCGAAGGGCACCTCAAAGCGCCGGATTTCTTTGATGTTGGCAAGTTCGCCACCGCGGCCTTTGTGTCCAGCGAGATCAAGGCCGGCGGCGATCCGGCGGCAGCGGGCAGCACCCACACCATCAAGGGGAACTTGACGCTGCGTGGCACCACCAAGGAAGTGACCTTCCCGGCGACCGTGGCCGTCAACGGCAAGGACCTGACCGCAAAGACAGAATTCTCGATCAACCGCAAGGACTTCGGCATCGAGTACCCGGGCAAGCCCGACGACCTGATTCGCGACGGCGTGGTGCTTAAGATCGATCTGAAGGCGACCCTGCCGTAGTCAGCCGGCCGAGGGCGCCGGACCGCGAATTGGCCGCGCATCGCGTTGACCGCGACACCGCTCGGGCGCACACTACCGCCCCGATTCGGCGGCCCCACCGCAATGGGGCGGCGGTCGCCGTGACAAAGGAAGGCCGCGATGCGCATTGCCATCGTCCGCGAGTCGTTCGGCAGCGAGCGGCGCGTGGCGGCAACGCCCGACAGTTGCAAGAAGCTGCTGGCGCTCGGATTCAGTGTCCATGTCGAGTCCGAAGCCGGCCTTGCAGCCTGCTATACGGACAGCGCCTACGCCGCCGCCGGCGCAGAAATCTGCAGTGACACCAAAGCGTTATACCGGGCGGCAGACATCCTGCTCAAGATCCGCGCACCGGGTGTGCGCGCCGATGTCGGCGATGAGCTGGCGCTACTGCGCGACGGCGCGACGATCCTGAGCTTTGTGTGGCCGGCGCGGGCTAAAGAGCTGCTGGACCGGTTGGCCGCCCGAGGCATGACCGCCATCGCGATGGACCAGGTACCGCGCATCTCGCGGGCCCAAAAGCTCGACGCGCTGAGCTCGATGGCCACTATCGCCGGCTACCGGGCGATCATCGAGGCGGCAGGGCACTTTGGCTCTTTCTTTACGGGTCAGATCACGGCGGCCGGCAAGGTGGCGCCGGCCAAGGTCCTGGTTATCGGCGCTGGCGTCGCGGGGCTGGCGGCGCTGGGGGCCGCCAAAGGCTTGGGCGCGATCGTGCGGGCGTTCGACACCCGTGCGGCGGTGCGCGAACAGATCCAGTCGATGGGCGCCGAGTTCTTGGAGGTCACGGTCGTCGAGGACGGCGAGGGCGGCGGCGGCTACGCCAAGGAGATGTCGCCGGCGTTCATCGCGGCCGAGATGGCGCTGTTTCGCGCCCAGGCAGCCGAGGTCGACATCGTGGTGACCACCGCGCTGATTCCCGGCAAGCCGGCGCCCAAACTGTGGCTGCGCGACATGGTCGAGGCCATGAAGCCGGGTTCGGTGGTCGTCGATTTGGCGGCCGAGAGCGGCGGCAACTGCGACTTGACGGTGGCGGACCAGGTGGTGGTGCACCAAGGCGTGACCATCCTGGGGCCGACCGATCTGCCGAGCCGGCTGGCGACCACGGCCAGCCAGTTGTACGCCCAGAACCTGGTGCACCTGCTGACCGACATTGGGGGCGCCAAGCGCCGCGACCCGGAGCGCGGCGACCTGCAGCTGGATTTCGACGACGAAGTGGTCTACGGCGCCACCGTGGTCCACCGCGGCCAGATCGTGTGGCCGCGGCCCGCCAAGCCAGCGCCAGTCAAGATTGAGGCACCCAAGGCCGCAGCCGCAGAGGGCTCCGCCGATAAGCCCGCCGCGGGCGACAAGCTGAGCGGAACCACCGAGCGCTTTCGGCAGCCGGCGTTGATGTACGCCGACCGCACGCCGGGCAACGAGCGCGGCACCACTGCCAAGCGGGCGGCGCTGACCTGGGTCATGGCTGCGCTACTGACGATCGCCTACGGCATTCTCAAGGCCCAGGGTCCGGACACCGGCCAGGACATGGCCACCGCGCTGTTCCTGGAGCGGCTGACCGTGTTCGTGCTGGCGTGCTTTGTCGGCTGGCAGGTCATCTGGAACGTGACACCCGCGCTGCACACGCCGTTGATGAGCG
>SXRM01000029.1 GCA_005792545.1 Pseudomonadota bacterium | reverse complement strand
CGGCTTGGCGGCGACGGCGCCAGCCAGTGCCTTGGGCGCGCCCGGCTTTGGCGGCAGTCCGGCGCGCGGCGGCTGCACCAACGCTGCTGCACGCGGAGGTTGCAGCGGTGCACCTGCCCGGTACGGCGGCGCTTTGGCGGGTGCGGAGCCGGCGACGGCTTTGGCAGCTAGCCCCGGCTTGATGAGCGGGGCGACCGCGCGCGGGGATGGCCGCACCGGGGCGGCCGCCGCATCCTTGATCGCGGCAGCGCCAGCAGGCTTGCCCACGACCGCACTGGGGCGTGCAGCGACCAAACCGGGGCGCGCGGCGACGGCGGCGCCTGCACCGGGTCGCGCTGCAACCGCACCAGGGCGGGCAGGGACCACACCGGGGCGTGCGGCAACTGCGGCGACGGGCCTGGCGGCCGCGACGCCCGCTGCGGCCGGTTTGCTCGCCCCATTTGCAACGGCTTTTGGCGGCACAGCCCGGCCTGGTTCGGCGCCAGCTGCGACGGCGGGCTTGGGCAGCGCCGGCTTTGCTGCGCGGCCGGCTTTGGGTCGGTCGCCCTCTGGGGCGTCGTAGGGGACCACGCGCTCGAGTGGCCGGGCCTCCATGGCACTGCGCGCCAGTGCTTCGGGGTCGACGATTTTGGGCTTGCGCGGTGTAGGCGCCGCGGCCGTCGGATCCGCAGCCAGCGCCACCGCCGAACCCGTTGAGGCAGTCGCGGCGAACGGCAAGTGGACAGTGGGGCGGGCCGGTTCGATGGTCGGTGGACGCGGGTGCGCCGGCGATCCGGCCGAGGCGTCGACGCGCGCCTCTGCCTCGATGCCCACCAGACTGGCGACCATGCGCTCGTCGATCATCGGCAGCTCGGGCGTCCAGCCCACGATCTCCAGCAGGACCGCAAACGACACGAACGCACCGCACATCCACGCGCCTGCGGTGGCCAGGGCGACGCCACGCTCGCGATCGAGGTCGCCGCGGCTGATTTTGCTGACCGAGCGGCGCGCGTTGTCCGTGGCCGCCGACACGGTCGAGAACTCGCCACTGCGCGAACTGGCGGCCAGCGCCGCCACCTGGCCCGACGACGCATTGGCCGGGCGCACCACGGGGTGTTCGCCACTGGGCCCGACGGCATACGACTTGCCCGCTGCGCGCTCGGCCGGCAGCATCTCGGCGGCAGCGCGTCCGCGCGGGCGCGTCCCTTCGGATGGCGCGCGGACGTCCGTCGTCGGCCGCGGTTCGGGGCCGGTCTTGTTCCAGTCCACCTTGCGCTCCAAGCGGTTGCGGCGCTCGTCAGGCGACAAGTCCACGTGCGACACCGGGCCGCGCACCTTGCTGTCGTGGACCGCCAGCGACGGCCGCGACACCGCGCCGGCCAGCCGGCCGCTGTCCATCGCTTCATCGCCGACAAACAGTGCGCGCTTGGCATCGCGCTGCACGCTGCGCCGCGCTTCCTCGAGGTCCAGCAGCCGCGCCAGCTGTTCGGGCCGGTACTTGCTGCGATCGGCCCGGCCCAGCAGCTCCATGGCTGCCAACATGGCCTCGGCGCTCTGAAAACGCTCGGCCGGATCGCGGGCCAGTGCGCGCAACAGCCACTCTTTGACGTCGTCGGGCTGGGTCTTGAAGCGCCCCTCGAGGTCGATCTCGCCGGCCACGACCTTGCGGTGCGCGACCGCCGTCTTTTCCGCGGTCACCGGCGGCTTGCCCGTCAGCAGCTCAAACGCCACCGCGCCCACGGCGTACAGGTCGGCGCGCTGGTCGACGTGCTCGCCTTGCGCCTGTTCAGGCGACATGTACTCGAGTTTGCCCTTGACGGTGCCGGTGCGGGTGCGATCGGTGCGATGGGTGCCGCGCGCGATGCCAAAGTCGGTCACTTTGACCATCGGATGCCGCGAAATCAGGATGTTGTGTGGGCTGATGTCGCGGTGGACGATGCCCATGCGTTTGCTGCCGCCACCCTTGAAGGCATGCACATAGGTCAGCCCGGTCAACGTCTGGCGCAATACCTCGAAGGCGACCGGCGCCGCCATCAACTGGCCCTTCAACCGCATGGCGGTGATGAGCTGTGCCAGATCGCGACCGTCCACGTACTCCATGACCAGGTAGTAGTCCGAGTCCACGGTGCCGACGTCGTGCACGCGCACCACGTTCGGGTGGTCCAGTTGCTTGGCGACCCGGCCTTCGTCGAGGAACATCCGCACGAAGTCTTCGTTTTCGGCGAGGTGGGGGTGCAGGTGCTTGAGGGCCAGGGGCTTGCCGTTGAGCGGGTCGCCGGCCTGCGCTTGCGCCAGGTACACGGTCGCCATGCCGCCAGCTGCGACGCGCGCCGTCAGCACATAGCGACCAAATGGCTGTGGATTGTCCAGTTTGCCGGTGATAATCATGGCCCGCTCCTGCTCGCCCATGCCCACGGCCATCGCCGCGGCAACCCCTGACGCTAGCCCGGACCTGCGAAAAGTCGATTTTTTCGGCCCTGTGCGGCCAGTGTTAAATCGCGTCAACTAGGGCACTCGCCGCTTGACGAGGGCCGCGCAGACTGCCACCGTGACGCCGCGCGCTGGTCTGCCGCAAACGCGCGCGTCTTGTCGTGAGCACTTCCAAGTCAAACTTACTGATTCTGTGCGCTTTTGTCGCGACCTGCGCACACGCATTGTCGCCGCACGACGGACAAGCCCAGCCCGCTGTGGAAAGTACCGCGATGGCGCAGGCCGCAACGCCGACCACGGCAGCGGGTTTCGGCTACGCGGCACTGACGGCTGCGACGCCGTCGGCGCTGCAAACTGGCCTTGGCGTCGGCGTCGAACTAGCGGTTTCAACGACCGGCTGGCCGCGACTGGGTGCGAGCCTGGGCTGGGTCATGGCCGACGAGTGGTCGCCGTCCTGGGCCGTGACCCACCACGAGTTTCGCGGTCGAGCGACGTTGACGGTTGACCGGCGGTTTGGCCAGGGCGCGCTGGTGGCTCAGTTCGGCGCCGGAATCGCAGCCGTGCGTGAGTCGCGCCTGCGCCACCAGTCGTGGCGTCAGCAGGGGGGGCGCCAGGAAACAGCGGCGTGGGGCCTGTTGCCGGTCGTCACGGCCGAGGTCGGCGTAGGCCTGCGCCTGGTCGGCGATTGGGGGCTGCTGCTGCTTGCTGGCCCTGCGTGGCCTTCGGGCGACGCCAATCTTGGCTTTGTCTCGCACGTGGGTCTGGGGTGGCTGCCATGACGCGGCGCAGCTCCTGGCTGGTCGTCGCCGCGGCGCTTGCTGCGTGCACGGCCGACTTGCAGACGCTCAACGATGTCGCGACGCCACTGGCGCGGCTGACCGTCCACGTCAAGGGCGATATTGCTGCGCTGCATCCCAAAGGACCCGACTTCGGCACGCCGAACCTGCGTGCGCAAGTCGTGTGGGGCGCTACGTGGAATCCCGACCCGTTCTGCACGCTGGCCATGTCGCCGTTTGCCAAGAAGCCTGAAGCCTTGCCACTCGACGCGTCGATGACCGCGGTCGCTGCGGCCGGGTGCCGCGACGTGTTCGGTTTCATTCCCGGCCAGCCGGGGCCGAGCGCGGCGGTCGGGCCTGACGGCGTGGCCGATATCGACATCATGGCGCTGCCGCCGGCATCGGTACTTGTCGGTACGCCCGCGGCCCGCATCGTCTACGGCGCGGTGGTTGTGTACGACGATCGCAACGCCGACCAGCAATATCGCCTGCTGCGCACCGTAGAACCGCGCTGGCAACTGGACGACGATGGACCAGGCAGCGGCGGGCCCAACGGCCAGGGCGGTCAAGGCGGCCAGGGTCAGCAAGGCGGTCAGGGTGGTCAGGGCGGTGGCAACGTCAACGCGGCCGGCGGTCCTCAGGGTAGCAACGGCCAGAACAAGCAGGATTTCTTCTACGCCACCTCGTTCGTGTCGATGCTCGCGCCGCATGCACGCATCGCCTACCGCGAAGGCGCCTACAACTCCGCCAGCTTCTACTACCCGATGCTTGGCTGCGCGGCTCCTCCGGGTGGCTATTCGGCCATCGCCGTCAGCGGCTCGCCGCTACAAAGCACCTGTGACATTCGGACACTAGAGGCCAAACCCATCGAGCTGGCGCTGCAGCCCACTGAAACCGTGCGCCAGTCTTTTTGCCGCGCCGAGCAGGTGCGGTACCGCGAACCGAGCGCTGAGGTCACGCCCGATTTCTCGCTGCCGTGGGCCTGCCTGGAGCCCAATGAGCTCGTCATCGCCGACAAGCCCGGCGAGTGCAAGGGTCTGACGCACCTGCAGCTCCAGGGGTGCCGGGCCGACAAGACTTGCAAAGAGCCCAACTGGCCGATGCCGGCGCAGTTGCCGCCGTGGTGGCCGTGCGGCGACCCGCGCAAGGTTGCCAAATGAGCCCACGGTTCGCGCTAGTCGCGTTCGTCGCCGTGGTGTGGTGCAGCGTGCCTCGCGACGCCAAGGCGCAGCTTGCCGCCGAAGCGACGGCGACTGCCGACGCCGAAGCCACACCGGCAGCCGAAGCCACACCGGCGGCCGAAGACGCAACGGCAGCCGCCGAAAAGGACGAAGTCCTGCCCTTCAAGCTCTCGCTGCCGACCGAAGACGACGTGGTCGCCTGGCGCGCGACGGGCTTTCGGCTTGAGTTGGGCATGGCCTACGGCTGGCTCGAGGGCTTTTTTGGCGCGCCGGCCGGTCGGTTGCTCGGTCCGACGGTGCGCGTCGGAGCCCGGGTCGACCCGCTGTGGACGCTGCTCGGCTCGTTTCAGTACCAGCAAGCCTTTGAACTCGGTGGGATTTCTGGGTTGCGCTACAGCGGCACGCTCGATCCGACGTTGCACATCGGCGACCACTTGCAGCTGGCATTTGGTGTCGGCTTTGCCGGTCTGGTCGAAGTCGGCAACCCGCGCAAGGATCCGAGCCCCAGCGATTTCACCAACCTGGCGGATTCCTACACTTACCTATCCTCCCGCACGCCGCTGCCCCAGTGCACTGGCCTCGGCATCGTGGGCCTGTTGCGCGTCGGCTGGCAGCAGATCCTTGGGCCGATGTCGGCGTTGACGGCCTTTGTCGAGCTCGATGGCCAGCACATCGCCTGCGAGCAGCGCATTGGTCGCGTTGACCCGGACACTGCGCGGCCGTTTTTTCGGCGGCAATACTGGTTCAACGCGGGCGGAGTCGCCGGCCTTAATGTCGGGTGGCGATGACCTCGTGTATGCGTCGCCTGATCCCGCGGGGCATTGGCGCTCTCGGCGTGGCTGCGCTCGCTTGGGCGTCGGTGGTTGCGGCGGCGCCGGCCGCGGAGCCGGGGGCAGGCTCGGATTTACGCTCAGGGACAGCAGGCTCAGGCACAGCAGGCTCAGGGACAGCAGGCTCAGGGACAGCAGGCTCAGGGACAGCAGGCTCAGGCACAGGGTCAGGCACAGGGTCAGGCACAGGCTCAGGCACAGTTCCCGCCGCCGAGGGGCTGATGCCCCCCCAGCCGCTGACAGCGACGACCATCGAGACGCCCGTCGACGCGCCCGAGCAAACCTCGCCCGTGGTCGTCAGAGTCAAGATCCTGGTGGATTCCGCCGGAAACGTGAAAAAGATCGAGCCGTTGCCACCAGCCCAGCCGCCCTTTGATGACTACGTCGTCGCCGCTGCCCGCAACTTCAAGTTCAAGCCGGCGAGCTTCAAAGGCAAGAACGTCGCCGTCGAGATCACGTTCAGTCATACATTCTTGCCCAAGCCCAAGCTGGTGCTCGCACCGAGCAAGCCAGGCGGCCCCATCATCGACGCGATTCTGCGCGGCAAGCTGGTTGAAAAAGGCACGCGCGTGCCGGTTGCTGGCGCCACGGTCAACGTCGAAGTTGCCGGTGAGCGGTACACCGGCGAGGCCGACTTGCGGGGACGTTTTCGGCTGGCTGGTCCGGCCGGCGACGCCGTGGTGACCGTGCACGCGGCCGGGTACCGCAAGTTCATGCAGCGCGAAAAACTGCAGAGCCGGCAGGAACTGGCGATCGCCTACTACGTCGAACGCGAGCGTTACGACCCCTACGAAATCCTGGTGTTCGCCGAAAAGAAGCGCGAGGAGATCTCGCGCATTACGCTGCGAGGGCCCGAAATCCGCCAGGTGCCGGGGACTTTTGGCGACCCGTTTCGCGTCATCCAGGCGCTGCCCGGCGTGTCGTCGATCGTGTCGCTGCTGCCGTTTCCGGTCGTGCGCGGCGCCAGTCCGGGCAGCACCGGCTACATGGTCGACGGCACCCGGGTGCCGCTGCTCTACCACTTGCTGGCCGGCCCGTCGGTCATTCACCCTGAATTCATCGACGAAGTGCAGTTCTATCCTGGTATGGCGCCCGTGCTGTACGGCGGATACTCGGCCGGCGTGGTCGACGGGCGCACGCGGCGGGCCTTCAAAGACGAGAAAGTGGTCGATTTCGACGTCAACATGCTGCAAGCCGGCGCGTTCGTTCGGCACCCGGTACCCGGCATCGACGCCACGGCGACTGTTGCAGGTCGTCTCGGGTACCCCGGCACCATGATCAGCCTGGCGACCGACCAGGTGTCGCTGAGTTACTGGGACTACCAGCTGCGGCTGGATGGCGGAACCCCTCGCAATGGCTGGACGATCTTTGCCTTTGGCGCGGCGGATACAGTGGAAACGCCGGCCCCGGGCACTCCGCCCGACACCGTGGACCCACCGCTCGAGCCCTCGCTGCGGCTGGCTTTCAACCGTCTGGATCTGCGCTACCAGCACGCCGACGGCAAGGTCGAGCACAACGCTCGGGTCGTAGCCGGCAACGATCAGTCGCTGGCAGGCACGACGTCCATCGAAACGTGGCTGGTCGAGCCGCAGTGGCGCACGCGCTACAAGCCGACGCCAGAACTGGAGTTGCTGGTCGGCGCCGAGGGCAGCTTTCGCTACCTGCTGTCGAAGGACGCCACCGCGACGACGGGAGGGCCGCAGGTCGACCTGTTTGGCGAAGACCTGAGCAAGCAGTACCTGGCCTCGGCGTTGGCAGAGGCGCTGTGGCGGCCGACGCCGCGCTGGCTGGTGCGCCCAGGCGTGCGCGTGGATTGGCGGCACGACGGCACCACGGCGGCGACGGGCGTCGACCCGCGACTGACGCTGCGCTATCACCTGCTGTCGCTCGACCTGCCCAAAGACGCGACAACGACCGGAGGCGACCGCGCGGTGTGGCTCAAGGGCGGTGTCGGCGTGTTTCATCAACCCCCGCGCTTTTTCCTGCCGCTGCCGGGTCTGGACGTGATGCCGCTGCGCTTTGGCCTGCTGCGGTCGATCCAGTCGAGCCTGGGCGTCGAGATTCCGGTGGCGAGCAGCGTCGGGCTCAACGTCGAGGCGTACTACAACGACATGGACCCGGTGGTGTTCGACCTGCAAACCAACGCGCAGAGCGTCATCAACAGCGGCCCCAATGTGCTGCCTGGCACCGTGCCCGACCAGTCGAGCAACCAGACCAGCGCCGCCCAGCGTGCCATTGATCGCCTGTTTGCGCCGCAAAAAGGCCGCGCCTACGGCATCGAGATGCTGTTGCGTCGCCAGTCGCGCACCGGAGTCTACGGCTGGATTGCGTACACGCTGTCGCGGTCGGAACGGCAGCAGCTCGACGGCACGTTCGCGCCCTACGACTACGATCGCACCCACCTGCTGAACGTCGTGGCCGGCATGCCGTTGCCCCGCAACTGGGACATCGGCGTGCGCTTTCAGTACCAAAGCGGCAAGCCCGCGACCACAACCGCCGGCTTCAACACCGCGCGCACCGACGGCTACATGCGCATCGACGTGCGCATCGACAAGCGTGCGGTCTGGAACAAGTGGCTGTTCGATTTCTACGTCGACCTGACCAATATCTCGCTACTGCCCGAGGAGGTCTCGCCGGGCAATTCCATCCGCTACGTGCTGCCCACGGTCGGCGTGCGCGGGCGACTGTAAGGGGATTTCGTGACGTTACCAACGCTTTTGTTCGCCGCGGTGCCCGTCGCCGAGGGATCGCTCGACGCGGAGCTGCTGGACCTGATGCTGCGCGTGGGTTCGCGCTGGGTGCTGTGGTTGCTGCTTGGCTTGAGCCTGTTCGCCGTTGCCGTGGCGTTGGAGCGCCTGCTGTTCTTCTTTCTGGAGCGCCGACCGGCCGACCTGCAAGCGCGCGTGGCAACCGCCCTTAAGACCGGCGGGCCCGCAGTCGCATTGCAACTCGTCGTTGGGGCGAGGTCGATGGAAGCGGCCGTGGCGCGCGCGGCACTATCCGCGGTTGGGCAGGGCGGCGACTCGGTGTCCGAACTGGTGTCGGCGACCATCGAAAACGAGCGCTTGCGATACGAGCGGATGCTGGCGTTCCTCGGTACGCTCGGCAATAACGCGCCGTTTGTCGGACTGTTTGGCACCGTGCTCGGCATCATTCGGGCGTTTCACGACCTCGCCAGCAACTCGGCGCAAGGTGCGCAAGCGGTCATGGCCGGCATCGCCGAGGCGCTGGTTGCGACTGGCGTCGGCCTGCTGGTCGCCTTGCCCGCGGTAGCCATGTACAACCTGTTCGCTCGCCACGTCGAGTCGGTAGTGAGTTCGGCGACGGCCATGGGTCATACGGTGCTGGCGTACGTCAAAGCGGTGCCCGCATCGCAACAGGCGGTCGCAACGGAGCCGGCCAAGGTGGCGCGCGCGGGTGAGGTCAACTGATGGGCGGCGGCGCGCGCAAGTCTCGCGGCGGCATGATCACCGAGATCAACGTCACCCCGTTGGTCGACATCATGCTG
>SXRM01000028.1 GCA_005792545.1 Pseudomonadota bacterium | reverse complement strand
TATACAGAATCGCCTTGAGGTGAGATCAAGCCTACCGCAAGGAAGGAGCGACGAGTCGGCTTGCAAAGCCGCGAGTTTGCGACCCACTGAGCCAGCAAGAACAGCAATCGCCGATGACCTCGGGTCATCGCGATCCTGTATGGGACTTTGCGGCGCATCGCGCGTGGGGTCAAGGTTGCGGCGTGGCACGGATCCGCGCAACTGGGTGGGACCAGACTGTCAGCCGGCCGCTCGCATTGCCGCTAGCCGCTCGCCGACCCGCTGCGCGTCCGCCGGCCAGACGTAGACGCGCTCCAAGGTGGTTTGTTCGGCGTAGCGCTCGAAAAGCTGGGTCGCATGGCCCAACTGGGTCCACTGCACGCCGCCCTGGGGCACGCGCCGGCACACGTAAATCTGCCGCTGGCGGTCGGCTGCGCGGTACTTGGATAGCGCCCCATGGCTGGTGACGCGCAGGTGATCGATGCCGTCTTGCCGCAGCGCATCGACCAGGGCGTCGATCGGCTCCTGGCCGCTCGGCGTCGACTCGGCCACCAGATCCAAGGGCTGCCGGTGGACGATGCCGCCCGCCCACGGGCTCTGACTGGCCATACCGCGCAACACCCGCCACAGCGCGTGGTCGTCGAACAGCAGGTAGGCCTCCGGGTCGGCCGGCGCGCGACAGTACTGCGGAAACTGCTCGTAGAACCGCCGCAGCATGTGGTCGTAGCACACCGACTTCTTGTGGAAGTACACCATCAAGAACATGTGGTGGCGGCTGAGCAGAAAATCGTCGAACGTGAACACCGCGCGGTCCTGAAGGCCCAGGTGCAGCTTGCCCGCGGCGTCCGTGTAGTGGCACAGGTGCGCCACCAGCCACTGCACGTCGAACTGGCCGTAGCTGACGCCCGTGAAGTAGCTGTCGCGCAGCAAGTAGTCCATGCGGTCGACGTCGAGCTCGCTCGAAATCAGCGTGGACAGCAGGCTTTGCAGGTCGCGACCGCCGACCTGGAACGGCGCCGAGTCGCACGCCACCTCGTCGCTGATGAGCGCGGCGATGTGCACGGGTTCGATGCCGAGCGGCCCCACCGCGCGGCGCAAGATGTCGGTCAGCCCCGACGCCAGTAGAAACTGTAGCGTGTAGTCCTCGTGGGACCCATGGCGCTCGCCGGGGTGACCCGCGCGGCCGGGCAAGGCTGGCAGCAGCATCTCAGAGCTGTGCGACAGCGGCGGGTGGCCCAAATCGTGGCACAGCGCGGCCAGGCGCACGGTCTGGCGTAGTCGCGCGCGGTCGGCGTCGGGCAGCCACGGCGTGTCGCGCAGCGCAGCGTCGAACGCCAGGCCGGCCAGGTGCAGTGCGCCGATCGAGTGCAAGAAGCGCGTATGGGTGGCGCCGGGCCAAGTCAGCTCACTAAACCCCAGCTGCTTGATGTTGCGCAGCCGCTGAAAGTACGGCGAGTCGATGACCGTCTGCTCGGCAACGCTGAGCGCAATCGGGCCGTGCACGGGGTCGCGGATCTCGATCCGCCGTTGAGGCGCGTTCATTTGGGGGTCTCCGGCGTGGCTGGTTCGGCGAGCAGGACGGCCGGACGGGCGCGGGCCTGGGCGCCGCGGGCCTGCGCTTGCTGAAAACGCGGATCGCTCGCGGGATCGGCGCCACAATAGCGCGCCCAGCGCTCGGCGTCGCGGTCGTTGCCGCTGGCGACGCCAAGTGCGTACACCTCGAGCGACCGCTCCGGCCCCAATGCCGCGGGCTTGAGCGCCGTGCCGAGCGCGAACGCGCGGTCGACCTGCCGACAGCGCCAGCCCCAGTCCAGGGCGGCCAGGCGGGCGGGCTGGGCAGGCTTGCCCAGGCGCTCCAATGCAGTCACGAACGGCTCGGCGGCCGCGCAGTCTTGGGTGTAGGCCGCGGCATCCAGGCCGGTTGCCAGCAAGGTGGCGTCTTTGGGGTCCAGCGCCAGCGCAGCACGGGCCGGGGCGACGGGGTCCAGCTGTGCCTTGCGCACCACGATTTCGTGGGCGAGGTTGGCCTGCATGCGAAACGACCGCGGCGCAACCTGCACGGCGTGGCGGTATAGGGTCAGGTTGTCGCGCCAGGCCGGGGCATAATGCGCAGCTTGCCAGGCCCACCCACACGCGAGCGCCAGGCCTGCGGCTGTCGCCAGTCGCGCAGGCCCCCCCGCCGCCTTGGTGAGTCCGCCAGCGACGCCGACGCTGAGCAAGCTGGCGAGCGCGGCCACGGGCACGCACAGCAAGCGGTCGGCGAAGAGGACCGTCGAGGGCACCAGCAGATTCGACACCGGCAGGTACCACGCGAGCGCCGCTGCCAGCGGCACAACCGCTGGCGAAACTTGCACAGTGGCGTCTTTTCGCGCCGTCCACCAGGTCCGCAGGTTCATCGCAGCAACGCCGGTGGCCCACAGCAAGCTCACAAGGCCGAAGCCGCCGACCAGTGACAGCCCGTGCCGCACCGTCACGACATCAAAGGTGTAATCCGGTGACGGCTGGCCTGGCCCCATCGCTTGAAGCACGGCCAAGCCTAGCACGTCCAGGCCGGTCCAGATGCGGGCAGCAAACCCCTCGCGCACCAGCGGGTTGTCGTGCCAGTGGACCCTGAAACCGCTGGCGGGCAGCAGGTTCCACACCCGCCAGACGCCAACCAGGGTCAGTGCGGTGCCAAACGACACAGCCAGCGACCGCACCTGCCGGCCAGGCCAGCGCAGGGTCATCGCCCAGGCCGCCGCGACGACCACGAACGCCAGCGCCGATTCCTTGGACAAGAGCGCGAGCGCCCACCAGCCCGCCGCGGCCAACAAGTGGCGTTTGCCGTGCGGGAGTTCGGTACTCACCGCTTGCAGTTGGCGCAATCCGAGCAGGCAAAACAGCATGCCCATCAGTTCGGGACGGTTGGCCGGGCAGGCGATGATCTCAACCAGCACCGGGTGCGCGACCCACAACAGACTGGCAGCCAACCCTGCCCGCTCGGCCAATTCGAGGTCGGCGTTGCGGACCCGCAGCCCTGCCGTCACCGCTCGCCCCAGCAGCCACGCACACGCCCACGCCAGCGCCAGGTTGACCAGCCGTCGACCGACGGGCGTGTCCAGACCCAGCGGGATTTCCAGGCTGTAGCTGAGCGTCACCAGCGGCCGAGCCGGCAGCACATCAAAGCGCGCAATCGGCCCAAACCAACGGCCGGCAAAGATCCCATGTAGATCCGGCGGGAACGCGACCAATGGATTGCCGGTGATGGCGGCGCCGTCGTCGAGCACCCACTGGGCACCCGCCAACCCTGGGCCATAGACGAAAAGCAGCGGCAAGGCTGGCGCCAGCACCGCGAGCGCACGCGCCATGCCCTACCCCGCCCGCGTGCGGCGCCGCAGCGCGATGTTGACCAGAAACCCCAAGCCGACGAGCACCGTCAGCACGCTCGACCCGCCGTAACTGATGAGTGGCAACGTAATCCCCACTACCGGCAGTAGGCCAATCACCATGCCGGCGTTGATGAAAAACTGCCAGAAAATCAGCGCCGACACCCCGACGGCCAGCAGCGCATCGAAGCGCTCGGTGGCGCGGTCGGCGAGCCGCAGCCCCCACGCCGCCACCGCGAAGTACGCCGCAAACAGCCCGAGCGTGCCAAACAGCCCAAAGCGCGCCGCAAACGGCGCCAGCGCAAAGTCCGTGTGCACGAAGGGCAGGTGGCGCAGGATCGAGTTCTTGGCTTGGGCGTCGCTCCTACCGGTCTGTTGGCCCGACCCGACGGCCCACAGCGCCTGTTCAGCCTGGGTGCGCCGCGAAGTCGGCTTGGGGTCGTCGTCGTCCTGGACGATGGCCTGGTACCACGCTTCGGCGCGGCCCTTCTGGTAGGGCCGGATGGCGCCAGTCTCCCAGGCCACCGCGACGCCGATGACGGCCGTGACCGCCAGCAGCACCAGGGAGCGACCGCGCACCCCCTCGTACAGCAGAATCGAACCGCCGATGGCGGCGACCACCAGCGACGTGCCGAGGTCGGGCTCCAGGTTGATGAGCAGGACCGGAATCGCCAGCACCACCGCCGGGCGCCACAGCTCGCGCACCCGCCACGGCATCGACGCGCGGCGCTGGTCGAACAGGTCGGCGAGTACCAGGATTACCGACAGCTTCATGAATTCGCTGGGCTGCAGGTTCATCGGCCCAATCTCAATCCAGCGCCGCGAGTAGTTGATTTCGCGGCCCACCACCAACACCAGCGCCAGCAGCACCACCAGCGCGACGTAGCCGACAGCGGCGAGGCGCCGGACGTAGACCGGGTCCAGTGCGGCCACCACGCCGGCGCTCACCAGGCCAATGACCAGCCACACCGCCTGCGCGCGGTGGTAGGTGGTGCCCATCAGCGAGTCGGTGAACGCAAGGTTTTCGATGGCCACCGCGCACAGCGCCAGCACCGACAGCACGGCGGCCGCGGTCCAGGGCTGGCGCAGGGTGGCAAGGGGGCCGGGCAGCATGGGCGAGCGCGGGCGCCGGGCTGGCGCGCGGCCAGTGTCGTGGGCGAAGGGGTGGGCGTCAACCGGGTGGGCAACTCGCTGGCGTGAATCGGTGCCGAACTCAGGTTCTGGCGCAGGATCAGGTTCAGGCTCAGCCAGCGGTCTTGGCTTGCGTGACCAGTTGGTGCGTTGCGCACGTCTGCGCCTTGACCGCAGCGCCGACCCCACTGGACAATCGGTAGCGCGACGGGCCCGCGGCAGGTCAGTGGGTGCCCGCCAGGCCCAGCACCCTTTCTGGCGTGCCACCAGCAACCGCTTCTGCAAACCACAGCGCCATCTGCTCGGGGTCGGCGCACGCATCCAGGGACGCCTGCGCAGCCGCGCCAACCTCTACACCCCGCGAGCGCCAGGCACCGAGTAGGCGGCCTCGCAAGCGTTCACACAGGGCGGCCCGGGTGTCCGCCGCGCCGCGCGCTTCACCACGCGCTTCACCACGCGCTTCACCACGCGCTTCGCCGCGCGCTTCACCCTGCTGCGCCGCCTCTGCCACCGCTTGCCGCCACTCGGTGATAAAGGCGCGAACCACCGGATTCTTTTTGGTTTGGTGAAAGCGCTGTTGCTGTTGCATTTCAACCTCCAAGGCAGCACGGTCAGCCGGCGCCAGCGCGCCCAGCAAGAGTTCAGTGTACACAAACTGCAAATCGCCAGCGAGGCGCCGAGCGGCCACCACGCCACAGCGCACCGCGGCTGTGCCCGCCGTTGACCGCGCATAGACCAACGCCGAAAGCAGCGCCAGATCTGGCTCACTCTCTGCGTGATCGACATCGGTGACCAGCGGCACTGCGCCCGGCCCCAAGACGACCGGTCTCACCCACTCGTCAGGTCCTCCGACCTGGATTGGCGCCGCCGCCCAGCGCGTGACGCTAGCGCTCGAAGTCACCACCACCACCCGCGCCGGGCAATCGAAGCGGTGGCGGGCCAGCGCGGCATACAATGGCCACATGCGCTGCTTGGCCGGGTCGCGGCGGCGCTGCACTTCGACGACCAGCACCTGCCGATCTGCCCCGCGGGACGTCAGCACCACGAGGTCGGGCCGCGCTTCGACCGGCATGGCGTCGGCGAAGGAAATTCGCTCGGCCGTCGCGTCGGTGTGCGCGCCAGGCGGCAGTTCGCCGAGCGCGGCCAGGATGCGCGGGATCGTGCTGGGCTGGTCGACCAGCAGGGCGACGATGACTTCGTGTAGCAGCGAGGGCATCGAGGGGGCGTCCACGGCCGCGGCCGGGCGGCGCTGTTACGCTCTGCAACGGGCGTGCCACGTGACAAAACGATTTGTTTTAAATGGTTACTGAGCCGCCGGCGCAGAATTGCGAGGGTCAAAAGTGAGACAGAAGTGAGGCAACAAGTGAGACCGCGGGGCGCACGCAGCGGGCGATAGGGCAACGGTGGCAAGACCTTGACCGCAGCGCCAAGCCCGGGCTGACAATCGACGACGGAGGAAGTCATGCCGCGTTGGGGTCCACTGCGATTGGGGCTGTTGGCGTTGGGGCTGGCGATGCTGGCGCCGCCCGTGCAGGCCGGCGAAGACCTCAACCTCGGTGACTGGCTGGGCCGCTCGGGGGTCAAGCTGTTCGCCGTCGAGTGCTACGCCACCTGGTGCAAACCGTGCATGGAGGCGATGCCGCGCTGGGCCGCGCTAAAGGACAAGTACCGCAAACAGGGCCTTCTGGTGGTGGGGGTGAATACCTTGGACCCGCAAGGCGGCTGCCGCGGCATCGGTTGGAGCCCCGACGACACCGTGTGTGACCTCGAAGGCCGCGTCGCAGACAGTTTTCGGCTAAACGGCCAGTTGCCGGCGGCGTTCTTGTGGTCGTGGCAGGGCAACTTGCTGGTCCAAAAGGGCCACGTGGCTGAGGTCGAGCGCGAGGTTGAGCGTTACCTGCGCGACGCGCCGCGGGTGGCAATGGAAGCCGGTGCGGGCATTGGGCCGGCGGTGGGCGGCGGCGATGTCACGGCGGCGGTGGGCGAACTTATCGTCACTGTGCAACCCAAAGACGCATACGTCGAGGTCAGTGGACCCAAGGGCTTCAAGGCGACTGGCCGGGGCCGCTGGGAGAGCAAAGCGTTAGCGGCGGGCGGCTACACCGTCAAGGCCAGCGCCGAAGGGCATGAGAGCAAGACCGCGACGGTCAAAGTCGAGGTGGACGAGATGACGCCGCTCAAGGTGGTGCTGGAGAAGTTGGGCGTGGTGGAGGTGACTAGGTCGCCGGCCGGCGCCAAGGTCGAGATTGCGGGGCCCGAGGAGTTCAAGGCGACGGCGGGTCTGCCGGTGGTGTTGAGCGATGCGCCCAACGGCGACTACGCCATCGCAGTCAGTAAAGCGGGATTTGAGGTGGAGCGGTACCAGGCGACGGTGCGGTTGGGCGAGACCACGCGGGTGACGGTGGCCTTGAAGCCGCCAGGGAGTCTCGTCGTGGAAGGCACGCCGGTTGGCGCGGGGGTCGAGATTAGCGGGCCGGGTGGGCTTGCGGTGGTGAAGGGTCTGCCGGTGACGGTCGAGGGTGCGGCGCGCGGAACGTATCGGGTCAAGGTGACGCGGCAGCGGTACGTTGGGATTGAGGCGAATGCTGAGGTTCGGGCAGGGCAGACGGCGAGCTTGGCAGTGAAGTTGGTCAAGGAGAGCGCGGGGCAGTCGGTGGTGACGGGTAGTGGTGCAAGTGGTGGCGGTGCGGGCAAGGCGGTTGGCGGCTGGGTTCGGGTGGAGCCGGGGATGTTCTTGATGGGTTCGCCGGAGTCGGAAGTAGGACAGGACAGCGATGAAAAGCAGCACAAGGTAACGATTACGCGACCGTACTGGATCAAGGCGACGGAGGTGACGCAGGGAGCATGGCAGTCCGTTATGGGGGAAGACCCGTCGTTTTTTTCCGGGTGCGGCATCATGTGCCCAGTCGAAATGGTCAGTTGGCGTGACGCAGTCGAGTATTGCAACAAGATTATACAGAATCGCCTTGAGGTGAGATCAAACCTGCCGCAAGGAAGGAGCGACGAGTCGGCTTGCAAAGCCGCGCGTTTGCGACCCACGGAGCAAGCAAGAACAGCGATCGCAGATGACCTCGGGTCATCGCGATCCTGTATAGCGATATCGATGGCTTGCCTCATTGCTATGAAGACGGCCGCTTTCTTGGCATTGAGTGCCGAGGTTACCGCTTGCCAACAGAGGCAGAATGGGAGTACGCAGCCCGAGCCGGCGCGAAAGGGTCGCCTAGCAGCGCAATAGACGACATGGCGTGGCATGCAGGCAACGCGGGGCAAAAGACGCAGACAGTAGGCCAAAAGTTGGCGAATGCCTGGGGTTTGTTCGACATGCTGGGAAACGTATACGAATGGACCAACGACTGGCTCGCGGATTACGCTGCCGGTGCAACAGATCCAGTTGGCCCGCCCGGAGGCGAGCTTTGGGCATTCCGCGGTGGCAGTTGGCTATTCGTTGAGCGACCAATTCGCTTGGCGCGCCGCCAAGGAGACACGCCCAGCCACCGCGCTGCCTACTTGGGCTTCCGCCCTGTCAGAACCGCCAATTGACCCAGCCGGCGCACCTCTATCCTTGACACCGCCGCCCGACGGGCGCAGCAACGCTGCAACTGCTGCACGCAGCAGCACCGCCCGCAATGTCGCGCTTGAAAACCACCGCCTACTTCGCTGAGACCCGCCACCGCCCCGACCGCGCGTGGATCGAGGACGCCTGGATTGAGCGCGCCATCCATGCCCCGGAAATCATGAATTGGCACGATGCCAAGTCCTACTGCGCATCGTTGTCGCTCGCGGGTGGAGGTTGGCGATTGCCTTCTGTTTTCGAGTTGCTCTCATTGATTGACAAGTCTCGACCCAGCGGCGAGCAGATTGCAAGCGCGTTCCCTCACTCTGAACTGCTTTTCTGGACGGCGTCACCTTGGGTCGATGGCCTTTCCGCTTGGTTCGTCGCCTTCGATGGCGGCGGCAACTGGTACAGCAACACTTCCAGTCCCTACCATGTTCGATGTGTGCGGACTGCGAGTGGCGAGTTGGTCAAGGATCAGGCTCAGGCGGCTGCTTGGGCTGCGGGCGGGGGGCAGACTTCAGAAGGCATGTACGATCGGGCAGTAGCCGGGGACGAGGTGGACGGTCCGCCGCTGAACAGCCGCAACAAGACTAAGTATCGTGACAACCACGACGGCACGGTCTGGGATCTTGCGCGTCGCGCAACCTGGCAGCGGCAGGACTCCGGCAAGGATCTCGAGTGGCATGACGCCAAGGCATACTGCGCTGAACTCGGCCTGTCCGGCTCGGGTTGGCGGCTCCCCTCCATTTTCGAGTTGCTGTCCTTGGTTGATCAGTTGCGGCAAGGTGGCAATCGGGTCGCGTCTGCATTCCAGAAATCGAATTCGATCTATTGGACTGCCTCGCCGACGAATTCGTCCTGGTCCAGTGCGTTTGTCGTCTACTTCGACTTCGGCGTCACCAACGTCGCCGGCACCTTGAACAAATATCGTGTGCGTTGTGTGAGAACGCGAACTGTCAAACTGGGCAAGCCGCTTGAGCCGGTTCCCGTGGTGGAGCAAGTGCACCAGCAGACTCCAGAAGGGGCGTACGACAGCGCAGTGCCTCCGAGCGAACTGAAGTTGCAACCAGAAGGCAGCCTCAACACGACAGCATATCGCGACAACGTCGACGGTACTGTTGCGGATCCGGTTCGGCAAGTTACCTGGCAGCGGCAGGATTCGGCCATGGATGTCGATTGGAGCGAAGCCAAAGCGTACTGCGCCAGACTGTCGCTATTGGGTCGCAGTTGGCGCCTGCCTTCGGTTTTTGAGTTGCTCTGATTGGTGGACAAGTCACGACGCAACGGCGAGCGGATCGCGTCTGCATTCCAGAATTCGTCGTACTGGTATTGGACGGCCTCTTCGTACCTGCCGACGCTTTCACTCGCGTGGATCGTCGGCTTCGAGGGAGGCACCGCAGGCGCTGGCGGCTACTTCGGCAACGGCGAATTTACGGGCAACGTCCGAGTTCGTTGCGTGCGGTGAAGGCTGGACTGGCCAGCACTTGCTTCTCTGACCTTGCGACGCTGGCGTCGTCTCGCCGGTCTGCGGCTCGCTTGGTTGCGCACGGACACCCGCCACGCCAATCGGCCACCCCTCGGACACAACGCCCTCCGCCGGTCCACGCCAAAAAACCAAGCAACTCAACTACTTGATAGCCGCACCCTCCTGGCGCGCTCCTTGCTCCACCCGCCCACGGCCCAGCCGCGCGCACGTCGCGCGCGTCGCTGACCGCACCGCTGCGCACCGCGCAGCACACGCCACCAGAAGCAACCAATGGAACGCCAAGCACAAAAGAATCCCGGCCTCATGGAGGTCACCCACGCGACCAAAGCCCCGGCCCACTACGCCGCGCAAAAGGACCTCGCCGGCGCCTCCTCTGCGGGCCATCTGGCACACAAAGTCGGACTGCCAGTTGAACTCGCCGAGCACGCTGCGCACGGCGCCAAGCTCGCCAACCCGCTCGGTAAAGCGGGCACCGCACTTGGTGGCGTGTCTGCTTTGGGCACCGCAGCGGACACCTACCAGAACTCGGCCCAGACCACCGAGGCCGGGCGCGTGCTTGGCGCGGCGGTGCAAGGCGGCGCGGCCTACGCGCTCGGCAAGACGCCACTCGGGCTGGCGTGCGGCGTGACCGAAGCGTTTACCGGCGTAGACGTCTGCGCACCTCTGATGTCCACGGTGGAACTCGGCAGTGTCGCCACCGAGGCCGCTTTGACCCAGAGCACGGCACCGCTACAGAACTTCGACAAGAAGATGAGCCAAGACGACAATTTGAGCGGCCTGCTCTACAACGCCGGCAAGGCGAAACTCGCACCCGAGGCGATGAAGAAGGACTCGATGGCAGGGCAACTTCGCTTTGAGGAGAAACTTGCCGACGTGCCGGGCGTTGGGGTTGCCATCGCCGCCAACCGCGCGCTTGCCGGCGATAAGCGGCCCGCGCGGCGCGACGGCGACCCGGGAACGGTTGCGGACCAGTGGACCGACCACTTTGGCGACCTTGGCCGCATCGGCCGCCAAGCCCGTGCGGCGGTCAGCGATACCGTCGGCGCCGCGTGGGACAAGCTGCCGGGACCTGGAACCCTGGTGGCCAAGCGCTGAGGCTGGGCATCGGGCACAGCCCAACGGCTGAAGGCTTGCGGCCGCCCCATGGCCAGCAAGCGTCGCAGCAGCCGTTCGCAACGCGATTCACCAAAGTCGTTTATGTTGGATGAAAATGTAAAACTGCCGGTCAGGCCGTGAATTTTACATTCCTGCGTCATTACGCCACACTTGGTGCGCTGTGGTCCGCTTCGCTGCTGGCCCGGGAGCCGCCATGTACTTGCGCCGCGCCATTGAGCCTACTGTCCTTCGGATGGCCAGCCAGTTTCGTGCCCTGACGCTGACAGGGCCGCGCCAATCCGGCAAGACGACGCTCGCGCGCCAACTATTTGCCGACAAGGCCTATTTCGCGCTGGACCGGCCCGACGTGCAGTCCCTGCTGCGCGCCGACCCGCTGGGAGGTCTCGGCCGCTTGCCGGGTGGCGCGATCCTGGACGAAGTTCAGGCCATGCCAGAGATCCTGCCCTACGTCCGCGCGCTCGTGGATCAAGAGCCTACGCCCGGGCGGTTCGTGTTGACGGGGTCGCAGAACCTTGCGCTGACTGCCCGTGTCAGTGAATCGTTGGCTGGCCGCACGGCCGTGCTGGAACTGCTGCCCTTGTCTGCGGCGGAGTTGTCCGCCGGTCATGCGCTGCCAAGCGATTGGCTCGAGCTGGTGTGGCGCGGCGGGTTTCCGGCGCTGTGGGCCAGCGACTCCGACGCAGACGCGTGGCACGGCAGCTATGCCGCGACCTACCTGGAGCGCGACGTGCGGCAGTTGAGCCACGTCGGCGACCTGCGCACGTTTGGCGCCTTTTTGCGCCTCGCCGCTGCGCGAACCGGCACGCTGCTCAACCTAGCCGACCTTGCCCGCGACGCCGGGGTGGCGCACTCGACCGCCACGGCGTGGTTGAGCGTGTTGGAGGCGAGCTATTTTTGCACGCTGCTGCCGCCCTGGCACGCCAACCCGTCGAAACGCCTGGTCAAGGCGCCCAAGCTGCACGCCACCGACACGGGCATGGTGTGCAACCTGCTGGGTTTGCGGACGCCGCAGGCGCTGTGGCAGAACCCGCTGCGTGGCGCACTGGTCGAATCGTGGGTGGTCGGTGAACTGCGCAAGGCGTGGCTGAACCGCGGCCGCCGGCCGGACCTGTATCACTTTCGCACCCAGACCGGCGCTGAACTCGACATTGTGGTGGTTGATGGCGCGCGCTGCACAGCGATTGAGGTCAAGTCGTCGGCAACCGTGGTAGGCGAAGACTTTGCCAAGGTAGAGCGCGCCTTGGACCTGCTGGCGCAGACGCGGGCGGATTTGGCGGAACCGAGCGCGGTCCTGGTCTATGGCGGCGAGGCGACGTGGTCGATTGGGCGCACGCGGGCAGTCGGTTGGCGGCAGTGGGTGGCGGAGTTGGGCGGTGATGTGGACCAGGCATGACAGAAGTCGGTGCCGATTTTCGGGTCGGGATTGAGGCGCGGCACTGAAGATGTCAAAGGGTCGAAGGTCACGGATCTAAACTGGTTGAAATTAGCGCGACCCGGGAATTTTCAGCCCGGGCCGCGCGTTGTGCAGCCGAGGTTCCTGAACAACCTCGGAGACAACAATGAAATTGTACACGAAGCTACCCGTTGCCCGTCAAATGAGCGAACTTGGCCTGACCCTGTACAGCCTGCTGAGTCGGCGGGCCGCAACTGCGGTTGCCCAGGGTCGGCCCAAGGGCTCTGGCGCTGGATCCACCAAACCGACGGCCAGCCTGGACGACGTTGACCTCAATGACATTATTGGCGTCATGGTCGATGCGGTACTTGAAGCGCAAGCGGCTGAGCAGACTGGCGCGGCGTGGTACGAGCGTACCGGTGAACGTCGCGACTACCGCAACGGCCACCGGGTACGCGAGAAGTTGGCGACACCCATCGGCATTGCCTGCAAGGTCGCCGTTCCGAGGCTGTTGCACGGCAAGCTCAAACTGCCCTGGCTCGGGCGCAAGATGAGGGAAATGCCGAACCTGCGCGCTTTGTCTGCCGAGCTGTTCACGCGCGGCATGTCCGTGTCCGGCATCGCCGACATCAGCCGGGCGCTGTTTGGCAGTCAGGTCAGCGAGTCGACCATCAGCCGCTTCAACGCTGACCTCGAAGTCCGCTACAAGACATGGCGGGCCACGCAGATCAGCAAGCCCATCAAGTACTTGTTCCTGGACGCTATTAGGCTTCGTGTCAAGCGCGCGAAGGAAAAGTGCCTCGAGGGCGTGCTGGCCGCGATGGGGATTACGGAGGACGGCGAAAAGCTCATGCTCGACTTCGTTTGGGGCGTTTGGGAAAGCACTGCGACATGGAGCAGCCTGCTGGTGTCGCTCAAGCAACGCGGCCTGGACATCGACAATGTCCAAATGGTCACGGTCGACGGCAATGCCGGCTGCATTCGTGCGCTCCGTCAGCACTTTCCAAAGGTGCCGCTTCAAAGGTGCTGGCAACACAAGTCGCGCAACATTCTGGGCGGCGCAAAGAACAGCAACGCCGCTGCTTTAGCGCGCGACTTGGAGCAGATCCGTGAAGCGACCACTCAGGCGCAGGCAGACGAGCGGCTGGCAGCGATTCGCCAAAAATGGCAGGGCAAGGAGGACAATGCAATCAAGTTGTTGGACAAGGACTGGCCGGAACTCTTCGTCTTCCTGAAGCGGGCGCCATCGCACCACTGGCGCTACGTGCGCACCACCAACTACCTGGAGCGCGCCTTCCTGGAGCTAAGGCGCAAATTCAATAACATCGCCATGATGCCGACACCAGAGAGCGCAGAGCGCCTCGCTTTCGGCCTGGTCGACATCCTGACTCAACGATGGCAAGGTCGGCAGCTCGTCGGCTGGAGCCTCAACTAGTGGAGAACATTCGGCTGCACAATTTCAGCCCGTTTTGGGACTTGACCCGCACGCCAAGTTGCCACCCCCGCCCAGCCCCCGTATCCTCGCCCCGCGCCAAGCGCGCCCGGAGCCACGATGCCCGCCCGCAGCCTGCAACCCGCCGACCTGGCCCTACGTCCTGCGACCACGGGGCTCCTGGTCGTCGACATCCAAGACAGGCTGGTGCCCGCCATGCAGGGCGGCGCAGCCAATTGCATCGCCAACACCGCCCGGCTCATTGAAGGCCTGGGCGCGCTCGACGTCCGAATCCTGGTCAGCGAGCAGTACCCCAAGGGCCTGGGCCACACAGTGCCGGAACTGGCACAAAAGCTCGCCGCGCACCGCCCGCAGGCGCCGGTGCTCGAAAAAGCCGAGTTCAGCGCGGTCGCCAACCCGGAGATCCGCGCCGTGGTCGCAGGGTGGCAGGCCGACGGCGTGCGCTCGGTGCTGGTCTGCGGCATGGAGGCCCACATCTGCGTCTACCAGACCGTCCGCGGCCTGGCCGAGATGGGTCTGGTCGTGCACGTGGTCACCGACGCTTGCGCCTCGCGCACTGCCGAAAACCACGCGGTGGCAGTGGGCCTGTGGCAAGCTTCTGGCGCCGTGGTGACCTCGACCGAGGCGGCGCTGTTCGACCTGCTCGGCCGGGCCGGCGGCGATGCCTTCAAGCTGATTTCGCGGCTGATTCGGTAGCGGTCGGCCTTGCTCAGCCTGCACGACCTGCACAAGGCCTTCTACGACCCCGGTCGGGGCGTGGTTCGCGCCATCGACGGCGTCGATCTGGCAGTGCCCGCAGGCGTCACGGCCGTCATGGGCGCCAACGGCGCCGGAAAGACCACGCTGCTGCGGCTGGTAGCGGGCCTGCTCGACCCGGATCGCGGCCAGGTGCGGCTGGGCGACCTCGACGCGGCCAAGGATGGCGAGCGCTGGCGCCAGCAGCTGGGCTATCTGGCCGCCACCACCAAGCTGCCGCCGCTGGCGACCCCGCGCGAAGTGCTGCGATTTGTCGGGTCGCTGTACGGTTGGCCGGCGCAAGAGACCGAGGCGCGCATCGAGGTGCAAGTCGAACGCTTTGGCCTGGCCGCGTTTTTGGACCAGCGCATCTCGACGCTGTCGACCGGCCAGACCCAGCGCGCCAACCTGGCCCGGACCCTGCTGGCCGACCCTCAGCTGCTGATCCTCGACG
>SXRM01000250.1 GCA_005792545.1 Pseudomonadota bacterium | reverse complement strand
GCCGCCGCCGCCACCACCCGATCCGGGGCTGCCTGCGCCGCCATCGCCGGCCCAAGTCGCGGTCCACAGCCCCTGGCTCACCAGCCCCGCGGCAACCGCGCCGGCGGTCCCGGCTTTGCCGTGCGAGGCTGTCGACCCCGGCGTGCCGGGCTGGCCGTCGCGCGGCTGCACGGGCACCAGGCAGGTGTTGCAGCTAATCGTCCCTTTGCACTGTGTCACCACGCCCTTATTGCTGTCGATGTAGCTGTCTGCGCCGGACTCGCCCCCCGGGCCGCCGGCCGGTCCCTGTCCGGCAGCGCCGGGCTCGTTTGATTTTGGCGTTTGCAGGTACGGCTTGCCCGGGCACTTGGGGCTGGGCGAGTCCTCGTCCATCTGCGGGCACACCGCCGTGCCACCGGCACCACCGTGGGTGGGCACGCCAAGGCACAGCGTCGCGCCGCCCATGCCGCCGAGATTGACGTCGGCGCCGGTGCAACTGGCCTTGCCAATGTCACGCGCTTGGACACCGGGCTTGCCGGCCGCGCCCGCAAAGCCATTGCTGCCGGCCGCGCCTGCGGTACCTGCTGCGCCGTCGCCGGCCAGAATCTGCGCGTAGGTCACCTGCAAGCGGTCGTCGCAACCGACCGACAGTAGCCCATAGCTCGACTGGCCGGCCGCTTTGGCGTTGGCGCCCAGCAACGTCACCCCGTCCAGCCGCGTCTTGGCCCCGGCACCGGTGATGCCAATGCAGCGTGCGGCGAACACCGGCCCTTGGGCGGGTGCCACGGCGGCGAGCGCTGACTGGTAGATCACCATGTCGCGGGCCATGAACCCTGGACCGTAGCCACCATAGACCGACACCCCGGCAACCAGGTCCACGCTGCCCGGATAGACGCCGCCCGCCACGTAGACGTCGCGCTTGCCGAGCTTGGCCGCCAGCTCGATACCCTTGGCGACCGTCGCTACCGGCAGCTGCAGCGTGCCCGGGTTGCCGTCCGCGCCAGTCTTGGCGACGAACACGGCGTTGTTCAGTTCACCATCGATGCCGTCGCAGTTCTGGTCGACGCCATCGGGCTCGTCCAGATCGGAGGCGAACAGGCACTCGCAGCCGTTCTGCGGCCCGCCGCCGGTGTCAATCCAGCCGGGCTCGCACACCAGGGCGCAGCCGGGACTCTGGCTGGCAGCGGTACAGGTCGCCACCGCGTGCAGCCCCACGGGCTTGGGGCAGGCGATGCCACAGGCGCCGCAGTGATCGAGCGATACATACTGACCCGACTGCAGCCACGGTTCGTCGATGGCGGCGTCACAGTCGTCGTCTTTGCCGTTGCAGGTCTCGGCTGCCGGCACGCCACCGCTGCACTGTAAGCCCTTGCCCGCGCATTGCCAAACGCCGCCGCACGCGCCAAAGCTGTTGGTCGCTGCGCACGGCTCGCCGACTTCGTCGATGTCTTCGTCAACCAGGCCATTGCAGTCGTCGTCCTGGCCGTTGCAGGTCTCTTGCGGCGCGACCACGTCGCAAAAGCCGCCGTCTTTGCCCTTGCACACGAACAGCCCTGTGCAGTTGGGACCCGGCGCAATGCTGCACGGTTGGCCCGCCAGGCCCTCGTCGGTCTGGCCGTTGCAGTCGTCGTCGCTGCCATTGCAGGTCTCAGTGGTGACTGAGACGGCGCACGCAAGGCCAAGCGCGCCCTGGCAGATGGTCACGCCGCCGCAGTTGGTTCCAGCGGCCTTGGCGCACGGCTGGCCGTCGAGGCCATCGTCGGTTACGCCGTCGCAATCGTCGTCCTTGCCGTTGCAGGTCTCGGCGACGCCTTGAACCTGGCATTGCAGACCGGTCGCGCCCTGGCACACCCAGGTCCCCACGCATTCGCTGGTTGCCAGCGTACAGGCGCCACCGTCGGTGCTCTCGTCGGTCTGGCCGTCGCAGTCGTCATCCACCGAATTGCACGACTCAGCGGTGGCTTGCTTGGCGTTGCAGGGTGACCAACCGGTTGGGCCGCAGACGGCGACGCCCGCGCAAGTGCCCTGATTGGTAGACGACTGGCAGAGCTTGCTCGCGCCCACCTTGCCGGCATAGCAGCTGCAGATCCCCGTTTGCGGCGTGCACAAGGATTTGCCGCTGGCTGCGTCTTTGGCGCAGTCAAAGCCGACCGGGCAACTGGTGACGCCCGCGCCGACCGCGCACGGAATGCGACAGTAGCCGGGGCCGTCTTCGCCCACGCACAGGCCGCCCAGGCAAGTGCTGTCGTCCTGGCACGGCGCGCAGGCGAATTCGCCAGCCGGCATGCACTGGGGCAAAGCGTTGGTGCCGCCGTCAAAGCAGCTGTAGCCGGCGGGGCAGGGCGGGCAGCCGGTCTGCTCATCGGGCTTGGCATCGACGCTGGCGGTGGCTTCGGTCGGCGGCGGCGCATCGGCGACCGCTTCGACATCAGCCACTTCGGCGGCGAGGGTCTCGTTCGTTTGCGAGTCAAACCCGTCTGGGCCCGGCGCGTCGTCCACGATTTCGCTGGCGGTCCACAAGTCGCGGGCGGTCACCGTCTCGCTGGTCTTGGCGACGTCGCCTACCATCGGCAAGTCGGCGCCGCTTGCTGCCGACGACCCTTGCAACAGGCCATCGTCGTCGCACGAGATCGCGCACGCCGCCAAAGCAGCGATCAGCAGAGTTGAGAGGATTGCGCGCGGCCGCCGCATGGCGATCAAAGTAGCGGAGCTTGTCGGGCTGCGCCAGCACACCGGCGACGCATGGTCACAATTGCGGTACGAGCGGTCGAACGATCCTGCGGATAGCACACCGGGGCGGTGAGTCGCCTGCAGGGCGCAAACTCGCGACCCACCTGGCTGGCAAGGCTCATCATGGGCAGGGCACTTTGGCAATCAGAATTCCAGATGACCGCGGTCAGGCCTGAGTCGCAGGCAACCGCACGGGCGCATACGCCCGCGACTGCACGGCTCGCAGTCCGCCTTCGATGAGGCGGTCGAGGCCCTCGTAGACCTTGTCCATGTCCGGGTGCTGGGGCTTGCCGGCGACGCGCTGCTGATGCGCCCAGCTGTCGTAGGCGTGCATCTCGACGATGGTCCAGGGGTCCTCGTCCTCTTGCCAGACTTCAAAGGCCGCCAGCCCCAAGTGGTGGGCGTAGTCGCTGACCATGGCCAGCAGCGGCCACAACTCGTCGTGCGCCAGTGGGTCCACCCGATAGCGGTATTCGACCACGTAGGCGCCGAGCTTGGGTGTCATGGGCTACCTTGGCGCCGGGTATGGCTCAGAATGGAATGTCATCTTCGGGCGGATGATAGTCGTCG
>SXRM01000249.1 GCA_005792545.1 Pseudomonadota bacterium | reverse complement strand
GGCTGCGTTGTGCATGGGCGTCGGATACCTGGGATGAAAGTTTCCGCCAGGCGGTCGATGCGCCGCCAAGGCCGCTAGCCAATGGCTTGAAATTACAAACCTAAAAAAGAATGGGCGCTCGGGTTTGGATTTGCGCCCGCTCTGACGCGTCAAAGCCAGCGGCGATCTACGCAGCGCCGGCCAGCGCGCGCGCCACCAGCGCCAAGGTCATCGCCTGCGCGACCGTCGCATCGGGCGCCGTCGCCATGCCCGCGGACAGCGAGCGCACGTCCAAGGCAAATCGGTCGTCGACCACACGCCCCAATAGTGGCGGATCGGCACGCAGCGCCCGCTCGGTCAGTTGGGCGGCGCTCCAGTCCGGGTGCGCGAGTGTCAGTACCCGCGACGGCAGCACCAGCAATGGGTGGGTGCCGCCCCCGACTTGCGCCGGGGCGGACAACACCTGCACTTGCCACGGGGACGGCAGGTGAGCGCGCAGTTCGGCGGCCCAGCGGTCCGCGCGCACGGCGACTTCGGCTTCGCCGATGTGCAGTTGCTGCAGAGCGGGCAGCTCGGTCGCCCGACCATGGGCATGCAGGCGCAGCGTTGCCTCCAAGGCCGCCAGAACCAGACCGCCGGCGCGCACGGCGCGGGCCAAGGGGTCACGGGCCATGGCCCCGATCGCTTCGGCCGTGCCCACGCACAGGCCGGCCTGCGGCCCGCCCAGCAGCTGGTCGCCCGACCAGGTGACCACGTCGGCACCGGCGGCGACGGTCGCCTGGACCGTCGTTTCCGCTGGCGGTCGCGATCCGTCGGGCAAGGCTGCTGGGCTGACCGGCAACGGACCCAGCGCACCGGACCCCAGATCGACCACGACCTGGGCTCCCGCGGCGTGGGCCAGCTCGGCAACTTCGGCCAGATTGGGGTCGGTCGCAAATCCGACGAGCGCAAAATTGCTGCGGTGAACCTGCAGCACCGCCGCCACTGGCTCGCCAGCCGCCGCACACACGTCGATGGCTTTGACGTAGTCGGCGAGGTGGACGCGGTTGGTCGTGCCGACTTCGACCAGCCGGCAACCGGCGGTCGCGATCACGTCGGGAACCCGAAAGCCCCCGCCAATCTCGACCAGCTGCGATCGCGCCACCAACACCGTTCGACCGCGGGCGATCGCACCGACGGCCAGCAGCACAGCCGCGGCGCCGTTGTTGACCACGATCGCGTCTTGCGCCCCGGTCAGCCAGCGCAACAGTGGCCGACAGTGCGCGTGCCGCGAGCCGCGCTTGCCCGTCGCGGGGTCCAACTCCAGGCTATTGTAGCCACTGGTGGCCGCGACCGCCGCAGCCTGCGCCTGGGCGTGCAGCGGCGCGCGGCCGGCGTTGGTGTGTAAGAGGACGCCGCTGCCGTTGAGCAGGGGCCGCAGACTGGGGCCGCGGAGGGTGCGCACTCGCGCAGCCAGGGCGCGCACTGTCGCAGCGGCAACCGCGTCGGCGTCGCCGAGCGCACCTTGAGCAATGGCGGCGCGCACTTCTGCGACGACCTCTCGACTGATCATGGCACGCAGCTCGATGGGTAACGCAAGTCCTGCCCACGAGTCGCTGTCCACCAGCGACGACACCGCCGGTAAGTGGCGAAACAGTGCGTTCGGGTCAGGCATCGACGTCTCGGGCGGCCGCCGCGACCGCGCTGTGGATTGTCGGCTGGTGAGCCTGCAGCGCAAGTTCCTGGCCGCCCAGCCAACCCAGCCCCGCCACCACGTCTAGGATCGGCACCGGGTGGCGAGCGATCGCCGCGGCGACGGCTGCGCCAAAGCCCTGCGCATCCTCGCCATGCCCATCGGGTCGGAACGGGTTGACTACCACAGCAGCCAGCGGCACCGCACGTTGCACCACGACGAGCGCGCCGCGGCGATCCAACCCCTGCCAGCCCGCCGCCGACAGCAGGATGCGGCTGGGGTCGCGCGCGACCAAGGTCGCTGCCCCCGGATGGCCTGCGATCACCGCATCGGTCAGCGCCCCTTCGACCAGGGCGACCGGCTGTGGGTCGGCAAGGCCAGCCGTGGGCGCCAAAAGCGCGCGCAGGGTCGGCATACTGGCCGCAATCGCCGCGTCAAGGGTGGGGCCAGCCAGGGCCCCTACGGCCACGACCACTGCATCAGCCACTTCGGGGTGCGCCGCGGCCTGGCGGTGGTAGGCGCCGTCGATGAGGACCAGGCGAGCCTGGGCCGACAGCGCATGAACGGCAGTCCGCAGCTGCGCCCTGCTGCCGATGCCGCCCAGCTGAATGTTGCAGCGGGCGCGCGCCACGGCGATCGAGGTTGGGCCAAGCGCGGTGCCAAACCCGAGGTCGCGGACGATGCCGAACGCCCCGCCAACAGCGTCGATCCAGGCGCGCGCTGACACCACCCACGCGCCGCGCTCAACCACGATGCGCGGCTTGGCAAAATCGAGCCAGGCGTCGCGGTCTTCGCCGTCCACACCGATCGACACCAGGCCGACGGTGCCGTCGCGGGCACAGGCAGCGGTCGCAAGTGCCAGTAGCGCAGTGGTCTTGCCGGCGTTCTTGCTGGCGCCAAGGATCGCGACTCGCCGCACCACAGCCCTGGCAGGCCACACGTACGCCGCCAGGCTGGCGACCCCGATGGCGCTCGGCGTTGCAGAAGCGGAAGGGGTCATCGACACAAGCGCTGGCCGGGCGTGGCCGTAGCGCGACCGATACTGCCACAACCGCCTGCGTGCGCTATGCTCCCTGGCGGGGCGCGGGCGGGATCCGCGATCGGCCGGCGTGAGCGCGTTTATCTCCAACAGCACCAACGGCCAGATGGTCGCGCGGTTCGCCGATCGCTACGCCCGCCGCTACTTGCCGATCTATGCCGTGGGGCTGGCCTTTCTCGCCGCCACCAATTGGCTGACCGTGTGGATTCCGCAGCTGCAGAAGGCGGTTTTCGACGAACTGGCCGGCGGCCGCAGCGCCGATGTCGTGCACGAACATGCACTTTACATTGCTGGCGCCGCACTGGCTGTCATCGTGGTGCGCACGCTGTCGCGGATTCTGTTCTTCAATCCCGGCAGAGCCATCGAGTTTCGCCTGCGCAATGACATGCTCGACCGGCTGCTGGGCATGTCGCCATCGTGGTTCCGCAAGGCGTCGATTGGCGACCTGATGGCGCGATCGGGTGACGACGCGACGTTCGTGCGGGCGCTGGTCGGCTTTGCGGTGATCATGGCGCTCAACATGCTGCTGGCGGCCGGCATGGCGCTGTACCAGATGTTCCGCACCGATGTGTGGCTGACGTCCTTGTGTCTGCTGCCGGCGGCGCTGGCGATCTTGCTGCTGCGCACGGGCGTCGCTTGGGCGATGTCGCTGATGAAAGAGACCCAGGTCGCGCTTGGCGAGCTGAGCGACGAAGTCCTGCAAGCGTATAAAGGGGTGTCGGTGGTGCAGGCCTTCGCGGTCGAGGACGCGTTCGTGCGGCGCTTCGACACTGCGGCGGACCAGTACCTGCGCCTGAACCTGCGCCAGGCGGCGGTGCGCACGTTCTTCATGCCGGTGGTCGGCGTGGTCGGCAACCTGTGCATTTTCTTGCTGCTGTGGCAGGGCGGCAAGGCCGTGGTGGCCCGCCAGATGACGCTCGGCGACATGGCGGCCTACGCCAGCTATATCGCGGTGCTGGTCGGCGCGCTGGCGTCGGGCGGTTGGGTGGTGGGCGTGCTGCAGCGCGGGGTGGTGTCGCTGCGCCGCTGCTGGGATGTCATTGAACTGCAATCAGATCTGCCCGAAGGCACGGCCGCGTTGCCGCAAAACGGCCAAGGCGTGCACTTGCAGGTACAGGGTCTGACGGTGCGGCACCCGGGTGCAGCAGAGGGCACGGCGCCTGCGCTGCGCGACGTGTCGTTCGAATTGCGCCCGGGCGGCATCCTGGGCATCTACGGGCCGGTCGGAGCGGGCAAGTCCACACTGGCGGCAGCGCTAGCACGAATGGTGCCGGTGCCGCGGGGCACCGTGTCGATGGACGGCGTCGATCTGCAAGACGTGCGCGAAGCCGACCTGCGGCGCAGCCTGGCGGTGGTGCCGCAAGAGGCGTTCTTGTTCTCGCGGTCGATAGCCCACAACGTCGGTTTTGACGACCCGGCGGACCGCGTGGATGCCGCCAAAGTGCAGACCGCCGTCGCCGACGCCCAGCTTGCCGACGAAGTGACGCGCATGCCGCAGGGCCTGGACACAGTGGTTGGCGAGCGGGGCCTGCTGCTGTCCGGCGGTCAGCGGCAACGCACCCAATTGGCGCGAGCCCTGTACCGAGAAGGCCGGCTGATCGTGCTTGACGACGTGTTGAGCGCCGTGGACCACGACACCGAAGAGCGCTTGTTGGCGGTGTTGCGGCGGCACATCGCCGGTCACGGCATGTCGGCGATCCTCATCTCGCACCGGCTGACAGCGCTGGCGCACGCCGACGAAATCCTGGTACTGGCCGATCCGGCGGGACCCGACGCCGGCCGCGTCGTCGAGCGCGGAATACACGCGGATCTGGTGGCGGCGGGCGGCACCTATGCCACGGTGTGGGCGGCCCAGCAGAACGCGCCAGACGACCAACCGCTGGCGAACGCCGCGTAGAATCGTTGTTTGATTTTAGACCGTTGCAAGCGCACCGCCCGGCAATTTGCCGGCCCTGCCCCGAGGCGATACCTTGTCGCCCACCCAGCGTCCGCGCGCCGCGGCGCCCATCGGCCCTTGATGACCGCGCTACTTGTCGCCGAACGCCCGACCCGGCCCCATGGCTTTGCACGCTTGCTGGTGGCGGCGTGCGCGCTGCTGGCTTGCCAGGATCCGCCCGCGCGCAAGCCAACCATCGGCGCTGGCAACACGGGAGCGGATATCGGCGGCGACCTGGCGTTTACGCCCGACGATGTCCAGACCGCCGCGGATAGCGCTGTCGGCGACGGTCTTGTCGCTGAGGTCATTGCGGCGGACGCAGCAACGGCGGCCGACCAGCAGGGCGACAGCGAGGCGCCCAAGCCGGCCTGCACGAGCAGCGCCGACTGCGGGGCCAAGGGCGACTGCATCGCGGGGCAGTGCTTCTTTCACACCCCGTGTCAGGGCGACAAACAGTGTCAGGGCCAGGGCCAGGTTTGCGACGTGCTGAGCGGCGAGTGCGTGCCGTGCCTGGTCGCCGCCGACTGCGCCAAGGGCATGGTGTGCAAGGGCCACGTCTGCCTGCCGCCGGCGCAGCCCTGCGCCAGCACCAAGGAATGCCCGACAGGTCTGGTTTGCGACAAAGCTGCAGGCCAGTGCGCGCTGTGCGCCAGCGGCGCTGATTGCGCTACCAACCAAGGCTGCCTCGACGGCGTTTGCGTGCCCAAGATCTGCGCACCCGGCAGCGGCAAGTGCCAGGACGCCGACGTGCGCATCGTGTGCAACGCGGGCGGCACCGCCTACGGCAGCCAACCGTGCGGCCCCGCAGCACTGTGCAGTGACGGGGCGTGCAAACCCGTGGTGTGTGCCGCGGGCAAGCTCGCGTGCGTCGGCGCGCAGGTGATGCAGTGCAACGCTAACGGCACGGCGCAGAGCCTGGTCAAGGACTGCTCAAGTACGGGGCTTGTCTGCAATGCCGGCCAGTGCGAACCCGCCAAGGTCTGCGCCGCTGCCAGCGCGACCTGCAAAGACGGAGCGCTGTTGGTGTGCAAGTCCGACGGCACTGGCTACGACAAGATCGCCTGCAACCCGGGCCAGGTCTGCGTGAGCCAGACCTGCGTAGCCCAGACCTGCGCACCCAATGGCGGCGGCTGCGACGGCAGCGGGACCCTGCAGTGCGACGCGCTCGGCAGCAGTTGGCAGAAAGGCAAGGACTGTGGACCGCTCGGGCTAGTCTGCAAGCTCGGTCAGTGCGTCGCAGGCTGCAAGAAGGGCACTGTCACGGCCAACAAGACGCTAGGCATGGCCGTCGCCAATCTGGGCGGCGTGGCTGCGCTGCCCGACGGCGGCTGGATCCTGGTCGGACAGCAAGAGGGTGGCAAGGCCTGGGCCGTGCGCACCGACATGCTCGGTACGCTGGTGTGGGACAAAGCCCTTGGAGCGAACGCCGGGTCGCTGGCGGGCGCGGTCACGGCGACCAACGGCGACATCGTTGCGGCGGGCACGGCAACCGACAAGGCCAGCGGCGCCGGCTGCGCGCTACTCGTGCAGCTTTCCGCAGACGGTACGACCGCCGCCGAGCAGCAACTGTGCGCGCCAACGGCCAACCCGCTCATCCACTTGGGCGCCGAAGCCATCGCTCGCCGCAGCGACGGCGGCCTGTACCTGGCCGGCCGCCGCGGCGTCGGCACCACCGCCGCCAACGATGACCTGTGGGTGGCGCGCCTGGATGGCGCGGGCAAGTCGATCTGGCAGAAGCACTCGGCGGTCCTGCTCGGCGACCGCGCGCAGGATGTGGTGACTTTGACCGATGGTGGCGTGCTTGCGGTGGGCTACAGCAGTACGGCCGTCGCAGGTGCGGGCGAGACCCCGGCGGCGATGCTGGTGCGCTACGACGAAGCCGGCAACCTGCTGTGGACCAAGATCGTCTCCGGTTACCTGGCTTCGCGCGCAGCTGCCGTGGTGCTCGGCCCCGCTGGCAGCGTTTACGTGGTCGGCCAGGCCCAGGCCAAAGACAACGCTGTCTCCCAGTCGTGGCTGGCGCGCTTCGGCGCAGATGGCCAGGTGCTGGCGCAGGCACTGGTCGGCAAGACCTTTAGCGCGCAACTGGTCGACGTCGCGCCGCAGACCGATGGCACGCTGGCCGTGCTGCAGGCGTTGGTGGCGGGCCCGGGCAACCTGCTGCACCTCAACGCCGCGGGCGAGATCCTGGACACCGTGGCGCTGCCGACGACCAAGGACATGGTGCCCCAGCGCCTGTGCGCCAACGCGGTGGGCGACCTGGCGACGACGAGCGGCAGCCTGTTTGCGCTCAAGCTCCCCGCGCGCATCGTCACGTTCTGCGGCTGGTAGGAACTGTCGCACAATCAATGATTCTGGGACTGGTTCCTTTGGCTGGCTGGGTGGGTCGCAAGCTCGCTTCTCTGCAGCCGACTCGCCGCTCCTACGGTTCACATAGCGGACATTTGGATCAGGGACACATCCGGACGGACATGCACGGTCTAGCTGTGCGGCCGGTAGCCGTCGCCGGCGAGCGAAAACGCGTTTGCCGTTCCGTTCGGCCGCATGCTACATTGCGCGATTCGCCAGCCGTGCGACCCATCGGGCAAGGGTCGCCGTCGGCTGGGGAATTGGCGGGCGCAGGCGCCCAGGCAGCGAGAGGTCGGCACATGCGACAGCAAGGCAAGCGGTGGGCAGCGTGGTTCGCAGTGGCCACCGCGTTGGGCGTCTCGGCGTGCGGCACCGATCCAGTTGCGCCCGTTGCCGACGCCAACACCGGCGCCGCCGATCTGAGCGTGACCACCGACGGCGGCCCGGCTGAGACCAGTCCGACCGACAGCGGCAGCGGCGACTCCGCAGATACCGCCAAAACCGACGTTGGCGATGGCGCCGCTGACAGCGATCCTGAGGTCGCCCAAGACGTCGCTGACGTCGCCGATGTCGCCGATGCCGAGCCGGAGACCGTCGCCGATGTGCCCGATACCGGACCGGATCTGGGCCCAGGCGACACCGGTGTCGAAGTCGGCAAAGACGTGCCGGCCGACGTCGGTGGCGCCACACCGGTGCCCGGCGAGTACAACGCGACCTGCACCAGCAGCGCCGACTGCGTCAATCCGTGCGTGACCACAGCCTCAACCTGCGTCGCCGGCAAGTGCAACTTCAAAGCGCTGGACAAGGCGTGCCTCATTGAGATCGGCGGCGGCAAGGTCGAGTGCGTCGCTGTCGGCGGCATCTCCAAGACCAAGTCTTGTCTGGCCTGCCAGGGCGGCGTCGGCAAGGCGGTGCTCAGTGCCAACACGTGGCTACTGCCCATGGACGGCCCCACCGAAAGCGTGGTCATCAAAGACGTCGCCGGCAACGGCATCAGTTGGAATTACACCGACAAGAAAGCCATCTCGGGCGGCAAGTCGCTGTGGATCGGCGACCCGGCCAAGGGCACCTACGCCAACGGCAAAGCGGTCGGCGCCACCGCGACCAGTGGCGACGCCAAGATACCCAACCTGCCGGGCATCAAGCCCAAACTCAACTTCTGGCTGTGGCTCGACACCGAGCAGACCGAGGGCGACGACCTGCTGACCGTGCAAGTTGTCTCCGGCGGCCAGCCGTCGGCGATCTGGACCAGCGACGCGATCGGCGGCAGCACCCATGGAGCCTGGCAGCGCATCGTGGTCGATCTGGCGGCGTTTGCCGACAAGACCGTGCAGTTCCAGTTGGTGTTCGCCACCAAAGACGGCGTGCTCAATGCCTATGCCGGCGCCTTCATTGACGATCTGGCAGTGGCGACCGGCTGTTGCGCCGCCGACGCCGAGTGCGAAGACGGCAACGCCTGCACCACCGACGCCTGCGTCGGCGAGGGCGATAAGCTGCCGGTGTGCAAGAACACTGCCAAGGCCGACTGCTGCGTGACCAACGCCAACTGCGACGACAAAAAGCCGTGCACGCTCGACCTGTGCAGCGGCCCGGGCGGCACCTGCAGCCACAGCGACCTGCCGGGCTGCTGCATGGACAGCGCCGGCTGCAACGACAACAACGCCTGCACCGACGACGTGTGTCCGGCGGCCGGCGGCCAGTGCCAGCACATCAACAAGTGCTGCAAAGGCGACGGCGAATGCGCGACCAGCGATCCGTGCAAGAAGGGCACGTGCAATTCGGGCCAGTGCAGCTACGCCGACACCTGCTGCCTGTTCAATGACGACTGCGACGACTTCAACCCGTGCACCACCGACGCCTGCGACAAAGGCAAGTGCGTGTACACCAGCGCGACCGTGCCTGGCTGCTGTGCACCGCAAGTGCTGGTCAGCAAGTTCGACGGCTCCGAAGAGGGCTGGACGTTGACCAGCACCCACCCGACGATTAAGTGGTTCTACAAAGACAGCACGTTCACCAAGTCGGCGCCGGGCAGCCTCAAAATGGCCGACCCGGCCAAAGACAGTAGTTCGGTGCCCTTTACCAACCCGGTGTTCAAAGTGACCGCGGCCTCGCCGGCGGTTACGGTCCTGCCTGGCAAGGAGACTACGCTGTCGTTCTGGTCGTACCACGTCAGCGGCAATGGCACCAGCTACACCTTCCGGGTCTACGTGGTGATCGATGGCGTTGAGAACGTGCTGGCGAGCTTCTCGTACTCGTCGCACTTCAACGTGTGGAAGAACACGGTGGTGGATCTGACACCACTTGGCGGCAAGTCGGTCGAGTTGAAGTTTGAAGTCGTGGCCACCACCACCGGTGGCACCTACGTGGCGACCGGCATCTATCTGGACGACGTCGTGGTGACCTCGACTTGCCAGAACAAGAAGTGCACGACCAGCGCCAACTGCCCAACCACCGGCTTTGGGTGTCTGGCTGGCGTGTGCACCGATGGCCTGTGCACCTACACCAACAGCTGCTGCGCCGGCGACAAGGACTGCAACGACAGCAACCTGTGCACGGCGGACCTGTGTGTGACCACCACCAAGAAGTGCTCGTTCACGGCCATCAAGGGCTGCTGCATGGGTCCTGGCGACTGCAACGACGCCAACGCTTGCACCACCGACGTCTGCCCCGGCCCGGGCGGTCAGTGCAGCAATCCGGGCGTACCGGGCTGTTGTTTGAGCAGTTCGCAGTGCGACGACAAGAACGCCTGCACCACCGACAATTGCATGCAGAACAAGTGCGTCAACGCCACCTTGTGCTGCGCCGCCGACAAAGACTGCGCCGACGGCGAGACCAAGTGCACCACCGACACCTGCGTCGGCGGCAAGTGCCAGCACAAGCCGACCGGCGCCGCCGGTTGCTGCGAACCCGACGTGTGGGTCAACGACTTCGACCAGGGCGCGCTCAAGGACATCACCATCAGCAACAGCGCTGGTGCGGGCAAGGGCTGGCAGATCAACGCCAGTCCTCCGGGCGGCTTGAACAAAAGCGCGCCGGCCGTGCTGTGGTATGGCGACCCGGCCAAGGGCAGCTTCGACATGGGCTCGACCAACGGCAAAGCCACAACGCCCAAGATCCAGCTGCCGGCCGGCACCAAGTCCAAGCTGACGATGGGTTTGCTGATGGACACCGAGTCGGGCGGCAAAGGCTCATACGACGACATGTACGTGTACCTGTACGTCAACGGCCAGAAGCTGACGGTGTGGGACAAGGGCACCGGCGTTACGCCCAACAAGTGGTACGACATCAGCTATGACCTGTCGCCGTATATGGGCCAGGAAATCCAGATCGAGCTGTACTTCAACACCATCGACAGCATTGGCAACGGCGGTAAGGGCGTGTTCATCGACGACCTCAAGGTCACCACCGACTGCGGCAGCTGACCGGGATGGCGGCGGCGATCTGCACGGGCACGGCGGGCTGGAGAAACGTAGGCATGCACATGCGGTGGTGGACAGTACCGATGCTGGTTGCCGTATTGGCGGCCGTCATGGGCGCCGGCTGCGGCGAAGAGCCCAAGCCAGCGGCCAAGGACGCGGGCAGTGACAGCGCGGCCGAAGTCGCCACCGACTCGGGCGAACCTGCCGACGCGGCCGGGGGCGAAACCGGCGTAGACACCGTGACGCCAGATGGGGCCTCCGACGGCGGCGATCCGCTCGACACAACGGAAGAAGTTGCCGGTGACGATGCCGATGCCGCACCCGAGGTCGCCCCGGATGTGCCACCGGCCGACGTGGCGCAGTGCGCGACCGGGACCGACTGCGCCGGCAAGCTGACGCTGTCGCCGTGCCAGGACGCGCTGTGCGATCTGGGCACCTGCAAGGCCATCCCCAAGCCGTTTCCGTCGTGCTGCAACAACGCCGGCTGCGACGACAAGGACGAGTGCACCACCGACACCTGTGACAGCGCCAGCCACCAGTGCAAGAACACGGTCGATCCGCTGTGCTGCTCGGGCAAGAAGACGCTGCTCAAGTCCGGGTTCGAGGCGGCGGTGACCGATGGGCTCAAGTCGTCGGACGCCGCGACCAACGGCAACGTACAGTGGCAGCCCAGCACCGCGCGGGCGCACTCGGGCAAGCAGTCGCTGTACTTCGGCAACGCCTGCAAGACCTACGACAACTCGATGTCGCCCGACAGCGGCTGTAAGCCGGCCAAGACTGCGCAGCCGGTGGCGACGGTGCTTGCCAGCAACGCCCAGTTCCTGCCCGAAGGCAAGAAGGCGCATCTAGTGTTCTGGCTGTGGCTCGATACCGAGGCGCCCTACGCCAATCAGTTCAAGCCGGCGACCTGCAAGACCGCGTGCCCGACTGGCGCCAGCTGCTTTCTGGTCAACGACGTGGCGCAGTGCCTCGCCGAAAAAGACGTGCTGACCGCGCAGGTCGTCGAGGGCACCAAGATGACCCAGGTGTGGACGTCGATGGCGATCGGCAAGACCACCAAGGGCCAGTGGCAGCAGATTGCCGTCGATCTCAGCGACTGGGCCGGCAAGACCGTCAAAGTCCAGTGGAATTTTGCGAGCGGCTCGGCGTTCAAGAACGACCACGAGGGCATCTACTTGGACGACGTGGTGTGGGAGACCGTGTGCGCCCAGGCCTACTGCGACGCCGCCAACCCGTGCAAGGCGGACGAAAACGCCTGTACGCTCGATGCCTGCCATCCCTACGTCAACGGCGCCGCGGGCTCCGGAGCGGGCGCGTGCCTGTACGGCAAGGCTGCTGGTTGTTGTGCGGCCGACGCCGATTGCGACGACGGCGTGGCGTGTACGCTCGATGCGTGCAAGAACGGTCAGTGCGCCAACAACCCCGATCCCGCCAAGCCCGGCTGCTGCAAGAGTGCGGTATCGCTGTATGCGCCGTTCGACGATGCGCTGACTGGGTGGACGACGCTGCAGCAGAACTCGGCGACGGTCGGTTGGCACCTTGCGCCCAATGGCGGCGAAGCGGGCGGCGCGCTGGCGTTCTCGAACGAAGAAGGCACCACCTATGACGACCCGGTGTTGAGCGACGATGTCGGGCCTAAGGGCCTGGTGTGCAGTAAGCCCGTCGAAATCAAAGCGGGCTCCTTGTTCAACCTGCTGACTTTCCAGCTGCAGCTCGATACCGAGTGGACCGGCGTCGCTGCAGGCAAGTACGTCAATCCGCCGCTGGCCGGGCTGGCCAAGTACGACGAGTTCACCGTTGTGGCGATGGTCGCCAACCAGCCGACGGTGGTGTGGTCCAGCGACCTGATTGCGGGCACCACCAACGGCAAATGGAAGACCATCACCGTGGCGCTCGACGCCCTGCAGGGCAAGACGATCCAGCTGTGCCTGGGTTTTGACGCCGGCGATGGCAGCAAGAACGAGTTTGCCGGGGTGGCGGTGGACGAACTGGCCGTCAAGGTGGCGTGCAGTAAGCAACTCTGCTACCTGGACGGCGAGTGCGCGACCAAGAAGTGCGCTGCTTGTGAGGCGCCCAAGTGCGATGCGACGCAGGGCTGCACTTGCGCCAAGATCTCCGGCTGTTGCGAAGCCGATGCCGATTGCGACGATAAGAACGACTGCACCACCGACCAGTGCGCCGCCAAAGTGTGCAAGAACACCAAGAAACCCGACTGCCCGCCACCGCCGCCCAATCCCTAGCCCCTGATGGCGTCAGCGGCCACAAGATGCCGCGCGCAGTTCGTCCAGCGAAAAACCGCTAGCGTGCAGGTCGGCGACGTTCAAAGCGCCGGCGCGCAAGCCCGCCTTGACGGCCCAGAACTCCACGCCCGCCACGGCCTTGTCGACCAACCGGACTTGCCCGCCTGCCTCGTCGCGCTCTGCCCCCGACCCGGCCAGGGCAGCGCGGGCATAGGCGGCGCACAGGGCAAGCGCTTGATGGGCGCGCTCGGCGGTCGGCGCAAACGCGGCCTGAATGGGCGCGATCTGGTCGGGGTGCAGCACCCACTTGCCGGCGTAGCCCAGCCGCGCAGCATCGGCGGCGTCGCGGCTGGCCAGCGCCAGTGCCTCGTTGTGACGCGCGCGTTCTGCGTCCGTCGGCGCGGCCGGATCCTTGGCGCGAACCGGCAGCGTCGCGGTCACGGCGTCGAGCGCGTCTTTGCCGTGAGCCGCGGCCACGATCGGCAGCCACTGGCGGGCTGCGGACTGGTCCCTGAGCCAGCTCTGCGGGTCCACCTCGCCACCGATGCACCGCGCAAAGTCGTAGGCGCCAAACACCAGCGTGGCCACTTCGTCGACGGCGGCGATCGACTCGGCTTGCAAAAGCGCCCGCGGTGACTCGATGAGCACCTCCAGGCGCGGCACCTGCGCCCAGCCGAAGCGGTCGGCCGCGCCCCGCAGCAGGCGGGCCACGTCGCGCACCTCGTCGGCCGACTCCGTTTTGGGCAGCACCACGAAATGCAGGTGCGCGCCGGCGGTCGGTAACACCGCTGCCAGGTCATCGGCAAAGTACGGCGAGCGAATGTCGTTGGGCCGAAAACCCACTACGCGACCGCACCCGGCCGCGGCCAGCAGCGCTTGCCGGCAGAAATCGCGCGCTAGCGCTTTGAACTCGGGCTGGTCAGGCGCCGCGTCTTCCAAGTCAAAGAACAGCGCGTCCACCGGCAAACGCGTGGCATTGCCCATCAGCCGCAGCGACTGGCCGCGCGCCTCGACGTTGGGTTCGCCGGTGCGGTTCCACTTGAACGACGGCACCGACAGCACGCCACGGCGGAAGTAGGGCACGTGCTGACCGCGCACCAGCGGTCGGGTAGCGGCGTGGCGAGTCGCGACGGCGGCGACCTTTGAAGACCAAGAATCATCGGGGAGCAAGGCGAGCCTCCAGGTGCCACGGCCAGCCGGGCGGCGGCGTGGACGCAAACGTCAGCGTCTCTGGCCGGGTCGGGTGCGACAAGGTCAGCTCGCGCGCCCACAGCGCGATGCTGCGGTCGGGCAGCGGGGCCGGTGCGCCATAGCGCAGGTCGCCGAGCAACGGATGACCGCGGTGCGCCCACTGGGCGCGAATCTGGTGCTTGCGGCCAGTGCGCAGCGCAATCTGCAACAGCGTCCGGCCGACAGCGCGATCCGCCACCTGCCACGTCAGCTCAGCGCGCTGCGCATCCGGGTGGCTGGCCGCCACGACGCGCGTAGATCCTTCGCCGGTGGCCAGCCAATCGACGCAGTCGCCCGTGTCACTGGCGACTTCGGCCAACACGACGGCCTCGTAGACCTTGTGGGCGGTGCGCTCGGCAAACTGCCGCGACAGCCGCGCCGCCGCCTTGGAGGTGCGCGCCAGCACCACCACACCGCGCGCCGGACGGTCGAGCCGATGGACGATGCCGCAGAACACGGCGCCGGGCTTGCGGAACTGTTTGCCGATCCAGACCTTGGCCCAGCTGTGTAAGTCGAGGTCGCCGCTAGCATCGGCCTGGATCGGCATGCCCGCGGGCTTGTCGAGCGCGAGCAGGTGGTTGTCGCAATACAGCACGGTCGGTTCGAGCAGCGGCACGGTAGTTTTGCGGCGCGCAGGCGCCGTGGCGATGATAGCGCGATTGTGCGGGCGGCGCAGGCCACGTATCCTTGCGGCCATGGCGCGCGCGTTGTTTTTGGCAGGTGCGATCGGGGCGATGACGCTCGTCGCCGCCTGCGCCCCCAATCCGGCCGACAGCACCCGCGTCTGCCGCGACCCGGTCACCCAGGCCTGCCATCCGTGCCCGGGCAGCAGCGGCTGCGTCGACCCGGTGCAGTGCATGCCAATTGCCTGTAGTATCATCGCGTTTGGCGACACCGACGCCAGCGGCGACGGCGCGACCGCTGCAGAAACGGCTGGCGACGGCGGCAAGACCGAAGGCCTGGCCGATGCGCCCAGCTCGGATGCAAAGGCCGAAGCCGTTGCCGATAGCGGCCCGGATGCCGCGCCGGAGGTTGCATCGGACAGTCAGGCCACCGATCTCGACGTTGCCAAGGATATCCCGTTAGCCGATGGCGCTCTATGCGCAGCGGGCGAGGCGCAGTGTGCCGGCAACACGCCGCAGCTCTGCCAGGCTGGCAAATGGGTGGCGCAGCCAGCGTGCCCAGCCGACCTGCAATGCCAAAAAGGGATTTGCGGGTGCAAGGATCCGTGCCCGGCGCTCAACCTCGTGCAATGCGTGGACGGCGTGCCGGCGACCAAGACCTGCCAGCTGACCGGCTCAGGCTGCCTGTCGTGGAACTTGCCGGTCGCCTGTAAGCCTGGCGAAGTCTGCCAGCTGGGGATTTGTCAGGCGCCGCCGGCCTGCAACCCGGGCTGCCCGCCCGGCCAGGTCTGCCAGGGCAACGTCTGCATCGATGCGCCATGTGCGCCGGCCTGTCCGAGCGGCCAATCTTGCCAAAAAGGCGTGTGCGTACCAAAAGGTGGCGGCACGCTGTCGTGCGCGCAGGTGGTGGCGTGCATCGGTAACTGCCCGGCCGGCGATGCCGGCTGCCCCGACAGCTGCAAGGCCAAGGGCAGCGACGCCGCGCTCGGCTTGCTCGCTGGCTACCAGGGCTGCATCAAGGCCGTGTGCAAACCGCTGGCCGATGCCGGCAAGCTCAACGAGACGCTGCTGTGCGTGTACACCAACTGCTTTGCCGAGCAAAAAGCCTGCACTGGCGCCGGCACCGCCAGCTGCAAACAGCTGAGCGAGTGTCTGTCCGGCTGCGGTGGATCTTCGACCTGCGCCAACACCTGCGGCAGCAGCGCCAGCCAGCAGGGCGGTCTGGACTACTATGGGCTGCTGACCTGCATCGACAACCTGTGCGCGGGCCTAGCCGGCGACGCGCAGCTGCAGTGCGCTCAGCAGGCATGCAAAGCGGGCTGGGACAAGTGCTTTGGCGGCGCTGGAGCGCTGTACACGACTTGCTTGCAGATCGCCCAGTGCCAAGGCAAGTGCTCTGGCGACATCACCTGCGCCAAAGCGTGCAAGGCCGCGGGCACGCCGGCGGCCCAGGCCGCGGTAGACGATTTCATCGACTGCCGCGACGGCAAGTGCGGCAATTGGTGCGCCAACCCCGGATCGCCCAACTGTGCGGCCTGTGTCGAGCAGTTCTGCGCGGCGCAGCTGGCGGCGTGCTCGTTCTGAACCGCAGCGGCCTGACCTATCGCGCCTCGGCCCGGCAGCGGTTGCGCAAGTTGCTGTCTTTGATCGACTCGCATGGCGACTTGTTGCCACCTGCCACCGCTCGGCAGTAGTTGCGGGCGTCACTGTCGCGGATCGACTCGCAGGGTCCCTTGTCTTTGCGGGCCACGGCGCGGCAGTGGTTGCGCTGGTCGCTGTCTGAGATCGATTCGCATGAACCGGCGCTGTCCTTGCCACCGGCGACGCCGCGACACTGGTTGCGCTTGTTGCTGTCGCTGATCGACTCGCAGTGGCTTTTGTTGCCGCTCGCCTCGGCGCGGCACAGGTTGCGGCGATCGCTGTCGCGGATCGACTCGCAGGCGCCTTTGTCTTTCTTGGCCACGGCGCGGCAGTGGTTGCGGGCGTCGCTGTCGCTGATCGACTCACAGTTGCTGGCAAAGGCCGGCGCGGCGCCGCAGATCGCGGCGAGGCCGACAAGGACGAGAAGGCTGCGCATAACAAGGCTCGCTGGCTGGCGTGAGAGCCGCGGCGACGGTACCGCCTTGGCGCCCCGGTTGGCAACCCAGCGTGGGGCGAGGGCACCGCAATCACCTTGACGACGTCGAGGAAATCGCGATGCTTGGCGGCCGGGCGCAGGCTGCGCGGCGGATTGGGGCAAGGATGAGCAGGTGGATCGCGACGCCAGTACTGGCGTTGGCTGTTTGGGCGTGTGAGGGCGGCGGTGCGGCGGCGGGTGCCGATGTAATCGCCAGTGCAGACGTAGTTGCGGCGGCCGACACCAGTCAGAGCGGTGCGGATGGCGCCACAGGCGACGACGCGACGGCCGTCGAAGTCCAAAGCGACACATCGACCAGTCCGACCGACGTCGCTGTTGCGACAGATGCCGTGCCGGGCGACGCCGCGGTAGCCGACGCGGGTCCGCCCAAGCCCTACCCGACCGAGCTCAAGCTGGGCCTGACACCGTGGACCATGCAGCCCAAGGAAGAGACGACCCGCTGCATCCTCAAGCGCTTGGACAACGAGACCGAGGTGTGGGTGCACCAGATTCACAGCAAGCTCGCCAAGGGCTCGCACCACCTCATCGTGTACCGCAGCGACGCCACCGTCGAACAGCCAGAACCCAAGAAGTGCACGCCGTTCACGGAAACGCTGTCCGGCGGCAACGTGCCGCTGATGATCAGTCAGGTGGCGACCGAGACGCTGACGCTGCCCAAGGGGGTAGCGTTCAAGTTCGCGGCCAAGCAGATGATCCGCATCGAGGCCCACTACCTCAACTACTACAAGGACGCCATTGAAACGGGCGCCGACATCACGTTTTCGACGCTGCCCAAGGACAAGGTCGAAAACGAAGCCGACATGCTGTTCTATGGCACGCCGGATTTCTCGCTCAAGGCGGGCAAGACCACCACCACACCGTGGAATTTCATCGACGTCTGGCCAGGGACCAAGGTGTTCGCTGCGACCGGCCACACCCATGCGCTCGGCACCGACGTGCAGATCGCGCTCGCCCAGGGCGGCACCTCGACCGACGCGCCGCTGGTGTACCCGCCCAAGGATAAGCCGTTCGACTGGGCCGAGGCGCCGATGGCGGTGTACGACCCGCCGCTGGAATTCAAGACCGGTCAGGGCTTTCAGTACCGCTGCTCGTGGTTCAACTCCACCACCGCAAACGTCGGCTTTGGCGAGTCGGCCAACAAGGAAATGTGCTTCTTTTGGGCCTACTACTACCCGAGCAAGGGCTATCGGATGTGCATCAACCCGGGCAGCTGGAAGAAACAGGCCCCCGACCTCATCACCGACCCGGTGTGCTGCCCCGACTCGCCCCTATGCGGCCTCATCAAGACCTACCTCGGCGGCGGCGGATTCGGCGGCGGTTGAACGACCGCGGGGATGCGCATACAATGCGCATAGGTCGTTTTCGAGGTCCGCCATGCTCGCCGCTTCCGCTCCGTCGCAACCTGTCGCCGCCAAGCCGCGCAAGAAAGCCGTGAACTTGACCCTGGATGCAGCGCTGGTCGCGGAGGCCCGCGCCGCCGGCATCAACGTGTCGGCGACTTGCGAAGCGGCGTTGCGCAAGCAGGTCGAGGCGCAAAAAGCTGCCGATTGGGTGGCGGAGAACCGCGAGGCGATTGAGACCTACAACGCCTACTTTCGCGAGTATGGTCTGCCGCTTGCACGGTATCGAGATTTTTGATGGCGCAGTTCGACGCATACCGCGATCCAAACGGCGGCGAAGTGCTGTTGCTCGACGTTCAGGCGGAGTTGCTGTCGGAATTGGAAACACGCGTCGTGATTCCGCTAGTCCCGGCAGCACGGCTCGTTGGCTACGTTGTCCGTTCCCTGACGCCCGTGTTTGTCATCGACGGCAACGCCTATCGGGTGTTGACGACCAGTGTCGCCGCCGTGCCAAGGCGCGAACTGCGCTCTCCCATCGCCAACCTGGCCGACCGCCGCGCCGACATTCTGGCGGCACTCGCCCTGCTGTTTACCGGCGCCTAATCTCGACTACCTGCGACCGTTGCGCTGCGCCCCCAACCGGCTATGCTGCCGGCCATGACCGCGCCCCCCGCGCACAATTCGCCGCCCGCGCCGCTCCCGCAGGGCCAGGTTTGCGCGGACCTTTTGCAGCGCGAACTGCTGCTGGTGACCGGCAAGGGCGGCGTCGGCAAGTCGACGATGGCCCAGGCGCTGGCCCGCCATGCCAGCCAACGGGGCAAGCGCGTGTTGCTGGTCGAGCTGGAGTCGGTGTCGCGCGCGGGTCCGCTGTTTGGCGTCCGCCACGTCGGCGCGCAGCCACAGCGGGTCGCGCCCAACTTGGACGTGATGGCCCTGGATGTCATGGACAGCCTGCGCTTTTTCGCGATCCAGCAGCTTAAGGTCGAGACGCTGGTCAACCTGGCGCTGCGCAACAAAGCCGTGGAGTCGTTTTTCCAGGCCGTGCCCGCCATCAAACCGATCCTGGTGCTGTACCAGGTGTGGCACATGCTGCAGCTGCACGGTCCGCGCGGCGACCGCACCTGGGACCTGGCGATCTGCGATCTGCCGACCAGCGGCTTCGTGCAGGGCATGTACCAGATTCCGCGGACCTTGCAGCAGGCGTTTCGCTCTGGCCCGGTCCACAACTACGCAGGCGGCATGCGCGAGCTGTTGCTCGATCCGCAGCGCGCGGGCCTGGTGCTGGTGACGCTGCCCGAAGACATGCCGGTGGTCGAGACCTTGGAACTGCAAGCGATCCTGCACAAGGCCCACGGCGTAGTGCCGGCGGCGCTGGTGCTCAACGGCGTGGTGCCGGCCGCTGACCCGGGCCCGCTGCAAACGGACCCGCCGCTGCACGGGCCAACCGGCCTGCAAGGGGCGCTGTGGGCAGCTCGCTGGCTGGCCAACCGCCGACAGCGCGCGCTAGCCCTATTGCCCAGGCTGAGCGACGCGGCCCAGGGCCGGGTGCTGCAAGTGCCGTTCCTGTTTCGGCGCGACTTGCCGCTGCCGCAAATCGACGAAATCGCTGGCCTACTCGGCCAGGATCCGGTGCCAGCGTGAAGCACGCGGTGCGTCTGGCGGCCGACTTGCCCAAAGCAGGGCTGGTGGTGCTGGCCGGTTCTGGCGGGGTCGGCAAAACCACCACCAGCGCGGCGCTGGCGCTGGCGTACGCCGTGCAGGGCAAGCGCGTGCTGGTGCTGACCATCGACCCGGCGCGGCGCCTGCTGCAAGCGCTGGGGCTGCAGCCCGATAACCCTGAGCAGCTGACAGCCCCCAACGTCGCCCACGAGGTGCTACCGCGGCTGCGTCACTTGCTGCCCGGTCAGCCAGAGCTCGGCCAGGGCTCGCTGCACGCCATGATGCTCGACCCGTCGACCGGCGCTATCGCGATGGTCGAGCGCTTGCTGCCCGACCAGGCCCGGCGCGACGACGTCATCAACAACCGGATCTACAAGGCCTTCTTGCCGACCTTACAAGCCTCGCCCGACTACATGGCGCTGGAGCTCATCTGCGAGTTGCACCAGCGCGGACAATATGACGTGCTGGTGCTCGACACCCCGCCCATGCACAACGCCTTGGATTTCTTGCGCGCTGGCCACACGCTGGCGAGCTTTATCAACGATCGCGTGCTCAAGTGGTTTGCCAAGGTACCGCTGCCAGGCAAGAAAGCCGGCGGACTGTCGGGTCTGCTCGGCACCGGCGGCTCGGTGGCGATGTCGGTGCTGGGTCGGCTGTTCGGCGCCGAGACGCTGCCCGATGTGGCGCAGTTCTTCGTGGCCTTTCAAGAGGTGCTGCCGCGGCTGCGCGACAGGGCGGTGGCGACCGATGCCCTACTGCGTGCCGACAGCACCCATTTTGTGGTGGTAACGGCGCCCGGCGAGACCAGCCTGCGTGAGGCGCGGCACCTGCACCACGTGTTGCACAGCCATGGCATCGGCACCACTGGGTTCGTCGTCAACCGGGTGTTGCAGCTGCCAGACACGCTGCACGGCCCGACCGACGAGGCCCACCTGCGCTCGGCCTTGCAGTCGGCGGGCGCGCCGGCGGAGCAACTGACCAACTGGGCCGCGCAGCTGCACCTGGCGGGCGACCGGCTGCGGCATCTGGCCCACGCCGACGCGCAGCACCTCAAATCCCTGCGCCACCTGGCGGGTCCGGGCGGGCTGTGCGTGGCGGTGCCGCAACACGAGGGTGACCTGCACCATGTGGCGCAGTTGGCCGAATTGGGCCAATTGGTGCTTGGCGCGGCCGCAGCGCCAGTGGTACACTGAAGGAGCAAACCGTCGCCGCAAGCGGCGTTTGCAATCGGGGGGTTAGAAGCCGAACGTGGGTTGGCTTCGGGGGGATCATCGTTTTGGAGTCCGCCGATGTCTGAATCCGCCGCCGCGTCCCAAGCCCTGTCGATCGGTTCCGTGAGCCGCATTTCGGCGCCGCAGCCGGTTGAGGCTGCGCCCCAGGCCGTCCAGCCGTTCGCGCCGCTGCCCGGCCGCCACGTCAAGCCGCCGGCCGCGGCCAGCGCGCTGCGCCACACCGAATTCGACGAAGGCCAGTTCTGGCAGCGCATCCCGGCCTACGCCGATGTCGATACGGCGACGTTTTTGGACTACCGCTGGCAGGGCCGCCACAGCATCACCAGCCCGGACAAGCTGCTGCAGGCGATCCAGGGCGTGGCGCCCGCCCAATTCGTGCAAGACGCGGCCCAGGGCTTTGGCCGGTCGCCGATGTCGGTGCGGGTGACGCCCTACCTGCTCAGCCTCATCGACTGGTCCGATCCGTACCAGGATCCGCTGCGCCGGCAGTTCATTCCGCTCGGGTCGCAGCTGCAGGCCGACCACCCGGAGCTGACGCTGGACTCGCTGCACGAGCAGGAAGACGCGCCGGTGCCTGGCCTGACCCACCGCTACCCGGACAAGGCACTGTTCCTGGCGCTCGACACCTGCCCGGTGTATTGCCGTTTCTGCACGCGCAGCTACGCCGTGGGCCTGGACACCGAGCTTGTCGACAAGGTGCAGCTGAACGCCGACGCGGCGCGCTGGGAGCAGATTTTCGCCTACATCGCGACCCGGCCAGAGCTGGAAGACATCGTGCTGTCGGGCGGCGACGTTTACAACCTGCCGGCGCGGCATATTCGCATGCTGGGCGAGCGCCTGCTGCAGCTGCCCAATATCCGCCGCATCCGCTTTGCCACCAAAGGCCCGGCGGTGATGCCGCAAAAGCTGCTGACCGACCAGGAGTGGACCAAGGCGCTGTGCGACGTGGTGGCATTTGGCCGTCAGCTGCGCAAGGACGTGGTGCTGCACACCCACTTCAACCATCCGCGCGAGATCACCTGGATTACCCGCGACGCGCTGGGGCTGCTGGCCGAGTTTGGGGTGCACATCCGCAATCAGAGCGTGCTGCAGTACCGCGTCAACGACGACGTCGACACCTGCAAGGGGCTAGTCAAGCGCCTGGGCGCGGTCGGCGTGCATCCGTACTACATGTACGTGCACGACCTGGTCAAAGGCGTCGAAGACCTGCGGACCACGCTGCAGAAGGCCATCGACCTCGAAAAGGCGGTGCGCGGGGTCACGGCCGGCTTCAATACGCCGACGTTCGTGGTGGATACCTTGGGCGGCGGCGGCAAGCGCGATGCGCACAGCTACGATTTTTACGACCGCGACTCGGGCATCGCGGTGTTTTCGAGCCCGAACGTGGACCCGGACAAGCAGTTCTTTTTCTTTGACCCGATTGCCGCCTTGCAGCCGAATTACCAGGAGCGCTGGGGCGATGCGGTGGAGCGCGAGCGTATGAAGGCCAAAGCCAGTGTGATGGCGCGGGCGTTGCGGGGGCATCGGTAGGCGGACGCGCCGGCTGCGGTGTCGGGGGTGGCCCAATCAGCACCGCAAACGAACGCCGTTACTGGCATACCCCCGCCTTGCAGACCTTGCCCCCGCCGCAGGGCGTGCTGTCGGGCTGCTTAGGATTCCAACACCCATTGTGCGCGGCGTCGCACTGGTCGTAGGTGCAAGGGTTGTTGTCGTCGCAGTCGGCGAGTTTCATGGCGTAGCAAGGGCCGGAGTTGGCGCACGAATAGTTGCCGAATGCGTCGGTATGGGCGAGCCAGCCGTCAATCTTGTCGTCGCCTGGGGGATCATAGCCGCCGAGGACGGTGATGCCGCCATCGACAAACGCAACATCAACTGTATTGCCGTCGGAATTGATCTCGAACAATGCCCGCCAGCGCTCCAAGCCGGCGGCATCCGTCCTCAACAGCATGGGTGTCGCCTTGAAGGGAGGCGTTGAAGCGATAACGACACCGGCGACGGCGAGGCCTTCTGGACCGGCCGCGACACCCACTGCTTCTGCCCAACTGGGTGCAAACGAATACAGCGCATCCCAAACAAGCTTGCCGCCGGCATCAACCTGCAGCGCGCGGGCAAACTTCTTGATGTTTATAGTCTCAATCCAAGTCGCGCTGCCAACAAAGACTGGCCCGAGTGGGCCGCTGTCTGAATCGATGACACTGGGCGAGCCTTGCACGGGCGCGGTCAACTGCCAAATCTGCTTGCCAACGTCATCGGTAGCAACAAAACGAAGCTGTTGCCCCCCTTTTTGTTCGATCGGCACCTGGCCCGCAAGCACAAAGCCCCCGGGCATTGCCGTTATTGTCCTTGTCTGATCCGCAGGCTGGCCGAGATTGCCGGTCCACAGCAGCTTGGCCTGCTGGTCAAGGCGCGCCATGCCCATGCCATACAGCGCCGATATGCAGGCAAAACCCGCGGGCGCTGGGACAATAATGCTCTCACCCGCTGTGTGTCCGTAGCAAGGCACGCCGAGTTCCGTCCACGCGACGTCCCCATTGCCGGTGACCTTGCTCAACCAGGTCTTCGAGGCCGTGGCGCTGTCGCCCTGGACAGTCGCCACAACTAGCAGACCGCCGCCTACGCCGGTAGCCGAATAAACCTCTATGTTCGTTTTGCCACCAGCCGACTTTTGCCATAGGAGGTTGCCGTGCGTGTCAATGCGCACGAACCAGGCGCGACTGACCGTCGAAAACGACTTTGAGTAGCCCACGACCACGTATCCGTCAGGCAAGACGAGCAGTTTGCGCGGAATGTCGCTATTTGCCAGACCAAACTCCACTTTCCAAACCGCCGCCGCCCCAACACACTTGCCCGCCTTGCAAGCATCGCCGCTTGTACACGCCACATCATCGGTACACGTCGTGTCTTCGGGCAACGGCGCAAAGTTGCAGCCCTTCGCGGGCACGCAGCTGTCAACCGTGCAGACGCTGTTGTCATTGCACGTCACGGTGGCCGGCCCCGGCGTGCACACCCCGCCCTTGCAAGCATCGCCGACCGTGCATGCGTTGCCGTCCGAGCAAGCGAACGGCGCGATAACATGGTCGCACCCGCTGCCAGCCGCGCACAGGTCCACGGTGCACGCGTTGCCGTCGTCGCAATTGACCTCTTTGCCGAAGCAGAGGCCCTTGTAGCACTCATCGCCGCCGGTGCACGCATTACCGTCATTGCAACTGGCTGTGGTGAAGATGGCGACGCAGCCGACCGCCGGCGAGCAGTCGTCGAAGGTGCACTGGTTGCCGTCATTGCACAGCAGCGGCTTGCCGGCGGCGCAGCTCCCGGTGGCGCACGCATCGGCCTGCGTGCACACACTGCCGTCTGCTTCGCAAGCTGTTCCGTCGACCACCGGCTTGTGGTTGCAGCCAAACGCCAGCCCACAGCCGTCGGCGGTGCAGGGATTGCCGTCGTCACAGGTGGTGACGCCGGTCGGCAGGCAAGCGCCAACGGAGCAGTGGTCGCCTACGCTGCACGCGTTGCCGTCGCTGCACGGCCCGCCTTCGTTGACGCCAAGCGGCGCACACTGCCCGGTGCTGTCGAGGCACTTGAGCTGCGTGCACGGGGTGTCGAAGCCGGCCGGGCAGACAACGACGGAGCCGGGAAGCACTTTGCACTGAAACGGCGGCGCGGTGGTGTCGCAGTACAGCGTGCCGTTGCACTTGTTGCCGTCCTCTTTGGAGGCACAGTCGGCGGTGGTGGTGCAGTCACACGGCAGCTTGGGTCCCGGCGAGCATGCCCCGGCCTTGCAGCCGTCGGGGGTGGTGCACGGGTTGCCGTCGTCGCAAGGCGTGGTCGTGTCGGCAGGCGAGTGGACGCAGCCGAGCTTGGGGTCGCAGGCGTCGAGCGTGCAGGGGTTGGCGTCGGCGCAGGCGGTGGCGGGTAGCGGCAAGCCTGCGCAGGTGGCGTCGGGGCCGCAGAAGTCGGCGGTGGTGCAGGCGTTGTTGTCGTTGCAAGCCAAAGGCAGCGGGTCGTGGGCGCAGGTGCAGTCGGGGCGGGGGTAGTCGTGGGTGCAGGGGTTTTGGTCGGGGCAGGGGGTCGGGGGGCAGGGTTTTGCTGTGGCCGGGGGTTGGGGCGCGTCGGTGGGCGCGTCTGCTGCCGCGTCGGCTTCGACGACAGCGATATCCGCACGCTGGGCGGTGGCTTTGCCGCTTTCGGCGTCTTCGCTGCAACCAAAGTGGACAGCGGCAACGCAGAGTAACCGGCAAGATAGCACGGCGGGTGCAGCCGGGGGTTCGCAACGGCCGTTTCCGAATGCAGCCATGCGGTCGCCGATCGCCAAGTGCCCTTTGCCGGTCATCTTATCCACCTCAACCCGATGCGGACGACCAACATCAGCGCCAGCCCAACGACGGCCCCCAAGCCGACCAATGCGACACAATACTGCGTTTCCACACGAAACCGGAAGTGCGATGCCCCATCAAGCCAACTCGGCCCGGCAAGCCAGGCGTTCGTGGAAGTCGCAGAACGGACTGCAAACCCCTAGCCGTCGCCAATGGCGGCCAGGCCCCAAAATCTGACTGCCGGGCCGAACCAGTGCCGAAATGACCAATAGTCCAGCGTGCTCGTTGCCAAAACCGCTCTACGCGTGAGCGCGGGCAAAGCCGGGGCACTGATGGGGTGGCGTACATGATACGCTCACTCGGCATTCATATTTGAATAGTAGTGCTGTACTTCCAAGTCTATACCCAGGCGCGCAAACTGACGCAGTTGCTTTCCAGAAAAGCAGATGTCCCAGTTGTCGCTGCCGTAAACGACCAGACCCAACTGGGCAGGTACTGCGACGGCGCCTCGGCGGGCGAGCTGGGTCAGACGCACCAGAGTTGGCACGATCTCGGCGACATGCAACGCCAGCGCGATTCCGGACCTGTGGCTTGAGAACCGCCAATACGGCATCCCAAACCACGTGCGGTCTTCAATGTCGACGCCAGCGCTCTTGGCCAGCGCATCAATGTCGTCGGCACGCGGTGCTGTGCCCTGAAGTGGGCCAATCGTAAGCAAAACGAATGTTTTCATTTGAAGTCATTAATGTTGAGGTTAGTTGGATCGCCGACACCGCTGCCGCCCTTCCGGTGCACCGAAATATTGCCGTCGCCGTCCTTGTACAAATCGTATTTGGAATTGGGTTTCAAGGAATGGGGATGGTGGCCGGCTTTCGTCAACTGGTCGACTTCCCAGTCAGTAAGTTTCTCTGGTGGCCGGCCAGCCGGTCCACCCCCTTTGCCCGAGTTCGACCGCCCGCGGCCCGCCGTACTGCCCTTCAAGGGACCGCGAGGATGGCCCGAGAAGGCGTAGCCATCCTTGCCAGGGCTACGGCCGGCACACCGTGGGCCTGAAAACAGAACTGTTGCTATAGCTTCCCAAACTTCGGCGACCTTTAGGAAATCCTCGCGACAGCCGGAATCTAGTGCGCGGCACTGGTCAATTGGGCCCATGTCAAAATCCGGCCGCAGTCCGCTTGGGTCGGTTGCGCCAATCGGGTCATTGCCCACGTACGCTGCCGGGTTCCACCCCCCCGCCAACCCAATCGGATCCCGCGCCAGCCACCGCCCGATCCGCGGGTCGTACTCGCGCGCCCCAAACCGAACCAGCCCGGTGTCAAGGTCGTGCAGCCCACCAGCGAAGCCGAACGGATGCGTGAACGGCGGCGGCGGCAGCGGTTCGCAATCTCGCTTGCCCCACGGCTGGTAGCTGCACCGCTCGACAGCGCCCCCTGTCGCCGTGTCCACCACAGCCACCACACTACCGACCTGGTCATGCACAAACCAGTAAACGCCCGCGACCGCACCGGTCTCAGTGTTGAACTTGACCGCGGCATCGGGCGAATGCCCCAGCGATCCATAGGCAAACCGCAACACCAACTTGCCGTTGGCATCGAGCTGCGCCGTCGGCCGCAGCGCGCCGTCGTAGAGCCAGCCGGCCTGTACCACGCCGTTGAGCTTCCTACCAATACGCCGACCGGCAGCGTCGAGCACGTAGTCGACGGTCGTAGTCGCGCCGTCCTTGACGAGGACGGCTTTGACCAACCGCCCGCCAGCATCCCAAGTGTAGCTGCGCGACTCGACGCCCGGTTCCGACTCGCCGGTCACCCGCCCAAGGTCGTCGCCGTAGGTGTACGTGCGGTCGCCCGCGGTCAGTTGCTTGTCCTGCACGTCAAACGCTGCCGTCGTCGTGACGCCATTCTCCATCGACGACGTGCGGTTGCCGCGGACGTCGTACTTCCATTCGCCAACCAGAACACCGTTCTTGTGCGCAGTCTTGAGCCAGCCTCGGGCCCCGTCGTAGGTATAGGTCCAAGTGTCGTCGACGCCACCGTACTTGATTTTTCGTTCCATCAGGCGGCCCAGCCCATCGCGCTTGGTGTAGTCCTCGCGGTACAGCAATGTTGCCGGGCTCTGCGCGGTCGCTGGCATCTCAACGAGGTAGGTCAAAGGATCGGCAAACCCGTCATAGCTGCGAGCCTCCGCCACCGCGCCGAGCAACCGACCCGTCAGCAGGCCATTGGCAGCGTCGCGACCATACGTGCCCATGGCCACTGTGACTGGGTACGGGCTCTCCAGGTTGCCGCTCCTGAGTTGCAAGCCCGTCAGCAAGCCATCGCCATCGAGGAACGCGTGCACCCAATGGTAGTTGGCCAGGCCGGCCACGTCAGGCTTGAGCACCCCAACCCGGCGCAGTCGCAGCGCGGAATCGTAGTCGCGCAGCACGCTCCAATTGGCGGCTGGGCCGTTACTGCCGGGCGGGTCGTTGCCATCCGGCGCCAGCCAGGTTTCACGGCCGTTGAGGACGCCGCGCCAGGCGAAGCCCAAGCTACCGTACTTGCTGTGCGCGATTTTCTTGACCCGTCCCGCCGCGTCGTACTCCGGTTTGAGGGCAACCGTGGTTACAACGGGGTCGTTGGGCTCGGCGTCGTTGGGCGCTTCAATATTCTCGACTTGCGCCAGGCCATTGCGCTCGAACTTGACCTGTTTGCCATCCGGCCGCGTCGCCTTCGCAAGATTGCCGTCGTTGTCGTACTCGAACTGTGTCAGCCACGCCTGCTTGGGCGCCACCGCCGGCAAGGCTTCGTTTTTCGGTTGGTCCGCCTTGCCATACGTGAAGCTGTACACCGGCGGCTCGAGTTCCACCGCTGACTTGGGCATCGAAACGCCGGCAAGGCGGCCGGCGGCGGCGCGCGCCAACGTGATCGTCGGGCCGTCAGTGAATTTTTGGCTCGATACGCGCCACGCGGCATCGGTGCCGATTTCCACGCTAGCGGTGGTCGTGTTGGTGGTGCCTGAGATGGTGCCCGTCGCTGTCACCTTGGACACACGGCCGCCGGCATAGGTGTAGGACACCGTCCGCACCTGGTTCTGGTCAAGCGCGGATGTGGTGGTCACCGTCGCCACGGTGCCATCGGTGTTGTAGGCGGTCTTGGTTTCTGGCAAGCCGGAGACAACCGTCCGCTCCGGGCGGTAGCTGGCGTCGAAATAGGTGGTCACCACGCGGTTCTGGGCAGATGTTGAGGTTACCTGCCACGTCCCCGCGACAATTTCGGCCTTTTGCTTGAAAGATACTGACCCGAGCACGCCCAGGTCCGTCACGTCCATCGAGTCGGTCACCAACCGGTTGACCAGAGGCACGGGCTGGCCACCGGCTTGCTTGGTGATCTCCTCAACGCGCGACTGGCGGGCCAACAACGCCGGCCCATAGGTCTCGCCCGCGGGCATTGCAGGCACTGAGACAAACGCCTCAACAGGCTGCTGCCCCCCGGCGCCCCACTGGGTATCCGGGCCATTGCGCAGCCAGGTCGCCGTGCCATCAGGATCCCGGCGGAAGTAGTTGGCGCGCTGGCTGCCGGCTTCGGCTGTTTGCTTGACGGTGCCATCGGCCATGACCCACGCGGTCGTGATGAACTCGCGCCGGAGCGTCAGCAGCCCGGCCGGCGTGACCGTCTTGCGCTCGCTGCTGCCGTCTGGGTTGTGCTTGGTGTCATAGGTGGTAACGCGGCCGAGGTTGGTCGTCACGGTCGTCACGGCCTTGTTTTCGGCGACCGTCTCGTTCGTAGCCAACTGCTTGTACTGGCCGGCCGCATTGGTGTCCTTCTGCAGCCGACCGCGGTCGTCCCATGCAAAGGTACTGATGTCGCCGCTCGGTTGGATGAGCTTGCTCAGCAGCCCATGCTTGGCTTGCGCTGTCTCATAGACCAGTGTCGTCGTCTCGCCGGCCGGATTGATGAACTTGCTGGCAAGACCGCTGTCGTTGAGCGCGATCTTGGTGATCGCGCCTTGCTGCGGCGGGCCCGACAATGCAACGGATTTGCCGGCGGCGTCTCGCGTGATGGTGGTGAGGATGCCGTCGGCGTCGGTGACGGAAACCAACTTGCCAGAGAATGGCGGGTCGTATTGAAACGCCCACAGGGTCGCGCCGGTGGTTGCGTCTTTCGTGCTTACGTGCCGGCCGTCGGCAGTGAATTCGTAGGCCTCGCTACCATCCTCGGACGGCAGGTAGAGGTTGCCCCCGGTCCAAGCCTGGCCTTGGGGCGTGACGCGCAGGATCCGCCGTGATTGCGCAACGTAGTCGACAAGCGCAGCGGCATACCAATCGCCTTGTGGGGTGTGGGCCACGGCGGTGCAGTTGGAAATGGCAAGGTCCCCGGCCGAGCCGCCGAGCAGGTTTGCTACTTGCGCGGCGCCGCTGTCAGCTGCGAGCGTCTGGTCCGCGCCAAGCAGGCGCCAGACGCCCGAAACGGGCTGGCCGGTCATGGCAAGCTTGACAGTGCCTTGGCCATTGCCGCCGAACTGGCAGTAGCCGATGACATTGGTAGCCCCAGCATACAGGCCGAGCAGGGTTGTGCCCGCTTGCGTGGCAGGCAATTCGACGTGGATTCGACGGACGCGGCCATCTGCGCCGCTGACCCAAAAGAGCCGCCCGGTGTCGGTACCAACGAACAGGTTGCCGCCGCCATCCACCGCCAATGCACTGGGCCGGCCGATGCAAACTTGGGTCGCCGGCTGGTCGATGTCTTCACACGAAGTCGAAAGATCCGGGTCGAGGCCCGAGCCCAAATACGGCGCAATCACACCGCTGGGATCGATCCGGCGAACCTTGCGCATGTCGGGGTCCTCAGCACCCTCTGCGATGAAGACTGCGCCGTCTGGGGCGACCGCCAGCGCGGACGGCAGAAGCTTGGCGTCTTTCGCAGGCCCCCAATTACCGGCACTGGTGGCGCTTGCGTTGCCGTAGGCCGGCGCACCGCCGCAGGATGCCGCGCCAACCTGTGTCTTGTGGACCACACCGTTCAGATTGTTGTGCATACCGACCAGCAGCGTAATCGGGCCAGCAAGAGCGAGGGACCTGACTGCGAAGCCGCCTGCTTGCTGACAGGCCCGGCGCACGTTACCCGCTGGGTTCAGTTCATAGAGGTTGCCTTCCGAGGCGAAGTAGGTGTAACCATGGGGTGTCACCACCAGCGCGTCAATCTTGTTGGTCAGTTCAATGCCCGCCATGGGCACGGGCGGCTCCGCAAGCACGGTCGACAACGCCGTGGTCCCGGCCCCGGCGTGCGACGACACGGTGAGCTTGTTTGTCGGCAGGTTGCGCACCTTGCCACTGCCCAGCACCAAGGTTTGTGACCCAGGGTCGTACACATGGTGCACGCCCAGGCTCAGCCCGCCGAGGTCGCCATCAGGGGCGACGTTGCCGATGCGCTTGTGAACCGTGCGCGTGTTCGTCCGCTGAGCGAGATTCGGGCTAAAGGCGAGCACAGGTACTTCAACGGTCGCCAAGCCCTTCGTCGTCGCGGCCTGGGTGCCGAATAGCGGCGGCGGGAACTTGACCAAGGTCGAGGTCGGCTCGGTGCCGCCCATCGCCATGCATAGCGAGCCGTCCGGGTAGTGGCAGGTGAGCGTGGCGCTCGCATCGGACGCGCATGTGCACCCCAAAGAAATGGCGATGTCCTGGAGCGTGATCGAGAAACCAATCGAACCCTCGGAAATGGGGACAGTAATCCGCTTGTTATTGTAGGCATAGGTCGTCGTTGCCGCAGCGAGCTGGTAACCGTTGACCGTGCGTCCGAACGCGTCCTTGCCATCCCACTGGAACACTTTGCCGCCCGAGCCGCCCGTACCGGTCTGTGGCACGGTCTGGCCGGCCACGTTGACCGTTGAGGTCGCCTTCGCTGGCGTGGTCGCGGTCGGCGCTGGCACCTCCACCAACCGCTGCCGGCCACCGGGCGTGCGGCGACTCTGGTAGCGAAGCGCGAGCGGCGTCCCAACGACGGGAAAGACCTCGCCCAGGCCTTGCGTTTCACATTCGATGATCGAACCTTTCTTGCACGTCGGCGTTTCGGTGTCGTCTGGCGGCCCCGAAATACCTGGCGGGTCTTCCGTAGGACCTTCGGCGACGTAGGAATAGCCCAGGTTGGCATCCCAAGGTGTCATGTGGTCAATCTGAAAGCGCCAGAACGACTTGGGCTGAGCAGGCGCGCCACCGGGCAACATCTGGAGTCGCTGTTTGAGCGCGTCACGTTCCCAAGCGGCCATGCCCATCGCGTCAAGGAGCGCATTGGGCAAGCCAGGCGTGGCCAGGCCCTGGGTTGGCGGCGTCAGCCAGACTTTGAGTTCACCTTGGTAAATGCCGGCGGCGATAACCAGCGCGTTGCCGACAGTCTTGGCGAGCGCATTGCCATTGCCGTCCGTCTTTGGGCGCGGCTGCTTCCACACGGCATCGGTGCGGTCGTAGTAGCCGAGCGGCACGGTCCGACCGACGGGCAGATCCAGAAAGTTGTCGAGGTACACCGACAGGGGCTTGCCGAACTCGACCCACGCTTTGGGGCCAGCCGCCATCACCTCATCCGCGCTGAACTCGCCACACCACGTATAGCCGGACGCCGGCGGCAGATTTGCGGGCATTGCCGCCGGGCCATTTGGCCCGACCGTGTACTCAGTCACCCGCAAGGTCAGTTGTGGCGGCGAGGTCAGCGCGCCACCTGGGCCATGGACTACCGCCGTCGTCTCGGGCGGCACGAGCAGCATGGTCTGGCGTGGGCCGTCGTCGACCTTGGTGCTGCCCGGCGGGCCCTGGACAACAGAGCTCAGCAGTGCACCAACCGCTAGGGGCGGCGTCGGAAATTGCAACACTTTCGATACCGGATCCGGCTGCACCAGCACAACTTCAGCAAGCACCACGTAATCGCGCCTGGGCACGTCGATCTTGCGATGAACGGGGAAGAACCCCGGCTTGACGAACTCGACCACGATACCGGCGCCCTGCTCGGCCACGAAGTCGAAGCTGCCATCGATGCGCGTCAGCACGTAGCCCCATTCGGGGTGCGCCGGTACCCACACTTTGGCCTTGGGCAGGGGCGCAACGCCATTGCCACTCCGCTGCATGACCTTGCCGCGGCTGACTGCGATGACTCTGGGGTCGAAGTTCAGCGGCGCCGCATTCGGCAGCGGCTTCTGGATGGCATTGGCACCGGACCACAGGAAGGCGACGGCTGCCGAAAACGAGGTGACGGTGGTGGTGGGCAACGGAGGCGCAAGTGCCGTCGGGTCCGGCGGCAGGGGGCCGATCGGGTCGGGCGCGCAGTACCCGGTCGCGGCCACCGTCTGGTTCGCCCCAGCGCAGACGCCGCCCTGGCACGGGTCGTTTTCCGTGCACGGGTTTTGGTCGTTGCAGGCGTTGGCATTGTTGAAGTTGACGCAACCGACCCAGGCAATGCAGGAGGGCGAGGTGCAAGGGTTGCCGTCGGTGTCGTCACACGCCATCACGCCGCCGGTAATGCACACGCCGGCCTGGCAGTGTTCGTCGCCGGTACAGGTCGTGGTGTCGTTGCATGTCGCGTTGGGGTCAGCATAGTGCGCGCACCCGGTGTCTTTCGAGCAACTGTCCACGGTGCAATCGTTGGCGTCATTGCAGTTGACCGGCGCGGCAAAGTCGCATTTGCCGTCGACGCAAGCGTTTGTTGTGCATGCATCGTTGTCGTTGCAGTCCGAACTGCTCGCGCACGGCGGAAAGCCGTTAGACAGGAACTGCAGGATCCGCTTGGCATGCTCGACGGTCGAGGCGTGGCCCAGCGCGTCCTTGAACGCGCCGAAGGGTGCGGACATCGCGATCGTGCGGTTGCCGCCCTGGTGCTCGCACGCAATTTCGGTCCAGAAGGCCGGGCCGGTGAACGGCTGGACGCGCAACACCGGCAGGCAGCTCGTGGCGGCATTGGTTACGGTCAGGTGGTCGTTGTTGGCCCAGAGGTTCTCGTCCTCCTTGATGGCATAGGGTTGTGGCGCTGCGGGGACTTGGTTGGTGTCGAGGTGCAGTGCGAAGCCAGTAGCGGAGGGTTCGAGGTTGGGCTGGCCTGGGGCAGAATAGCCTGTTGTGCCAAACGCTTGGCGCATTGCCTTTTGGTTGGCCGACCAGCCACCGTCATTCGCCGACCAGTACGCGCTGCCAGCCAGGGCCAGCCGACCTGACTGCCAATGCGCAATCAGCCGTTCAGCCTCCTGCGCAGACGGGAAGTGCGGAGCAACGCCAATCCCCAACACGCCGATAATCGTGTGGAATGCCGATAGGTCCCCGACATTGGCAAGCGCCGGCGTATCCAGCCAGCTCATACCCAACGCCTTCGCCGCATCGCGCAAAGGCTGAAAGGCATGGTCCGGCGCCCCGGGCGCCCAGATCAGTAGCCCGCTCGGATGCCGGATATTCGCGCTCGTCGTGCACTGCGCTTGCAGTACAGTATCGCTCGCTCGGATCGTAACTGCGTGGTAGCCAGCCTGTTCCTTGGCCATCGACCGCAGATCCGGGCTAGCCAGCCATTGCCCAAGGTGGCCATCGTAAAGCGCCGGGTAGAATCCCAGCCACGATGGCCCTGCGAGCTTACTGAATTGCAATGGATAGCCGGCAGAGCCACCCAGGGCATGCAAATCGTACACTTTGTCGGTCCGCTTGCCGCCTGCGGTCATGTGCACAATCGGCTTGCAAACGAGCGTCGGGGCAGTGCCGGCAGCGATGCAGACGTCGTCCAGGTCCCAAACCGCGGCACCAGCCACAGTGACGCAGATGTCGAGCTTGATTGTGCCGCCGCCCAATGGGTCCACCGGAACAATGGACTCCAGCACCGGCTGCCCGGCGGGGGCGGGGATTTGTTTGGTCCAGGGCGGTGCAGACGATTGTGCCCACCCGCCGGCGTTCGGGTACACCGGCGTCACCGATAACGTCACTGGCGACCCTGACACCAGCTTGTGCCAGAACTGCACGGTCCACGTTGTCGGCCCGGCTGGCGGTGCCACAAACTCGGGTGAGCGCAGGCAAAACGGCCCATTGTCGGACGACGCCGATTGGAAGCGCACCGATCCTGGCGATGCAGAGCCTGTAAGGTCAGCGACTTGGTGCGAAAACGCCGCGGGGCCTATCCACCCGCCCAGGTTGCCCGTGAAGGTAGTGCAACCGCGTAGTGGCCTCTCCGTATTGCAGTTGGTCGGATGTTCGCAAAGCGCGTAGGGGCCTAAACTTGCGTCGAGGTTGCATTTGTCTTGGGCACAGTCGGTACCGCCGGCGTTGGCACCGTCGTCGCAGACGCTATCGCTCGCACAAGGCGAGCAGACCTTGGGTCCCGCTGTCAACTGAACGCAGGTGTGGGACTTCGGACAAGCATCGTCGGAAAGGCAGCAGTTTGGCAGTGCCTCGTAGACGCATTTGCCATTGATGCACGGGTCGTTGGTGCAGGGGTTGCCATCGTCGCAGTCGCCGCCGGTGCAGTCGCCGGAAACAAATACGCGGCGCGTCGCTCGTTGGACCAGGTCGGCGCCAATAAACAGCGAACACGCCAGGTCATGCATGCCGCGTGGCACTTGAGTAAACGTATGCGTGAATTGGCCGCTTTGCAGGCCCCCGTACACCGTCTCGATCAGACCGTCTCGGCGGCAGCGAATCTCGTCGGTTATCGGGCTAGGGTTCGCAACGGCGACTTCAAAAATGACAGGCACGTCCACAGCGGATTGCGTGCCCACCTCAATCGTCGCGAGATCTTGCGACTTGAGCTCGATGCCCGGATTGGTCAGCGCTGTCGATCTCGTCGCGAACCCAGAGTCGGCCACCTTGAGATCGCTCTCACCACTATCCCGGTCCGGGGCCACCGCGACATCGACAGTGCACGCGGCGAGAAGCGCAATCGCGAGCAAGCAAGCGATTCTGGACATTTCAGAAAACGTCAACCGGGGGGGGGGGCTTACACATCAGGGCCTCCTGCAACGGCACAACCTGCCGACCGCCGCATGACCAAGTGCAGCAGCCCGTGAACGTCGCAACCGTAACGCTGCAAGACAAGACGTGTCAACGCCAAGCACTGCACACACCAGAGCTCTGCCGATCCGGTTCAGCATCCCCCACTGCATGCCATCCGCTGCGGGCCTCAGCTGTCCTTCTGTTGAACCAACCGGAGCCCCGCGCCTGCACCTGCTCCGCCCGCGGCGCGTCCCACGGCCCCGTGGCAACCCCCTCGTTTGGCGCTACCCTGCCCGCATGGACCTGTACGCCGCCCGCATGCACTTGGGCCTGCCCGAACGGTTCGTCCGCGACACCGCGCGGCGCGGCTATCTGCGGCATGTCAAGGTCTGCAAGCCCGAGCGCGATCCCGAGGGCTTTGCGCGCGCCCGCGTGGCCTCGGAGACAAAGGAACTGGCCAAGTGCAAGAAAGCGGCGTCAGCCTACACGCTAGCCGCCAACCGCTCGACGAGCTGGTCGCGAAACAGGGTCATTTCGGCCATCTTGGCGGGGGACCATCCGGAAGCCAGCGCCACGGCCTCCATGCGCCAGCCGCGCAACAACCACGCAACGGTCATGCACGAAAAACCGGCATCCTGGTTGGGGGCGGCGGCAAGGGCGGCAGCGAGATCGCCGCCGACCGCGAGCAGGTGTGCGATGTCGTCCAAATCGCGGCCCTCTTGCCGTGACAGCAACGCGCCCAGCTTGTCCATCAATGCCCCCTGCAGCGTCAATGCCAGGCAAGGCACGCCGCCGATCATCGCACGACAGGTGTCGGTTCGTGCGCTGCCAGGGTGGGCGACCAGGTCCAAGAGCACGACTTCGTCGTGGAGGGCCGCGCGAAGACGCACAAACGTCGGTGAGCGTTGGATGACCGCCCATGTAATCCCAGCCGCTGTGAGCACGCGTTGCACTTGCGGCGCCACTTGCGACAGGTCGTCACAAGGCTGCCATTGCAGGTCCAGGTCGCGGGTCAACCGGTGGTCGCTGTACAGCGCCAAGATGGCGGCGCCCCCAAACAGAAGTGGCGCTGGCTCCACCGACTGCACCAGCGCAACGATGCGCAGTTGTAGGGTCGTCAACGCCGCCACGCCCTACCTCGTTTGGCGCCAGCGCGCGGCCCAAAACTCCCAGAACGCGCGGGTGTCGCCGAGCAATGGCCCCAAGTCGTCCATACGGGCGACGATTTCGGCTTTGCCGATCAGGTGTACCGCATCGTCTGGCTTGGCTTGCCGCAGCACCTTGGCCGTCAGCGCATCGCGGCCGGCCGACGGCGGCATGGCCAACTGAGCGCGCAACTGGGCCAACGTCATATCCATGTCCCACAAGAAGTAGGGCCGGCCTTGGCTGTCGGTCAGCAGGTGCGCGGGCGTTACGTGCAGAGCGGCAGGCGGCATCCGGGCGATTTTCGGCGGCACCAACCCGCCATGCGAGGTCAGCGTACGCGTGGCCGTGGTTGGCGGCAAGGGCGGCGCAGCTGCGGTCAGACGGGCAGTTCCCGATCGCCGGTGCCTGCCAACAGCTAGCGGCGCCGGGTGTCCCGGTGTGGAACCCGCCGCGCCTTCAGCCCTGCACCGTCGCCGCCGGCCGCGCGTCCCAGCGCCCGTGCCAACCCCCTCGTTTGGCGCTACGCTGCCCGCATGGACCTGTACGCCGCCCGCACGCATCTGGGCCTGCCCGAACGGTTCGACCGCGACACCGCGCGGCGCGCCTATCTGCGGCAGGTCAAGGTCTGCAAGCCCGAGCGCGATCCAGAGGGTTTTGCCCGCGCCCGCGCGGCCTGGGAGGCAGTGGACGAGGCCCTGCGTGAGCGACCGTGGTTGTTGGGCCAGCCGGATCTGCGCGACAACGAAGACGACGAGGACGAAGTCGACCGTGCCGACAGCGCCCGTGCGCCCATCGTGTGGGTAGACCCGGCTGCGGCGCGCGAGGCCTATGCCCAGGATCTGGACGCATTGCTGTCCGAGATGGACCTGGAGGATGTCCAGGTCCAGGCTGCGCCAGCGCAGACTGTTGCCGACCAAGCCGCTGAGGCATTGCCCGAGTTGGCTGCCTTCCCGCACGGGCAACCGGCACCGCAGCCCCTGCCCGCGGCGGATCCGCGGATCGAGCGTGCGCGGCTGCGCGGCGTCTTCGAGCGCGGTCTGGGCGATCGCCCGGTGGTCCACGCCTACGAGCTGGCGCGCGCGCTCGATGTGGCACGCGACCTGCCTGACGCGCCGCGGCCGCAGGTCCTGCGCTGCGTGCAGGGCATTGCCGACCTGTTGCAGCAAGGGCACCGCGCCAGTGCCGAGCGACTGGCCAAGGCGCTAGCGGGCTGGATCGACGCCAATGGCGGCGAGCTCAAGGTGTTTCGCAGCACCGAGTCGATGCTGCGCTGGCAGGTCACGCGCGAGACGGCGCTCGCGGCCCGCAGCCTGCAGCAGCCGGTGTTTGCGCTGCTGTTGCAGGCCGAGCAACTGTCCAAGGCCGACCTGCAGCCAGTGGTTGACCGCTGGCTCGACACGCACTTGGATCGCGTGCCGGTGGCGTTGCTGATGCTGCGCATGCACTGCCCGGTGGCGGCGCAGACGCTGGTCGCGGCGTTGCAGAAGGGCTGGGACCAGCGGCGGCCGGGGCAGGTGGCGCTGCCTTTCGCGACGGCGCAGCAGCCCTGGCCATTGCCGGTGCCACCGCGACGCCATACGGCAGACTCCTGGGGCGCCGTCGCGCTGATTGCGATGATCATGGTGGCGATTGGGGCGCTGGCCGGCATGGCCGGCAAAAGCAAGTCCCGGACCCAACGGGGTATTTCGACGGTGGATTATTTGCCCAACTATCGGCCGCAGGCGCCCAACCTCGACCACCTGTTCCGCGACCTGTACGTCCCGCCGACGCCGGTCACCATCCCCGACCTGGCGCTGCGCTACCCGCTAGTGCCGTGGCGGCCCGTGGGGCTGGCGGCGGTGTTGACGCCGTGGCAGACAGCCCCAGGCTGGCCCAGCGACCTGCCAGCTGGCTGCGGCAAGGCGCCTGGCACCGGTGCGGCTGCCGGTCGCCATGTGCGCAGCAGCGTCGATGCCTTGGCGGAACACGCTGCCCCTGACTCGGCGCAGGCCTTGCGCGCGCAAGGCAAGAAAGTGGCGGCGGCCCTGCGGGTTGGCCGCTGCCAGCTGGCGGCCTGGGAGACGGCGACGCTCTTGGGCGCGCTGCACGGCGACGCCGACGCCGTCGAAAAGGCCGCGCTGGCCTCGCCCGGCGGCGGCGAACCGGGTTGCGCGGTCGTCGCAGCCGTACAAGCATGCCGGCGCAGCATGCCCACCAAGAAAGGCGACAAATGAGCAGCAAACCCATTCTTGGCATCGACTTGGGCACCACCTACTCGCTGGTGGCCGTACTGCAAGACGGTAAACCTGTGGTGTTGCCCAATGGCCTGGGCGAGCTGCTGACGCCAAGCGCGGTCAGCCTGGACGACGACGGCCGGGTGCTGGTCGGCGCGGCGGCGCGGGCACGCGCCGTGACGCACCCGGAGCGGTCGGCGATGTCGTTCAAGCGCGACATGGGCTCGGACAAGGTCTATGAGCTGGCGGGCAAGAAGTTCACGCCGCAAGACCTGTCGGCGCTGGTGCTGCGCGCGCTCAAGCTCGACGCCGAAAAGGCGCTGGGTAGGACGATTGACGAAGCCGTGGTCACCGTGCCCGCGTACTTTGGCGACGCCCAACGCCAGGCCACGCGCGCTGCCGGGCGCATCGCAGGGTTGCACGTCGAGCGCATCATCAACGAGCCGACGGCCGCCGCGATGGCCTATGGCCTGCACGAGCGCAACCGCGAATTGCGCGCCGCGGTGCTGGATCTCGGCGGTGGCACCTTTGACGTCACCATCTTGGAGATCATCGAGGGCGTCATCGAAGTGCAGGCGAGCGCCGGCGACTCGCGGCTGGGTGGCGACGACTTTGACGAGGCGCTGGGCAAGCGCTTTGCGGTGCAGATCCAGGCCGACCACCAGGTGGACGCTGCCAAGGATGTCAAAGCGTGGGCGCGGCTGCGCCAGTCGGCCGAGATGGCCAAAAAGCAGCTGAGCGAGACCGACAAGGCGCAGATTGCGCTCTACGAGCTGGCGGTCGGCGGCAAGACGCTGTCGCTGGAAATGTCCGTGACGCGCGCCGAAGCCGAGGCCGAGTGGGCGCCGTTGCTCGATCGCATCCGCGGCATCGTGGTGCGGGCGCTGCGCGATGCCAACTTGAAACCAACGCAAATCGACGAAGTGCTGCTGGTCGGTGGCTCGACGCGGCTGCCGTGTGTGGGTCGGTTGGCGAGCCAGCTGTTTGGCCGCTTGCCGCTGCGCAAGCTGCCGCCGGACGAGGCGGTGGCGATGGGTGCGGCGGTGCAGGCGGCATTAAAGCAAGGCGACGCGGCGGTGGATGACCTGGTGGTGACGGATATTGCGCCATTTTCGCTCGGAACCAGCAGCATGAGCCGCATGGGGCCGCTGGAGATCACGGGCGTGTTCGTGCCGATCATCGAGCGCGGCACGGTCATTCCGTGCAGCCGCAGTAAGCCCTTTGTCACGTCCCAGGACGAGCAGACCTCGATTACCGTCGATGTGTACCAGGGCGAGCACCCGATGGCGGCGCACAACACCAAGCTCGGCGAGTACGCGGTCAAGGACATCCCAGCGGGGCCGAGCGGGCAGGAGGGGGTGGACATCCGATTCAGCTATGATCTCAATGGCATTATCGAAGTTGAGACCACGGTGCGCTCGACAGGCAAGAAGGCGCAGTTGGTCATCGAGCAGTCACCGGGCCGTTTGACCGCGGCCCAAATCGAGGAAGCGCGGGCGGCGATGGCGCGCCTCAAGTTCCACCCGCAAGAGGCACTGCCGAACGTGACGGCGCTCAGCCGCGCCGATGCCCTGTATATGGCGCTGACGGGGGCTGAGCGGGCACACCTGGGTGAGCTGATTGCCCATTTTCGCGCCGCCCTGGCTGCGCAGGACGACAAACTGATTGGCGCGACCCGCGAGCGGCTTTTGGCGGTGGTGGGCCGGCATCGTTGACGTTTGGGGACACAACCGCACTGGCATGCAGTCGCATGCGCTTGCCGTTTCCGCCCCATTTTCGCACCATGGCCCCCTGAACGCGCAAGGCGTTGGACGGGTTTTCGATGCGACTGCACCACTATTGGCTTGCGTCTTGTGCACTGCTGGCGCTTTCGTGCGGCGAAGACCCGGCACCGGTCGCGACCGCCGATAGCGCTGTGGCAGAAACGGCCAACGCCGCCGATGTTGCGGCTGCCGCGGACTCTGCGACCGATGCGGCAACGGCCCCCGACAACCCGCCAGACGAAGCGCCAGACACGCCCGATCTGGGCCCAGGCGACGCACCCGAAACGGTCGATGGCATAGACCCGCCCATTGGGCCGTGCACCGACAAGCCCGACGGCACGCCGTGCGACGATGGCGACCCGTGTACGGCCGATGCGTGCAAGGCAGGCCTGTGCTCCAGCGGCCCAAACACCTGTGCCTGCAAAACCAATGACGACTGCGTTGCCAAGGAGGACGGCGACCTGTGCAACGGCACGCTGTACTGCGACAAGGCCACGGCGCCATTCGTGTGCAAGGTCAACCCCATCACGGTGGTCAAGTGCCAGGCGCCGGCCAACCAGTGCCTGACGGTTGCCTGCAACGCCAACACCGGCAAGTGCGACCAGGCACCCAAGTCCGACGGCACCCCGTGCGAGGACACCCTGCCGTGCACCCAAGGCGACGTCTGCGCGGCCGGCACCTGCAAAGGCGGCGAAAACACCTGCTGCACCAGCAACGCCGACTGCGCCAAGTTCAATGGCGCCGATTTGTGCGCCGGTTCGTGGTTCTGCAACAAAGCCAGCAAGATCTGCCAGGTGAACCCGGTTACGGTTGTGGTCTGTCCAGTGGTGGATAACACCGCATGCAGCAAGAACACCTGCGACAGTAAGACCGGCAAGTGCGCAATGGTCGCGGTGGCGGACAAGACGGCGTGCAACGATGGCAACCCGTGCACGGCCGGCGACGCCTGCGAGAAAGGCAATTGCACAGCCAGCGCCAACACCTGCACCTGCCAGAACGACGCCGAGTGCGCGAGCAAAGACGACGGCGACCTGTGCAATGGCGTGCCGTTTTGCAACAAAGCCACCGGCACCTGTGTACCGAATCCAGCGACCGTAGTGGTGTGCCAAACGGCGGGCGACGGGCCCTGCGAGGTCAACACCTGCGTGCCGACGACCGGCAAGTGCGCGCCCGTGCCGCTACCCGACGGCGCCACCTGCGAGGCCGACGGCAGCAAGTGCACGGCTGGCGACACCTGCAAAGCCGGGGCCTGCGCCGCCGCCACCAACACCTGAATCTGCAACGAAGACGCCGACTGCGGCCCCTTTGAGGACGGCGACCTGTGCAACGGCACGCTCTACTGCGACAAAGTCAAAAACAGCTGCGCCATCAACCCCAAGACTGTGGTCGGCTGCTCGGGGGCGTTCAACACGCCGTGTTCGCACAACTTGTGCGACCCCAAGACCGCACAGTGCGCCATGGCCGCGGTCAACGCCGGCAAACCCTGCGACGATGGCAACGTGTGCACCGAGGGCGATGTCTGTGCAACAGGCCTGTGCAAAGCGGGCGCCAACACCTGCAAATGCAACAGCGACGCCGACTGCGCCACCCAGGAGGACGGCGACCTGTGCAACGGCACGCTGGTCTGCAATAAGACCAAGGCGCCCTATGTCTGCCAGGTCAACCCGGCCACCGTGGTGTCGTGTCCGAGCGTGGACGACAACTTCTGCCAGAAAAACAGCTGCGTGCCCAAGACCGGCAAGTGCCAGGTGGCCTACCTGCACAACGACGAACCGTGCAACGACGGCACGCCGTGCACGGTGGGCGAGATCTGCAAACAGGGCGTGTGCGCGCTGCCGACGCTGGACATCACCAAGCCCTGCGACGACGGCAATCCGTGCACGGACGACAGCTGCAACCCCAAGGCTGGCTGCGTCAACGCTGCCAATGCCGCCACCTGCACCGATGGCGACGCCTGCACCAGCGACGACGGCTGCAAAGGCGGTAGCTGCAGCGCCGGCAAGGCCGTGGACTGCGACGACAAAAACGCGTGCACGACCGAGGTGTGCAATAAGCTCGCGGGATGCGTGTCGTTCAAGAACAGCGAACTGTGCAACGACGGCAACGCTTGTACCAGCGGCGAGACCTGCAAAGCCGGCGCGTGCGGGGCCGGCGTGCCCAAAGACTGTGGCGATGGCAAGCCGTGCACGCTAGACAGCTGCGACAAGGCGACCGGCGCCTGCAGCAGCGCTAACGCCGACGCCGCCAAGATCTGCGACGACGGCGTCGCCTGCACCATCGAGAGCTGTGACCCGGTCAAGGGCTGCGTCAACACCCCGTCGGCCGGGCCGTGCGACGACAAAGTGGCCTGCACGGCCGACGCCTGCGAGTTTGGCATCGGCTGCACCCACGGCAGCGATGACGCCGCCTGCAACGACAACGACAGCTGCACTCAGGACGTTTGCTCGGCGGCCGGCTGCCAGCACCCCGCCAACTACGATGGCGCGGCATGCAGCGACGGCGACGCCTGCACCCAGGGCGACGGCTGCAAGGCCGGCAAGTGCGCGCCGGGTCCGAAATCGCTGGCCTGCGGCGCCGCGGCCACGGTGTGCATCGGCAAGGCCGACGGCGCCACCTGCGACGACGGCGATGGCTGCACCAAGGACACCACTTGCCAGAGCGAAGTGTGCGCACCCACCGCGCCCGTCGCGTACTTGCACACCCTAACCGGCGGGCCGGCAGTGCCAGGCGGCATGAGCGACGGGCCGGCCATCGCTGCGGCGTTGACCGGGCCAACGGGCGTGGCGCAAGACGCCGCCGGCAACATTTGGTTCAGCGAGGCCGCGCTGCATGTGGTGCGCCGCTTGGGTCCAGACGGCGTCGTGGTGACGGTCGCCGGCATGCCCAGCGTGTACGGCAGCAACCTGGGCAAAGGCAGCGGCGCCCGCTTCAGCCAACCGTACCATCTGGCCATCGACGGTCAGGACGTGGTCGTCGCCGACATGGGCAACCATCAGATCAAGCGCGTGACGCCAGATGGCACGGTAACGCTCGTCGCCGGACAGGGCGGCAGCGGCTGGGTCGACGGCGCCGCGACTGTGGCCAAGTTCAATTCGCCGCGCGGCGTCGCTGTGGCCAAGGACGGCACGATTTACGTGGCCGACACCAACAACCACCGCATCCGCAAGATTGCCAAGGACGGCACGGTGTCGACGTTTGCCGGCAGCACGGCGGCCAAGAAAGATGGCACGGGCACCAACGCAGCCTTCTCCAGCCTGAGCGCACTGGCGTGGGCCAAGAATGGCGACCTTTTCGTGGCCGATTCGGGCAACCACGCCATTCGCCGCATCACCGCGGCGGCCGTGGTGACGACGGTGGCCGGCGGCGGTTCGTCCGGGTGGGTGGATGGCGCGGTGGCGACGGCCAAGTTTAACGATCCGCACGATGTAGCTGTGGACCCCAGCGGCCTGCTGCTGATCGCCGACCGTGGCAACAGTCGCTTGCGCGCGCTCGGGCTGGACGGCAAGGTCTGGACGGTCGCCAATACGACCGCTTGCGCGCATCACGCCTGCATCAACGGGCCGCCGCTCGCCGCAGCCTGCGACCCCTGCGTCGCCAAGGTGTGCGCTGTGGATCCCGCTTGCTGTGCCAGCACCTGGACGCCGGCGTGCGTGGCCAAGGTTGGCCCTACCTGTGGTGTGGCTGCCTGCAGCGCGACCCTGCCCAACGACGGCAAAGCCGCCAGCGCCCTATTGCAGGGCCCCATGGGTGTAGCAAGCGCGGGCCTTGGCCGCATGCTGGTCGCAGACACCGGCAACAAGCGCTTGCGGGCGCTGGAGCTCCGCGGCCACAGCTGCGACGATGGCAACCCGTGCACGACCGACAGCTGCGACCCCGCTACGGGCCAGTGCGCAACCGCACCTTCAACGCATTGCAACGACGGCAACCCGTGCACGGCGGACAGCTGCGACGCCCAAAGCGGCGCCTGCACGTGGAAATCCGAGCCGGACGGCAAGGCTTGCAACGATGGCCAGGGGTGCGCGCTGGCGCTGCAGTGCACGGCTGGCCAGTGTCAGCCAGCGGTGCAGGTCACCACCTGGTCGGGTAAAGACATCGGCAAGCAAGACGGGCCGCTGCAAGACGCCCGCTACTACAAGCCGGCGCGCAGTGTCCGCGACCCGCAGGGCAACGTGTACGTCGTTGAGACCGGCAACCACTGTGTCCGCAAAATCTCTGCTCAGGGCATCGTGACGCTGTACGCCGGATCGGCGTGGTACGGCAACGGCTACCAGGACGGTCCGCCGACCGCTGCCCGCTTCAGCTACCCGACCGGCATCGCCGCCGACGGCGCCGGCAACGTGTACGTCGCCGACCGCAACAACCATTGCATCCGCAAGATCGCACCCGATGGCAGCGTGTCGACGCTTGCCGGCACCAACGCGCAAGGTTCGGTCGATGGCATCGGCAAGGCGGCGCGCTTCAAGAGCCCGAACGACGTGGTCAGCGATGCGGCCGGCAACCTGTGGGTGTCCGACGAAAGCAACCACATGATCCGAGCGGTGTCGCCGACCGGCGTAGTCACGACCGTCGCGGGGGCGGTGACCTACGGCTATGTGGATGGCGCGGCCGCCAGCGCCCGCTTTTTCGGTCCGCGCGGCCTGGGCCGCGACGCCGCCGGCAACCTGTACATCGCCGACGGCAACAACCACACCGTGCGCAAGCTGTCGCCAGCCGGCGTCGTCACCACTTTTGCCGGGCTGGACAGCATCGGTTCGCAAGACGGCAACCTGCCTTATGGTGTCCGTCTGAACGAACCCAATGGCCTCGGCGTCGATGCGGCCGGCGTGGTTTGGGTAACCGAAACCGGGGCTGGCGCGCAGCGAATCCGGGCGTTGGTGCCGGGCGGCCGCAGCTACACGGTCGCAGGCGGCGCGACCTCGGGGGTGGTAGATGGTGTCGGTGCGGCCGCACAGTTTGCTGAACCCACCGGCGTGCTGCCGCTACCCGGTGGCGAGGTGCTGGTCAGCGGCAATGACGACCACCGCCTGCGCAAACTTAAGCCTGCGTTGGTGTCGTGCGACGACGCCAATGCCTGTACTGCCGACGTGTGTACGCCCAAGCTTGGCTGCCAGCATGTGGCGCTGGGCACGGATAAAGCCTGTGACGACGGCGATGCCTGCACTGCTAACGACCTGTGCAGCGCTGGCCTGTGCAAGTCCAGTGCGCCAGTCGCCAACTGTCCGTGCAAGCCCGGCCCCGGCGGCGGCTGCAACGACGGCAACCCTTGCACCCTGGACACTTGCGCGCTACCAGCCGGGTGTGCTGCCAGCCCGATGCCCGCCGGCACCCCCTGCGACGACGGCAACGCCTGCACCGCCAACACCTGGTGCACCGGCGGCAAGTGCGTGCCGCAACCCTCGGGCGACTGGGTGGCGGAGCCGTTTGCCGGCCCCGAGGGCGGCCCGGCCGGCGCTGGCACCGGGCTGTCCGATGGCTTGCGTCGGCCTGTGGGCGGCACCCAAGCCGGGGCGAGCTTTGGACAACCGACCGGGCTGGCGATGGACGGCGCGGGGCAACTATGGGTGGCCGACCTCAGCAACCACCTGATTCGCCGGGTGGACCCGGACGGCAACGTGCGCACGCCAGCGGGCAGTTTGTTCCCTGCGGCGGGTCACGCCGACGGCAAGGCCGTGGTGGCGCGCTTTTACCAGCCCGACGATGTGGCCACCGATGCCGCAGGCAACGTCTACGTCGCGGACTATGGCAACCACGTGATCCGCAAGCTGGATGCCCAAGGCAATGTGACCACGCTGGCGGGCAATCCGGGCAAGGCCGGCAACGCCGACGGCAAGGGCAGCGCAGCCACGTTTACCAACCCCCGCGGGCTGGTGGCTGACCCCATCGGCAACGTCTTTGTCGCGGACACCGGCAACAACCGCATTCGCAAGGTCACGCCCGATGGCCAGGTCACCACGCTCGCTGGGTCTACATCAGGGTTTGTGGACGGCCAGGGCAGCGCCGCCGCCTTCAATCAACCGCGCGACCTCGCACTATTGCCCGACGGCGCACTGGCCGTAGCCGATACCCAGAACCACGCCATTCGCAAGCTGACGCTGAGCGGCTTTGTCACCACCCTGGCTGGCGGGGCTGGCAGCGGCTTCGTCGATGGCCAGGGATTACTGGGCGGGCGGTTCTTCCATCCCACTGGCCTCGTCGCCGATGCCGCGGGCGTGTTGTACATCGCCGAAGAGAGCAACCTGCGGGTGCGGCGGCTGGACCCGGATGGCACCGTCACCACGCTGGCAGGTTCTGGCAAACCGGGTACGACCGCTGGCGGGTCAGCGCTTGGCAACGTGTTGAGCAAGCCGCGCGGCATCGCCATCGACGCCCAGGGGCGCTTGTACGTCAGTGACGCGTCCAACTGCCGTATCGTGCGGCTACGGCAAGTTGCCGGCAACTGCGACGACGGCAATCCGTGCACCACAGACGTTTGCGACAAGGCCGCCGGCTGCAAATACGGCGCTGCCACTGCCGCACAAGCGTGTAACGAGGGACCGGCCTGCTCCGTGGCGACCTGCGACGCCGCAGCCATGCGCTGCGTGTACGCGCCAGCCGCTGACGGAAGCGTGTGCGACGCGCCCGGTGCGTGCCAAAAGCAATGCCGCGGCGGCGGCTGCATGGCTGCGGGGTTGGTCACGACGCTGGCCGGCGGCGACGCCGGCAGCCAGGATGGACCCGCGGCGACGGCACGCTTCAACAGTCCGCACCGGGTCGCGGTCGACAAAGATGGCGCCCTGTACGTCGCCGACACCGGCAACAACCGCATCCGCAAGATTGCGGCGGACGGCACGGTGTCCACGGTGGCGGGTGGCGTGGGCGGCTATGCCGAAGGCAAGGGCAACGCCGCCAAGTTCGCCTGGCCGATGGGGGTGGCAGTGACCGCCGACGGGTCGCTGCTGGTCGCCGACCGCGACAACCACCGCATTCGCAAGGTGGCGCCCGATGGCACGGTCAGTACGCTAGCCGGCTCGGCCATCGGCCTCGCCGACGGTCCCGGCGTGCTGGCCAAGTTCTCGGCGCCGTCCGACGTGGTGGTAGACACGGCCGGGTCCGCCTACGTTACCGACACGGGCAACCACCGCATTCGAAAAATCACGGTGGATGGCGCTGTGACTTCGCTCAACCTGAACACCGGGGGCAACGCGATCGACGGCCCGGCGGCAGCGGCCAAGTTGGCCTTTCCGTTGGGGTTGGCGGTCGATGGGTCGGGCAACGTGTGGATCGCCGACACCAACAACCAGCTGATTCGGCGCATGGACATCGCGGGCAGTGTCGTGACCATCGCGGGCAATACGATCGGGTTCGTCAACGGCGCGGGGCGCTTTGCCGGCCGATTCAACGCACCGGTCGGCCTTGCGCTGTTGCCGGACGGGTCGGTGGTGGTGGCCGAAAAAGGCAATGCGTCGCTGCGGCGGGTCTCCCTGGACGGCTCCACCACTACGCTTGCCGGCGCCCCACAAAACGGCTTTGCCGATGGCATGGGCGGCGACGCGCGCTTCTACAATCCACACGGCGTCGTCGTGGACAAGTTGGGGAACCTCATCGTGGCCGACTCGGGCAACAACCGCATCCGCAAGGTATGGATGCAGTGGAGCGGCTGCGCCGACCTGACCGGCGCCAGCAAGTACACGGCCGGCAGCAGTTGCAAGGCGATCCAGGCCGTCGCCAAGTGGAGCGGCAGCCCGCACTACTACGTGGACCCCAACGGCGGCAGCAAGGCCGACGCCTGGAAGACCACCTGCGACCAGACCACCGACGGCGGCGGCTGGACCCGGGTCGACGCCAGCGTGCCGGCGGCAACGGTCGACCAACTGCGGGGTGGCGAAGGGCAGATGCTGCTCAAATGCAGCGATACGGCGGCAAACGGCGTGATCTCGCCAAAGACGGCCGCGCCGTGGTCGTGGACGACCAAGACCGCGGTTGCGGGCGAGTGGTCGGTTGGCGGCAATGCAGTCGTGTGCGGTGCGGATCCGGCTTTTGGCGCGGTCACCTGTGGCTTCGGCTACGGCTGCTCCAATGGCGCGGCCGACAAGGCCGCGTTCGTGCTGCCCGGCGTGGTCAGCGGCAACCAGTGTGCCAACGACAAGGCGGCGATGACGGGCACGGCGTTTACGCTGTGCGGCAGCACCAACTACGGCGGGTATAGCGTGTTCGTGCGCGGGCAGTAGGCCGCGGGTCAGGCGATGTGCGAGCCTGAATGCGCGCCATTGCCAGCGTGCGGGTGCGGGCCGCCCAAGTGAATCTGCAACAAAGCAACGGCGTGAGCGCCTTTGCACGCCGCCGGGCCGAGTTGTAGCATCGCCGGCCGCGCCCGGCCGCGGCGCTTTCGGCTTGCCACCATGCTAGTTCCTTTCAACCAGATCGAACCGCAAGTCGCCGACGCGACGGTTCGCACGTTCGCAATCCGCGGCAACGACTCGATCCCAGACGGCGAGTACGGCTTGCTCGAAATGTACTGCCCCAAGCCGGATTGCGATTGCCGGCGGGTGTCGCTGTTGGTCGTGCGCCGAGGGCACGCTAGCAGCTGCGCCACGATCAGCCACGCGTTTGTGGATGGCGACCTGGGCCCCAACGACGAGGTGACGTACGTCGACCCGACGCAGCGGGCAGATGCGTTCGCGCCGGCATTGCTTGAACTCGTCGAGTCGATGTTGAGCGAAGATACCGCCTATGCCCACAGGCTCGAAGAACACTACGCAATGGTCAAGCGCGCGGTGCGCAATCCCGAGCACCCATGCCACGCACAGCTCAAGGCGACGGAGCACGAGGCCAAGGAGGCGCCCGGTTCGCAACTGCGGCCAGGTGCGATCGGCACGGCGAAGTGCCCGGTCCGAGTCAGCGTGCAGACGCAGGACCAGCTGCGGAAGGTCGCCCAAGCGGCCGCGGATATGAACGTCCACTACATCGCGCGAATGGCGCCTGGCGAGCCGATGGATACCAGCGAGTTTGGCCGCATTGGCCAGATGCCTTCGGCGGTGCCACAGAACCTGTCGCGCCACGAACGGCGGCGCTGGGAGAAGATCAACCGGCGGCGGTTTTGAGGCTTGGCGGCATGCCCCACTGCTAAGTGGCGACCGCGGTGCCAAAGACGGTCGTCTTTGAACGCCTGGAATAAGGGCACGGTCGGCTCAAGGTCGTCGAAAGCAAGGCCGGGAGGGCAATAATTGGAGACGAAACCCTACTTGTATTTCCACGCCCAGCCGTAGCGAGTTGGGCGCGGCGACCGATTCCTGCTTCGCCGCAGCACAGTCTGATCGCCTCCGGCAGGCAGCCACTTGACGCCTAACGGACAACGAAGGCAGGAGAGATATGGCTGACAACTGCGATGCCGTGCAATCTGACGACCTTGGCATGAGCGCTTGGCTGCGGCACGCAGCTAGCGAACTGCTCAAGTCGGGCCGCGCTCCCAACCTCGAAGCGGTGAGTACATTGGCGGACATGGCCGTCACCGAGGCGGCCAACGGCGATAAGTCAACGGCTGGGAACGCGACCTTTGCATTCAATACAGAAGACTCAGCGTCCAGCTCGACTATTCTTGGTTTGCAAGCCCCGACAGGCATCAACGCGCTAACCCAAAAAGCAAAACTCGACTTTGGCCAAGCCAACCTGGTGGTCATCTACGGCCAAAACGGCAGCGGCAAGTCCAGCTACGCCCGAATTCTAAAACACGCCACCGGCAACCGACCCGGAAAACCAATTCTTTCCAACGTTTTCGACACCACAACCGCCGAAAGGTCCTGCGGAATTCGCCTGCGTAAAGCCGACGGCACCGAAGGCCTGCACACTTGGACGCCTGACTCGGAGCCACACGAGGCCCTGCGCGGCGCACACATCTTTGACAGCGACGTCGCCCAGCAGTACCTGCAGCAGGCGATGGAGGCGACCTACGAGCCGCGAGCGCTTCGGTTTATTACCCATTTGGTGAACATCGCAGACGCAGTGGACGCCGAGCTCAAACGCAGGGTCGAGAACCAAGTCCGGCGCAAACCCGTGCCGCCCGCCCAACTGGCCACTACGAGGTTGGCAGAATGGCTGAAGAACCTGAAGGTCAGCATGACCAACGAGCAGCTCGCCCAGAAGTTGGCTTGGACCGACGCCGACACGGCGCGCAGGCTGAGCCTCGAGGACGCGCTGAAGCAGCCCAATCCGGCTGAGCAGTTGGCGAAGCAGAAGAAGTTGCTCGCAACGATGGAGCAGCTAAAAAGGACGCACGACACGACGGCTTCGACGTATTCCGACGAAGCCATGACAGCCGTCGCAGGCGCGCGCACGGCAGCTATGGTTGCCCGGCAGGCGGCCCAGGATCTGGCAAAAGTGGTATTCGAGCCACCAACCCTGCCCGGCATTGGGGAAGCGAGTTGGCGCGCCATGTGGGAAGCCGCGCGGGAGTACTCGTCCAAATCCGCCTATCCGGAATGCTCGTTCCCGCATGTTGGTACCGACGCGCAGTGCCCACTATGCCAGCAGCCCATAGCCGCGGATGCGGCCGAGCGGATGTACAGGTTCGAGGAATATGTAGGTTGCCAACTGGAAGTGAAGGCGAAAAAGGCCGAGGAGACCCTCAAGGCCCTCGTGTCGGCCATTCCCGCGCCACCTGAACGCGCCGATTGGTTGGCCCGATACAACGTAATTGCGATTTCCGAGGGCGCTCTGGACACGGCACTTGCGGCAATCGACGCACGGTTCAAGTCGACCGGCACAATCGCCTCGGCGACTGAACTGTCGCCGTTGGGCCTTGCGCCGCTGGCGACGGCGATTGGGCTGCACATTGCGAACAAGAAGACCGAGATCCAAGCCCTTGAAGCGGCAGCGGCACCCAGTCAACACGAGGCCCTGATCAGCGAACTCAACGAACTCAAGACAAAGGAGTGGGCGTTTAGCAATATTGCGGCGTTTGAGGCGGAGCTGAAGCGCTTGGCCGCCGTGCGAGACCTTGAGGCGGCGAGGAAGCTATGTGGCACGCGGAAGATGACTGAAAAGAAAGCGGAGCTCGCCACAGTTGAGGTTGAAAAGGGCTACGTTGAACGATTTGCGGCCGAGTTGACCAAGCTCGGCGGTGGGCGCTTGAAGGTGCGGCCGGACGTCAAGGAGCGGACGAAGGGCAAGGTACTGTTCCACTTGGCGCTTGTCGACGCGAAACAGCCCGCCAAGGTTGCGGACGTGTTGAGCGAGGGCGAGGCCAGAATTGTGGCGCTGGCGACGTTTCTGGCGGACCTGACGGTGGCGAACTCGCGGTCGCCGTTCGTGTTCGATGACCCGATTTCGTCGCTGGATCAAGAGTTTGAGGAGCGCGTGGTGGCTAGGCTGGTCGAACTGGCGCAGGCGCGCCAGGTGATTGTCCTCACGCACAGGCTGTCGTTTCTGGCTGCCGTACGCGAGGCAGCGAAAAAGCAAGAGACCTCAGGGCTGGTCGCACCGGATACGCCCAAAGTGGTGTGCCGGGAAATCGCGCTGCGAAACGTTGAGGGCCTCGTTGGCCTGGTGACCGAGACGAATGTTCTTGAGGGCAAAGTTGACAAGGCGTTGAATGCCCTGCTGAACGAGCGACTCGTCAGGGCGAGAAAGGAGCTTGAGGCTGGGGATATCGGCAGCTATCAGTCAGCAGTCAAAGCGATTTGCAGTGATTTCAGAATTCTCGTGGAGCGAACGGTCGAAGATCACCTACTTGACGGTGTCGTCGTGCGATTTCGTCGCGAAGTACAGACCAAGAACAAGCTCGCAGGCTTAGCGGCCATTGACCTGACCGATTGTATCTTGTTGGACCGCCTGATGACCGAGTATTCGTGCTACGAGCACTCGCAACCGCGGGAAATCGGCCAACGGTTGCCCGAACTCGCGACGGTCCACCGCGACGTCGCGGAACTCAAGGAATGGCTAGGCTTGATTGCGGCTCGGCGGCAACTTCCGAAAGGGGCGCCGGTCCCCGCGCCGAAACCCGGAGCGCCCAATATGCCCTCGCCGTGTGGACCGTCAGAATGACGCAATGTACCTTCGCCCATGCGCCGATCCTGCACCAGATGGCGGTCGGTCAGTGCGCCGGCGGTGTCGGTCATGGCTAACCATCCGGCGGTTCAACCAACGACAATGGTCCCAGCCCCAACCGCGGCCGCCGAGGCCCTCGCCCTCTTTCCCCCCCGCGCACGGTGTCCAAGGCTCGCCAACCCCTGAAAACCGCACCAAATGGGGCACCCGCTTCGGCTATTACACGGCGCCGCGCATCTTGGCCGCCTACGCATCCAGCGCATCTTCGCGCGGCCCGCAACTGCTCGCCCTGCGCTTCACCGACCGCACCCGCTTCGGCGCCATCGACCTGGATGCCACCAGCCCCTACCGGACGCTCGCCACCTTCACCACCCTTGACGCCGCAGCCAAGGCCCGCGATCTGCGCCTGACCTTATGCCGCTCGTCGCAATCCGGCGGCTGGCACGTGTACCTGTGGCAGACGATTTCGTGGCCAGCGCGGACATGCACGCGCTGCTGCGCCAACTCGCGCAAGACGCCGGCATTGCTCGTTTCGAAAACGGCGTATGCGAGGTTACCCCCGACCCACAACACGCCCGCCAGGCCTTTCGGTTGCCCTGTCAGGCCGGCTTTGCGTGGCTGTCGCCGGTAGACGGCGCGGTGCTGCGCGAGTTCCGAGCCGAGGACGTTGCCGGCAACCTGTTGGCTTTGGAGCAATGGGTCACGGACACCGCCGTGCCAGCGTCTCGACTTGTCGGCGAAGCAGCGGCCCTCACACCGTCGTCGCACGTCGCCCAAATGCGGCGGGGCCGGCCGCCTAAGCTGGTGCCACCGCCCAAGGCCACTGCCGGCCTGCTCAACGCAACAGACCTGCACCTGCAGCGTGGCTTGGTGTACCGCTACGACCGCAACGCCGCCAAGAAGGGTAAGCCGCCGTTCGAGACCTCTGCATTGGCACGGTTCCGCGACGGGGAGCGCCGCTACCAGGTTGGCCTCGACCGGCCGGGCTCGCGCAACGAGGCGCTGCGCGGTGTGGCGTTTTACCTGTTTTTCGTTGGTTATCTAGCGCCGACCGACCGTGAATTGCTGCTCCTCGAGTGGCTGCGCGCAAAGCACAATGGCCACAGCGCGGCGTGGCTGGATCCAACGCAACGCGAGGGTATCCTCGCCGAGATTCGGCGACTGGCGGTCTGGCGACCGGGGCCGACTTCGGTGCAACAGGCGGCCCTCGCTGCCAACGAGTCAGTGCGGAGGGCAAACGAATTGGCAGTCGAGTCGGCTGCCAAAAAGGCTTGCGAATGCAGGTAAGCGCCTCACCAATCGGCAACTTATTGAAGAGACAGGCTTGTCGATGAACACGGTGGCACTTATTTGGCCAGTCGTCCAGCGCAAGATAGTGGGGTAGATCACGAGCCAAAACAGATTGAATATCATCGTGAATATGAGACGCAAAAGATGAGCACATCGTCAGACCACTTTGAGCACACCGGCCGACCGGTCGACCTGCAACTTGGATCGAGACCCGCTCTGGACGTCGCCGTCTTGGCCGCCGACGTCTGGGCGTTTTTTGAGCATTGGTTCCTCGCCAACGGCCACCACAACAGCGACAGCCACGAATACTGGCGGCAGGCTCAGCGCTTCGCAGCAAACCTGGCCGGCGAAAGCTACGAAGCCCACCCATTGCACCTCTACTACATGATCCTGAATGCATCAAAGGCGTTGATCGTATTGCGGCAATCGGGTCCCAGCGCCAACTTTCGCGTTCACGGCCTTAGCTACAGGCTGCCAATGCCCGTCGCCACTGGGCCGTCGGATCCCCTGCCCGGTCGCCTTGCGCAGGAGACCCCGGGAGTCTTTCAAGCACTGTGCAGCGCCATGGGTGACACTGCGGCGGATGTTGACCTTGAGGAGTTGGTCGCCAGCATCCCGTGGACCCATCGGGCCTGGCAGACATCGCGAACCGGAGCCAAAGAGCGCTGTGTGACGCTGCACGGTCCCGTCCGGCTAAAGCCAACGGCAGGGACTCTGTACTTCGAAGCAGAGGTCGCGAAGCACGCAGTCTCAGCGTTGTCGTCTGCGGCATTGCCAAGTCGCCTGCTCGGCTAACACGCGACCGCTGATGGAAAACTCGTCGTCCGAACACTTGCGACGATCAGCGACGGTGATGTCGCCAACGCGAAGTACTTCAGCGATTTTCACCAAAAGCACCGCAGGCTATTTGACCTCATTTCGCTGTATGACCGTTTGGCCTACTACGTGCGCCGGGCAGATCATCCACCAGTGCCATGGTCACAGATCACCATGAACTACGCGATCTCGTTGGCCTTGAGCTCGCCGGCCCGCTACCACCCAAAAGACTGGCGCGCGCTGCTCGACGGCCACAGCGCCTGGCTGCCGAAAGAGTACCTCCGAGCAACGCCGCAACAGTTCCTCGCCCTCATCGCCGGCGAAATCACCGGCCGCATCATTCAAAGGCCGTACAGTGACTTGCGGTAGCATGGCAATCGGCTGGATGTTGCGCCCGAGTGTTCTTGACCAGACCCCATGCTATCGGCGTTGCTCGGGAAGATGTGGCGAAAGCACTGCGCGGATGAGGCGACACCGAATTGGAAGAATTCACTGGCGACATCCGGCGGCGATTGGTGCTTGGCGGGGCGACTGCGGCGCCAAACACAGTTGTCCCATGCGCATGGCACAGTGGCGCGAGCAACGGAAAGTCGTCGGACCCGCGATCTTGAACAGCGGCAACTGGCGACCGACAATTGCCCAGAGCCCGCCCCGCGACGGTGCGGCGGCCGAGCGAGCTCGCGCCAGAGCGCGACCACGGTGGCAAACAGTGCCGACAATCAGTTTGTTCTACGGCATCTTGGTGCTTATACCACCGCGACAACCGGCGGCATCATGCACCTCACATTCACGCCCGCTATCAAGGCGATGAAGCTGTCTTTGCGATTGAAGACGGTGCCGTGCTGGATGGCGAATTGCCAGCGAAGCAGCGCAAGCTGGTGCAAGCGTGGATCGAGATCCACCGCGAAGAACTGGTCGTCGATTGGGGCCTTGCCGTCAACGGCGATGAACCGCTGCGCATTGCGCCGCTGCAGTGAAGGCGGCATGCGTTTAGAGATCACAGCAGTACACGCCATGCCCGAGCACCAGTTGCAATTGCACTATGCCAACGGCGAGATCCGCTACTTTGACATGCGGCCGCTGGTTGCTCTCAAGCCTTGGAATCGCTTGCTTGTCGACGACTTGTTCAGTCGCGTTGCGGTCGCATACGGCACGGTTGTCTGGCCCGGCGGCATCGACGTTGCGCCAGAAACGCTCTACGACGATTCTGTTGCCAGCCCAGCGCTCGCCGCAGAGCGGGTGACGTGAACCAGTCCGCGCCTGCTGCCAGCACGGGCAGCATGGCGTGCAGATACTCCCACGCGGATCGCCCCCGACGACGATGCAGGTGGCGAGCACCGTGTAGGTCGTCGCTGCCAGCGAACAGCTAGTTCTTTTTGCGCAGTCACACCAACCGCAGCGCGTAAATCGTCCACCGCAAATGTCCAATTGAGCCCAGCCCCCGCCCCCGCTATGCTGCGCGCCGTACGTGACGTGGGCGACCGGCATTCCCCCGGCCGAACGCCCAGCGGGAGGGGTCATGGCGGTGCGATTGGGCCCGGTACTTTGGCGTCGGCTAGGCAGCCTTGCCGCCGTGACGTGGCTGCTCGCCAGCTGCGAGGAAACGGCCAACCCGGCCGCGGCAGCTGGAGCGAGTGACGCGGCCACCGCCGGCGGTGATAGCTCGGTGGGCGGCGACCCCGACGCGGCCAGTGGCGGCGACTCGGGCGACGTCGCGACCTTGCCGGATCTGCCCGAGGTCAAGATCGCGTGCCCTGGTGCGGCCGGCTGCCCGTGCAAGGACAACGCCGAGTGCGACACGGGTCTCTGCATCCTCGGCCCAGACGCCCAGAAGCAGTGCGTGACGCCGTGCGTCACCGAGTGCAAAGCGGGCTGGAAATGCGCGGCGATCCCCGGCGCCGGCGGCGACATCGCGACCGTGTGCGTGCCCAAGTTCGGCCGGCTGTGCGACCCCTGCGACAAGTCGACCCAGTGCGAGTCGCTGGGCCTCAAGGACGCCGTGTGCGTGGACCAGGGCCAGCAGGGCCGGTTTTGCGGCATCGCCTGCTCCGCCGACAGCGACTGTGACGCGGGCTACGGCTGCCAGTCGGTGACCTCGGTCGAGGGCGCCGCCACCAAGCAGTGTGTCCGCAAGACCAAGGAGGGCGATCCGAGTGCCTTTGGCACCTGCGACTGCTCGGCGTGGGCGGCGCAGCAGAAGCTGACGACAGCCTGCTACCAGTTCATCAAAGACGACAAGGGCGGCGTGGTCGGCAAATGCCACGGCCAGCGGATCTGCTCGGACCAGGGACTGTCGGCCTGCTCGGTGCCAGAGGTCAAGGCGGAGACCTGCAACGGCCAGGACGACGACTGCGACGGCCAGACCGACGAGAGCGCCTGCGACGACAAAAGCGCCTGCACCAACGACAGCTGCGACGCCGCGGCCAAGCTGTGCATCCACGCGCCCAAAGACGGCCCTTGCGACGCCGACGGCAGCGTGTGCACGGAGAACGATGCATGCAAAGACGGCAAGTGCGTGGCTGGGCCCGTCAAGGCATGCAACGACAACAACGCCTGCACCAAGGACGCCTGCGACCCGGCCAAAGGCTGCACCCAGACCGCGGACGACAATGTGCCGTGCAGCGACCAAAACCCGTGTACGGTCGGCGACGTCTGCCAGGCCGGTCAATGCAAGAACGGCGCGCCCAAGGTCTGCACACCGCCCGACGTGTGCGTATCTGCAAACTGCGACATCGAGAGCGGCAACTGCTCGTACAAGAAGAAAAAAGACGGCTCACCCTGCGACGACGGCACCGCATGTACCGCGGCGGACACCTGCGCCGATGGCGTGTGCGAGGGCACGCCGACCGCCTGTGACGACAAGAACCCGTGCACCAACGACAGCTGTGACGCCAAGGAAGGCTGCGTCAACGCCGCCAACACCGCCGCCTGCGACGACGGCGACCCCTGCACCACCGGCGAGGAGTGTGCCACCAAAGCCTGCGCCAAAGGCCAGCCGTTGGTCTGCAAAGACAGCAACCCCTGCACCGACGACGCCTGCGACGCCAAGGCCGGCAAGTGCGCCTATACCAACAACACGGCCCCCTGCAACGACGAGACGGCCTGCACCAACGCCGATGCGTGCAAAGAAGGGGCCTGCCAGGGCGAAACAGTGGTGTGCGACGACAAAAACCCGTGCACCAACGACAGCTGCGACCCCAAGGCCGGCTGTCAGAACCAGGCCAACGTGTCGGCCTGCGACGACGGCGATGCCTGCACGGTCGGCGATGCGTGCGCCCAAAAGGTGTGCCAGCAGGGCCAGGCGCTGCAGTGCAAAGACGACAACCCGTGCACGGACGACGGTTGCGACGCCAAGATCGGCAAGTGCGCGTATCCGTTCAACACGGCGGCGTGCAGCGACGGCACGGTGTGCACGGCAGGCGACACCTGCAAAGACGGCGCGTGTCAGGGCCAGGTGGTGGTCTGCGACGACAAGAACGCGTGCACGGTCGACAACTGCGACGCCAAGAGCGGCTGCGTCAATGCGCCGACGGGCGGCCCGTGCGACGACGGCAACGCCTGCAGCGACAACGATACCTGCAAAGACAAAGTCTGCGCCGGCACCGCCAAAGCCAAAGACGGCTGCGACGACAGCAACCCGTGCACCGACGACAGCTGCGACAGCAAGACCGGCTGCGTGCACGCCAACAACACGCTGGCCTGCGATGACAACAACGCCTGCACGGTCAAGGACACCTGCGCCGCCGGCAGTTGCAAAGGCGGCAGCGACATCTGCAAGTGCAATACCGACGCCGATTGCGCCGCCGGCAACACCGGCAATCCGTGCAATGGCACGCTCTTTTGCGACAAGGCGGTCGCGCCCTACAGCTGCAAGACCAAGCCCGGGTCGGTCATCACCTGCACCGGCAGCACCCCGTGCGTGCAGGTCGCCTGCGACCCCAAACTGGCCAAGTGCGCACCCACCAACGTCAATGAAGGCGGCACTTGCAACGCCGACAACAGCAAGTGCACGCCGGACGACAAGTGTGTATCGGGGCAGTGTAAGCCCCTGGGCAGCCTGAGTTGCGACGACAAGAACCCATGCACCAACGATACTTGCAACACCATTCAGGGCTGCCAGCATGCGTACAACAGCAACACCTGCGACGCCGACGGCGACTTGTGCACCGCCGGCGACAAGTGCACCAACGGCACCTGCCTGCCTGGCGCCAAAAAGGCGTGCACCGACAACAACCCCTGCACCCTTGATGTGTGCGACCCCAAGACCGCGCTGTGCCAGTTCGTGCCGATGGCCGATGGCGCAACCTGCAGCGACAACAACGCATGCACCGAGAGCGACGCTTGTACCAAAGGCACCTGCGGCGGCACTGCCAAGAACTGCAACGACGGCAACGTGTGTACCGACGACAAGTGCAGCAACGGCGTGTGCCAGCCCTTGCCTGCGGTCGGCAGCCCGCCGTGCGACGATGGCAACATCTGCTCGGTGTTCGACGCTTGCGCCAGCGGCACCTGCAAGGGCAAGGCCAAGTGCGACGACGGCGCCGTGTGCACCGACGACCAGTGCGAATCGGGCACCGGCAAGTGCAGCAGCGTCGCCAAGGTCTGCGACGACGGCAACCCGTGCACGACGGACGCCTGCGACCCGGCGCTCGGCGGCTGCAATGCCGTGCCATCCAAAGACGGGCCGCTTGGCGACATGCTGTGCGACTACGAAGACAGCTGCGCGCAGGGCTTCGAAGGCTGCAAGGGCGGCAGCAAGGCCTGCGTGTTTGGCACGCCCAAACTGAACAGCGAGGGTACTGCCTGCGGCGCCAACACCGGCACCTGCAAGGCGGGCGTGTGCAGCTGCGGCACCGGCAAAGTGATGGCGACGGGCGTGTGCACCAGTTGCCCGGCCTTTCCGGCCGGCAAGACCATCTATGTCAGCGGCAGCCTGGCGGTCGGCACCGACAACCTGTGCTGCGGCCGCACCAAGAACGCCAGCACGCTCGGCGGCTACTGCAACACCGTCGCGCAGGCGCTGGCGGTGCTCGACGCGCAGACCGACAAGGTCGGCTGGAAGATCCTGGTCACCGGCGATGCGGCCAGCACGATGTCGCTCAAAGAGACCTACCCGATCGTGCTGCGTCACGGCGTGCAGCTGGCTCACATCTCGGGCACACCGTGCTTTCCCGGCAAGACCGGGCTGACGACGCTCACCGCCCAGGGCAGCGCGCTGCATTATGTGACCAGCCTTCGATTTGGCGGCTGTACCGGCGCATCGGCCAAGCCGTCGATCGGCGTCGATGTGCCGGCCGGGACACTGGTTCGCCTGCACGACGTCGAGGTCGTCGGCGCCGCAGTAGGTGCCCGCGTGCGCGGCACGCTGGAGCCGTATTTCGGCGGCGTCCACCTGGTCGGCGGCAGCATTGGGTTGCGGGTCGACGGCGGCAAGGTCATGTACGGCAGCAGCACCGGCTACGAGGTCTGGCTCGACGGCAACGACATCGGCATGTTATGCCGGACCGACAGCGGCACCGCCCAGAGCACCGCCGGCGCGTACTTTCGCGTCACCGGCAAGGGCTCGATCGGCATCTGGGCCAGCACCAACTGCGTGTTCACGCCGACCACCAGTTCGTACTTCGGCATCAGTTCGACGTCCACAGGAACAGCGTGTGGCAACAAGGTCCTGACCGAAGGCCTGCGCGCCGACAGCAACGCGGTGGTGACGCTGTCGGGTCTGGTCGCCGGCTGCACGCTCGGCGACACCATTGCGTTACGCAACAACCCGGCGTACTCGGTCAACAACCCACAGGTCAGCCTGTCGAGCAGCCACATCCGCAACGCCGGCTGCGCGGGCGTCTACGTCGAAGCGGGCAAGCTGAGCGGCAACACCAACATCATCCGCAACAGCCACTGGGGTCTGGTGTATCGGTCGGCGTTGGCCTCAGGCGCGGCGCCGGTGACGCTCAACGGAGTCGCGAGCGCCACCACCAAGCACAACAAATTCTACTGCAATAGCAAAGCCGAACCCGGCAATTGCTGCACGCCCGAGAACTGCCCCGACGGCTACCAGGTCTGGAACAACTCCGGTCAAAAGCTGGACCTGAACTACAACGAGTGGGTCGATGCGCCGATCGTGCAGCACAACTGCGATGCCAACCTGCAAAGTTGCACGTGCGTGGCGGCGACGACCTGCCCGGACACGCCACCCGATGGGGCCAAGGTGGTCAACAGCCCGTATGCCCAGGGCACGCCGTCGGCGAGCACGGATGGGTACTCGTTGATGGTGAGCAAGCCGGTTTGTAAGTAGGCAGCAGGATTGCAACGCTGGGATCCGACCAGAATCGAGCTTTGCTGGCACCGCTGTCAGACCGTGAATCGCTGCCACGCCAGCCCTGCAATGTGGGCAAAGTCGCCGTCGCTTGTCAGCAGCGTGGCGCCAGTCTGCCAGCATTGGGCGGCAATCCAAATGTCATTGCTGGCGATTGGCCGCCCGATGCGGCGCAAGTCTGCCGCAATGCGGGCGAAGTGAACGGCGGTGTCCCAGTCGACGCCAACCAGGGCGCACAGCGGATGGTCGAGCAACGCCTGCAGTTCCGCGACATTGGCGTCGTAGCGCGGGCCATTGCGAAAGCCGTGCAGCAATTCGCCAACGACGATGGTCGACAGGCATAGCGCGGTCGCCGCGCGAATCTGGCCGGTGACCTGTGGATGGCCGCGCTTCATGGCGGTGTAGGCGTTGGTGTCGAGCAGCAACCTCATCGCCAAAGCTCCGGGTCGACGGTCGAAAAGTCCGCGACGGCCTGCGCAACGGCGCTGGCTTCTTGCTCGCTCCACGTCCCAAACCAGGGGTCCAAGGAGTGGCCGATGGTCTGGCTGGCGACTGGCTTGGAAGCAAGGCCAGCGCCCCGCCGCAACAGGTCGAGCGCCGCCTGACTCAGCGACATGCCGGTAGAGTCGGCGTGTCGGCGCAGGAGGTCCGCCAGTTCATCGTCCACTCCGCGCACGGTCAATTGAGGTATGGCCATCGACCGCCTCACCATGAGGCAGAATCTGCCTCGCGACGAATCCGAGCAAGCGGCGCGGCACGCGTCCATTGCGCAAGTGCGCCAGATTGGACCTGTTCTTAGCTGGGCCTGACCCCGGGGCCTGTCCGCGCCATGCGGCCGATCCTGGGGCTGGCGATCCCGCAGCGGCATTTGAGGGTATTGACGTATTGGTCTTCGCGAGCGGAATCAGGCGCCCGCAAGGTCAGGCGGAAGCCCTATGACGACGGAGGCGCACTCGCGGTGTGCCGCAAGGAGGAATGGGGCCGACAACGGTGCATGGTGGGGTCGCTGAGTCGTGCGCCCCCATCGACGCGGGAGCCGTAGTCGGCGTTGTTTTGGACACAAGCTCTCAATCCGTCGGCGCGACGGCATCCACCCACGGCCAGCCGAGCGCGCCAGCGTGGACCCTGACCGTGTAGCGCGTGCCGACCGGGGTAATCGGCAGGTGTTCGACATCGATCCCAATGGGCGTGGCGGTGTCAGGCGCGGCGCCCGCCAGGCGAATCACCGGATAGCCCCTTGATTTTACAGACCTTGTCCAGGCATCGACCAACCGCATCTCGACCTGCTGCCCCAGGCCGTCGTCTAGCGCAATGTTGACGACGCTGGCTCCGCCGCTGGCCCAGAAAAAAGCGGCCGGACCGCCGGCGAACACGACGAACTTGGCGGCGGCAAAGCGCCGCGCGGATCGGCCAAGCCAACTCCCCGCGCCGACGACGCCAAGGGCCGTCAACAGCGGCGCGATCCACGCGGCGCGGACCCAGATCGTCGTTGCGTTGGCCATCCCCGGCAGGAGATCCAGCGAAAACCACAATGTTGCCACGCTACCGCTGACCAGCATGGCCCACACCAGGGCATCGACGACGGCGTGCCGCTTGGCGGCCCCGGCCTTGTGCGGCCGAGATTGCGCAGTGCCGACGCGCGCCAGGCTCTCCGCGATTTGCCGCAGCGGCCGCAGGCGCTGTTGCGGGTCGCCTTCGATCTCAGCCACCGTGTCGCTTTTGCCCAGGTCCACTTCGATCCAGAGCCGGCCGTTGCGGCAGTGCACCTCGCTCACCCGCTGGTCGGCTGCAACGGACTCCATTGCTTTGGCGAGCATTCGCGCAGCTTCGGGCACCCTGCCAAGGGCCTCGGCAACGCGTGGATCGTCGGCAACGATGTAGACTTTTTCGTCGAACTCACTGATGCCGATCTGGTCCTCGAACGCCCAGCCGCGAGCTTTGGCGTAGCGGTCCAGCGGCCACTCGGTCACCAGGCTGAACTCGAAGTCGGCCGGTGCGTCCACCCCCAAGCGATAGCAACTGGCTTGCCACAGAAAGCGGTCCACTTTGCGAAACCAGGGCGCTTGTTGGGTGCCGCGGCGCGCCCCGCTCCACACGGGCCCCAGACGGTTGTACAGCACGCCAATTGCCGTCAACAGGCCAGCCGCCAGCAACATGGCCAAAAAGATCTGCACTTGCCAGCTCCTCGTTGATGCCGCGGGCGCATCCTGCTTGGCGCGCTGGTGGCGGTCAAGGAGGTGGCGGAGGTATGATCAAGTCCACGCCGCCGGGCTCCGCGTTGTGCAGGCCGCGGTCGAGGCGGTAGCAGACGGCTTGGCCTGCGACGGCGGTAACAACTGCAGCGAGATCGACACCTACAAGTCAGGCAGCTGCGGCGCCGATAACGGCGACTGCGACGCCAAGGGCTTCGGGCAGGTGCTGGTGAGGTAGCGGTGCGCGACGCTCAAAGTCCAGACGCCTTGCGCTTTGACGTGGCCATGGCGGAGCAGTTGCTGGGCCAGGTCGTGCTGCTGGGCGAGACGTACGTCGACCGCGCGGGCAAGCTGCTCGGTCACGCGCAGTACTGGGGCACGGTGCGCTCGCTCGACCCCGAGCAAGGGATTTGTGTGCAGTTGGGCGGTGTTCACGCTGGCAGCGAGCGCTGGTACCCGCCTGATACCGCGGTGTTCAGCGCAGCTTCGCCGGGCGAGTATCGGCTGCGCAGTACGGGCGAAGTGGTGGTCGATCCGGCTTACGTTGGCCAGTGGACCGTGTATGGCCGGGGCGAGCCGTAGCCGGTGGAGCACTTCGCGCCTAATCTGCCGCAGCGGTGCGGTCCTGCCCCTCGCGCCCCCGCGCACGCACCACGACCAGCGCCGCAATCGGAAAGATCAGCCACGCCCCGTTGGCTGGCATGAGCGCCACTGCGCCCAACGCCACCGCGGCCAGGAACCACCCGAACGCCGCCGTCGGCATGCCGCCCCGCTGTTCGAGGCTGCGCACCGACAGGCCCAGCGCCACCAACAGGCCGGCGGCGACCAGGAACCACAGCGCTGCGGCCCCGACACTCTGGTCAGCAATGGGCCAACCGCCAGGCTGAGCGACGGCGCGCAGAGCGTCCCAGTACACGGCGAGGCCGACGACGGCCTTGAAGCAGCCCAGGCCCAACAACAAGTTGCCAATGCCAATGTTCATGCGGACCTCCAACACATGGGTGCCAAGCCGCCAGCGCCTCAACGCGCAATGGCACTCAGACCGTGAAACGCTGCCCCTGCAGCCCGGGGATGCGCGCGCAGGCCCGGCCAATGGCTAAGGGTCCAACTCGTCTTCGTAAAAGTCCATGGGCGCCGCGGCGCGCCAGCGCTGCACAGCGGCAAGTTCTACCCACACGCCACCCTCGCGCACTGCGCAGGCAAACAGCGGCAGCGCCTGGGTGGGGTCGCACCGGCTTTTGCCGCTGGCGCAGTCATAGTCCAAGCCATTCCCGCTCGCCGCAGCCTGGCGGCAGGCTGGCGCACGTCTCGCGGGAGCGACGTGCCATGTCGCTTTGCGACGGAGTTGCCGACTGGCGACGTTTTGGCTTGACCCCGAGTCTGCTAGGATTGCGCCACGCGACTGAGGCTAACCACATGTCCGACAAGCATTTTAGAATCCTACACACCGCCGACTGGCACATCGGCAAGACCCTGCTCGGCCTGCCCCTGCTGGACGACCAGCGCCATGTGCTGCAACAGCTACTTGCCCACATCGAGGCCCATCGACCCAACGTCGTTGTCATCGCTGGCGACATCTACGACCGATCGGTGCCCGCGGCCGACGCGGTGCAGCTGCTCGATGAAACGCTGACGGCCATCGTGCAGCGCCTGCAGACGCCAGTCGTGCTCATCGCCGGCAACCACGACGGGCCTGAGCGGCTGGGGTTTGGCGCAGCGCTGCTCGGCGGTTGCGGCCTGACCGTGCGCGGTCCGGTGGACCTGCGCGCAGCGCCCGTACGGCTGGACGCCGGCGGCTGGTGGGTGTCGCTGTGCCCGATGCCCTACGCCGAGCCGACGACCGTGCGCGCACAAGCCGGCGTAGGCGAGGCGGATCCGGCCGCGGGCGGGGCCACTGTGCGCGACCACGCGGCTGCGCTGGCCCTGCAGGCGCGCCATCTGCTGGACCAGGTGCCACCCGGCGACCGCACGGTGGCCATCGCCCACGGTTTCGTGCAAGGCGGCCGGGTCGCCAACAATAGTGGCGACGAATACAGCGAGTCCGAGCGACCGCTGGCAGTCGGTGGCACGGCCGTCATCGATCCGCAGGCTTTCGAAGGGTTTGACTACGCCGCCCTCGGCCACTTGCACCAGCCACAGTGGGTGGCTGGCAGTCGGCGCATCCGCTACAGCGGCTCGCTGCTGCAATACTCGTTTGCCGAAGCGGATCAGCCGCGCTCGGCCTCGCTGGTGGCACTGAGTAGCGACGGCAGTGTCGACGTGACGGAATTGTCGATGGTGCCCGTGCGCCCCCTGCGCAAGATCGAAGGGTTGTTGGCCGATCTGGTGGAACAAGGCAAGCGCGACCCCCACCGCGACGACCTGGTGTGGGCGACGCTGACCGACGCCGGGGTGCTGCTGGATCCGATGGGACAGTTGCGGCAAGGCTACCCCAACGCGCTGCACATCGCCCGGCCCCAGCTGGAGGGCGGCAGCGGCGAGTTGCTGCGCGGCGACCACCGCCAGCGACAGCCGATCGACGTCCTGGGCGACTTCTGGGTGGCGGTGCACGGCGTGCCTTTGCCCGATCCGGCGCGGGTCGTAGCCGCGCCGCTGGTGGACAAGCTGATTGCCGACGCTCGAGGTGCCCGATGAGACCCTTACGCATGACCATCCAAGCCTTTGGCCCGTTTGCCGGGGTCGAGCGCATTGACTTCACAAACTTGCCGCAGCGAGCGCCGTTCACCATCAGTGGGCCGACCGGCGCCGGCAAGACCGCCATCCTCGACGCCATGTGCGTGGCGTTGTTCGGCAAAACCTCAGGTGGCGAGCGCCAGGCCGCCGAGATGCGCAGCCAGCACGCCGCCAAAGACGTGCCCACCGAAGTGACGCTGGAGTTCGCTCTGGGCCAAACCGTGTGGAAGGTGGTTCGGCGCCCACCGACGGCCGAAGTCTCGCAGTCGGCGCGGCTGTCGCGGCAGCTTGGGCCCGAAGGTTGGCAGGACGACGCCCAGCGCCTCGGCGACGTCAACGACAAGGTCGGTAAGCTGCTCGGCTTTAGCGTCGAGCAGTTTCGGCAGGTGGTGGTGCTGCCGCAGGGCGCGTTTCGGCAGCTGCTGTCCGCGGGCAGTAAGGATCGCGAAGACATCCTTAAGCAGCTGTTTGCGACCCAGCTGTACGAGAGCATTCAACTCGAGCTCAAGGGCCGCGAGAGCGCGCTCGGCAAGCAAGCGGAGCTGCTCAACGAGCGCAGAAAGACGCTGCTGGGTCAGTTTGACGCCAAAGACGTGGCGGAGCTGGACGCACAGGTAGTGCGCGTAGATGCCGGACTGCTGGTGGCGAACGCCGACGCGGCCGACGCAATTGCGACCCGCAGCGCGGCACAGGCAGCCTTGCAGGCGGGCGAGGCGGACGCGCAGCGCCTGCAGGAGGCGGCCAGCGCGGCGCAGCAGTTGGCGGCCCACGAGCAGACGCGACCGCAACAGCAGCTGCGTGAGGGCAACATTGCGGCAGCGCTGCGCGCACAGCAGGTGGTTGCGGCCGATCAGCTGGCGCAAAGGGCGGCGCAGCAGGCCGACAATGCCGGGAACTCGGCGCAAAAGGCCAAGGCGGCCTACGCTGTCGCCCTGCCAAAACTGGCCGCGGCACAAGCAGAGCTGCAAAATCAGCGCGACAACGCCCCGCAGCGCGACGCTTTGACGGCGCAGGCCAAGACACTGGAAGGGATGCGCGACAAGGTCGGCGCGCTCGACCTGGCCCGGGTCGCTGCCGCAGCCGCGCAGCAGGCCCTGGAAACCGCGACAAAGGCCCGACAGGACAACGCCAGCGCCGCGCTTGACCTGCAAGACCAGTTGCCCAAGTTGCAGGCGAGCGTCGACACGTTGCGAGGCCTTGCTGCCACGGCCGCGGGCCTGCAGGCCCACGTCGCCAAGCTAGAACGCGTGCGCCGGCTGGCCGCTGCGGTTGGCAGCGAACAAGCCAAGCATGCAAGCTTGCACGGCCAGCACACAGAAGCCGCGGCAGCGCTGACCCAGGCTGGGCAGGCTGCTGGGGCGCTGCTCAGCCTGTATGACCAGTGCCATCAGGCGTGGGTCACCGGCCAGGCGGCGCGACTGGCGGCGACCTTGCAAGCGGGCGAGCCGTGCGCGGTGTGTGGCAGCCGCGATCATCCGCAGCCGGCAGTCAGCGGTGGCGCCCTGCCGAGCGACGCGCAATTGGAAGAAGCCAAGGGCAAATACGAGCGAGCGCGCAGCCTGGCCAGCGACTGTGAGGTCAAAGCGCAGCGCCTCGCGGCGCAGGTCGATGCCGCAGCGGCAGCGGTCGACGCAGCCAGCCAGGCGCTGGCCGAAGAGTCGCTGGACCCAGCGCTCGCCGACGACGCCGCACTGCAGGCTGCCCGCCGAGCCGTGCAGCAGGCCGAGACCGCCGCCGCAAAGGTGGCCGCTGCCGTCGAGCGGGTAACCGCGGCGGAAACAGCGCTACACGGGCTTGGCCAAGCGGCGCCCGGCCTGGAAGCGGCAGTCACCGCAGCGACGGCGGCGGCAGCGACCGCGGTCGAGCGCGTGGCCAGCTTGCTCACCGACGTGCCCGAAGCGCTGCGCAGTCCGGCAGCGCTGGAGCAGGCCATCACCAGCAAGACCACTGCGGCGGCCCAGCTGCAAGCGGCGCTGGACACGGCGCAGCAAGCTGCGACGGCAGCCGGCGAAGCCAGCGCCGGACTGCTGGCCCGCCAGCAAGCAGCGGAGGTGGCGGCCAAGGATGCCAGCGCTGAGTCGAACCGCTGCGCCAACGAGCTGGCTTTGACGCTGGGCGCGCACGGTTTTGCGAGCCATGCGCAGTGGCAAGCAGCGCGGCTCTCCGTGGAAACGCTGGCGCAACAGCAACAACTGGCGCAGGTATGGCGCGACGCGGCGACCAGCCTCGCGGCGATGGCGGCACAAGCCGCGGAGCGCGCAGCGGGCATCGTGGCACCCGACCTGCCCATGCTGACCCAGGTCGTCGCCACCGCCAAAACCGCGGACAGCGCCGCGCAGCAACAGTTGGCCCGGTTGCAAACGCAGCGGGGTCAGCTGCAGCAGACCGCCCAGGCACTGGCCGATCTGGCGGTGCAAGCGGGGGATCTCGAGGCGCGGCACCTGGTCGTCAAGGAACTGGCGGCAACTTGCAATGGCAACAACCCCAAGAACCTGGCGTTGCAGCGCTTTGTGCTGGCCGGGTTGCTGGACGATGTGTTGTGCGCTGCCAACGTGCGGCTGTCGACCATGACCCGCGGACGCTATGCCCTGCAGCGGGTTGGCGCGCTGGCTGACCGGCGCAGGGTCGGCGGGCTGGACCTGGAAGTCGCGGACAGCTACACCGGTCAGCAGCGCGCAGCGACCACCTTGTCCGGTGGCGAGGGTTTCATGGCTGCTCTGGCACTGGCGCTCGGCTTGTCTGACGTGGTGCAGGGGTATAGCGGAGGCATTCGGCTGGATGCGCTGTTCATCGACGAGGGCTTTGGCACGCTCGATCCGGAGGCGCTCGACCTGGCCATCAGCGCCCTGATGGCGCTCAGCCAAACCAAGGATGCCGGCGGGCGAATGGTCGGCGTGATTTCGCACGTACCGGAACTTAAGGCGCGGCTGGCCCGCGGCATCGACGTCGTGGTCGGCGCGGACGGCAAGGGCAGCAGCATCTGCCAGCCCAGGCCTTCGTGAGCCGCGTTGGGCCTGCTTGCGCCCCCCGTCACGGGCCGTTGCACGCGACACGAAACGAACCATCGAGCGCTAGCGGCAACACCAATGTCAGCAGGTGCTCTGCGGCGGCCAGCGGGCACAGCTTGGCGGCGAGGGTCACGGCTTTGGCGTGCGACGGTGCGTATTCCGCATTGAAAACAGCCTTGTTCGCGGCGACAAAGGGCGCCCACTGGCTGCACTCGTCGTACTGGTGGCACTCTTCGTTGAGCGCGAAGTCGAACGCCCCGACCAGCAGCGCAGCCTGGTCGCCGTCATTCTTCAAGCCAATGCCAAGGTTCAGACCGTGGGCCGTCTCGGCCAGCCACAGGTTGAAGGCCAACTGGTCGTCAGGTGTCAGCGCAAACCCGGTCTGGTGGGCGTAGCCATCGACGTTGTCGGGCTCAACGGCGTCACAGCCTTTGGTTTTGGCGAGCTGCATGCGCTGCAACAGGACCGAGCGCACGGAAGCGGCGCGGATGTCCAGCCAGCGCTCGCCGGCCCAATCGTGCAGCGGCTTGCCGAGCGTGGCCTTGGCAAACCGGGCGAAGTCAGGCCGCCAATTGGCTGCGGTGCCGGCAGAGAAGTAGCAAATGACCTTGCGGCCCTTGGCATGCAGGCTGGCCACGACGGCGGTCGGGCTGTCGAACAGGTCAATGTCATAGACTGTGGCCACAACCGACGTGTCTACTTGCCCCTGCAACTGCCAGGCCCAGGTGCTGGCCGGATCGGGCTGGTACCACAGGGCGGCTGCATCTGCTGTGCTCGCCGGCTGCCCGTCGGTCTGTGCTCCTGCGGTCGCGGCATCGTGGGTCTCGGTGACTGCAGCGCCGGGGTCGGTCGGCTCGACAGCCTCGTCGTGCTCGGCGTCTGCCAGCGTCTGACTCGAACCGGCATCGTGGGCAACAGGGGCTGCGGCGCCCGCGGGCTGCGCTGGGGCGCGGCAGCCTGAGGCTGCGGCCAAAGCGGCGCACAGCAACCAGGCGGCGCACGCACGCAAGCGCGCTACCACGCCGGGTCCGCGGATGCGTTACCGCCAGCGCGACCGCAAAACAGAGGGCCAACGAGCTCAGGCGCCAAGGATCGATCCAAACAGCACCGTCGATTGGCGGGTTTGCTTCTTTTGGCGCTTGAGCGCGTACAATTCGTCGTCGGCGCGCTGCATCAACTCGCCGATCGTTGCCGAGTCCGCCGCGTCGATGTAGGTGGCGCCGATGCTGACCGCCAGCCGAAACGGCAGTCCGCTTTGCTGGTTGAAGGTATCGAGGTTGCCGCGCAAGCGCCGCGTAAAGCTATCGGCATCTTTGGCCGCGGCACCGACGGCGAGCACCGTGAATTCGTCGCCGCCCAGCCGCGCCAAAATGTCGGTTTCGCGGCAAGACTGCTTCAACAACGCGGCGACTTTTGGATTGCGAGGTCGCCCTGGGCGTGGCCGTGGTTGTCGTTGATGGCCTTGAGGCCGTCAATGTCGCCGAAAAACAGCAGCAACCCGCACTTGTTGCGGCGGGCGAGCTTGCGCTGCTCGTCGACCAGGAGCTTGAAGCCGCGCCGGTTGTGTAGCCCCGTCAGGTCGTCGGTCATCGACAGGTTGCGCAGCTGCTCCTGCATGGCCTCGCGCTCCGCCATTTGGTGGTGCAGGTCGAGGTTGGTGGCCTCCAGTGCCCGGGCTTGCTGGTACTGAAGGCGATGGTGCACGCTGAACACGCGAGTCAGGATCGCCGTAAACACCATGGTCGCCGACATGAAAAAGTAGGCGCTGATGAGCCGAGGTCCGTGTGTCGTGGCTTGTTGCCACACAGCGATCGTGTACATCGCCAGCATCGCCGCACCGCTGCCCAAGTTGTGGGCGAGCGAAAAGCTGTTGACGGTGAACATCGCCAAGATGCACAAAGTCAAGCCTTGGTGGTAGTCCCCGGCCGACTGGTCCGTCGCGCCAATCATAGACGCTATGCCCGCAGCCGCGACCAGCACGGTCAGGTCGCCCAGCCACGCCGACCAGCGCTGCAAGGTGGGGCGCATGCAGACAGCGGCGATGAGCGCCAGAAAAGCGGCAATGGCGGCGCGCCACCCCAAAAACCGGGCCGCTTGCTGCGGATAAACCACCCAGTCCAGGCCGTTGAAGGCCACGTACAACACCGAACCGGCGGCGGCCACGGTGCGCAACCGCTGCGCGATGGCGGCCTCAATAACGGCGTTGTATGCGTGCACCAGGCAAGTTCGCTTGCCCACGGCGCAGCGCAGGCATGGTCCGAGAGGCTAGGGTCGCGGCCGCCCGGTGTCAAACGCGACGCAGGTCCAAACGTGCCCAAACGGCAAGCTGATCTATACAGGATCGCGATGACCGAGGTCATCTGCGATCGCTGTTCTTGCTTGCTCAGTGGGTCGCAAACTCGCGGCTTTGCAAGCCGACTCGTCGCTCCTTCCTTGCGGCAGGTTTGATCTCACCTCAAGGCGATTCTGCATAGTATTTTCAGGTCATTGCCACCACTGGCGGCGGCCGAACTAGTAGGCGAAACCCGAAGTTCGAGTTGGGATGGCGTTTGATTTTGTGGTGGAAATCCGCTGTATGCTTCGCCTACTAGCAGCTTGTTTCGTCAAGGGGGCTCACCGCCCCCTCGCGCGCGTCGGCGCGCTCACCCCTACCTGCGGCCGCAGTGGCGGCCGCGGGCACTTCGCCCTTGTCGCGCGGCGGAACCCGCCGCGAACTTCGGGCCGCAAGCACTAGGGCTTGGCCGCGCACTTGCCGGCCGCGCACGCGCCTTTGCCGTCCAGACACGCTGCGCCATCGGGCATTGCAGCAAACTTGCAGCCACTGGCAGGATCGCATGTGTCGGCCGTGCACTGGTTGCCGTCCGCGCAGAGGGGCGGCAGCATCAGGCACTTACCCAAGGTTGGCACGCAGGTGTTCTTGAGGCACGGCTTGTTGCTGGTCGCGTCGCACTTGATCGCGACCTTGGCGTCGACGGCGCAAAATCCCTTTGTGGTATCGCATACCAGGGGTCCGGTGCACGGGTGACCGTACTTTGCACAGTCGGTGTCGGACTTGCAGCCACACAGCAGCGCCGTTGGGTCGGTGACGCACTTGCCTTGCGCGCAAGCACTGGAGCCGGTGCAGGCATCGCCGTCATCGCAAGACACGGTCAGCGGCTCGCTGTCGGGGGGGATGAGCACATACGCCGAGCAATTGAGGTCATTAGGTGGACAGCTTTTGCCGATGAACTCGGCGAACACCGGCTCACACTTCGCTGTCTTCTTGTTGCACAGTGTCTTTAAAGGGTGTATGCAAAAACTTGACCAGCAACCAATCCGTGCGAGAACCCCGTCTGGGCGAGGAGGCGGTCATGGTTCTGGGAGAGCAGGTGCGGCAGAGGGTCGTCGGGTTGCTGAGAGATGGCGTTGATATTAAATC
>SXRM01000248.1 GCA_005792545.1 Pseudomonadota bacterium | reverse complement strand
GGCGCCCGGCAGGCACGGCGCGACGCGGCGAGCGACAGAGGCGTGCTTGCGGCACGCCGCAGGGAGCGAGTTAGGAGCAACAGAGCATGCTGGGATGCATCGTGAGCCGAAGTAGGCGTTCTTTTGAATACACCCTCTTAGGAGCCTGTCCACTATTACGCGATCGCTGTGGATACACGGAGCGGCGAGTCGGCTTGCAAAGACGCGAGCTTGCGACCCACACAGCCAGCAAACGGGCACCGAAAAGAACGACTAGTTCTTGGCGGGGCCCTTACTTGCAGAGGCCCGCGCTGCACACCTTACCCGCGCCGCAAGCAGCGCTGTCGGCCAGTTTGCTGCTGCCGCACGCGCCGTTGGGCCCGCAGGTGTCGGCCGTGCACGGGTTGCCGTCGTCACAGGCAGCGGCTGCTTTGACCGCACACGCGCCAGACGCAGCACAGGTGACATGGCCGAAAGCGTCCAGGCGCAGGACTTGGACCTGGCTGATGCCAGTTTGGGCGGGCGTCGACTGGACGGTCAGCGCGAGGCCGCCGCCGCCCAAGACGGTGACGCCGACTGCGACCTCGTCTTCGACGCCGCCATAGGTCTTTTGCCACGCAACGTTGCCGTTCGGGTCGATTTTGACCAGCCACGCGTCGTTGGCCTTGCCGTAGGTCGAGCCGGCCGCCAGCAGCGAACCATCGGGCAGCGCGGCGAGGTCCAAGAACGCGTCACCTTCCGGGCCGCCCAGTTGCTTTTCCCACACCAGCGTGCCAAAGCCGTCGTAACACGATAGCCAGCCGTCGGTTTTGGCGTCGGCCTGCGAGGCGGCTGACTCGCCGGCAGCGCAAATCAGCGTCTGGCCTTTGGCGTCGCGCAGCACCGCGACGGCCTGGAACGCGTCGTTGCCGGGGCCGCCGTAGCTTTTCTGCCATACGGTCTGCAGCTTGGCGTCCGTGCGCCACAAGTACGCGTTTTGTGGCGTACTTGCCGGTTTGGTGTGGCCGGCAGCGACAAAGCCCCAGCCGTACGCATGAGTGCCATCGACCGCCGCGGCCGCGTTGACTTGCTCTGCGCCGCCAAAGCCATTGAATTGCGCAGTCTTGACGACGCCCAGCAGAGCCAGGGCTTCCGTCTGCGACGGTAGCCGCTGCGTCCGGGCTGGCGTCGGCTGCGACGTCCGCGCTGTCCAAGGTGGCGTCCGCGCCCGTGTCCGCAGCCGTCACAGTGACTTCTGCATTGTCCGCGATGGCTGTCTCTGCGGCCACTTCGGTCTGTGCAACTTCGTAGCCACCGATGCCCGCAGCCAATAGCCCCGCACCCGCAAGGCCAAGCGATGCCGCCACTTTGCGATTCAAAGAGCTTGCTCGCATCCTCGCTTCGTCGCTCGACAGACCGACGATTTTGCCGCCTTTGCGCTTGTCGAACTCCGCCTCGAGCGCTCGCTGTTCCTCAGCAACGGCGGCGTACCACCACACGCCGCCAGCGGCTGCGAGCGCTCCGCCACCGATGGCGCCCCACGCCGCGGCGCGCGATGCAGGCTCCACAACTGGCCGGATCCCGTCTGCGGACTGGTTGCCAGGCCGCGGCGCAGCACTGCCTGGCTTGGCACCGGTCGCTGGCGAGCGCTTGCGCGCAATCGACTCCAGCCTCGCCTCAGCCGCAGCTCGGTCCGCAGCGCCGGCCGGCGCCGCCTGCAGGTATGCGCGCAGGTGGGCCTCCGCCACCGGAAAGTCTCCGACCGTTTGGGCGGCCACGGCCGCCTTGAACAGCCAAGCGACACGCTTGGGCGCGGCCTTGTACGCGTCCAGATACAGCGAGGCCGCGAGCCTACCGTCGCCGTCACGTTCGGCGCGCTCGGCCTGCGTGGCCCGCGACCCGGCATTTTGCCTCTCAATCGCTTCGACGTACTCCCTCGCCGGCCCAACCTTTTCCTGCAGAGCGCCTGGTGCCTCGAGGAACTTCTTATAGTATTCCAGCGCCTTGTCGCGTCGCCCCGCCAGGTGTTCGCACCGTGCCAGCGACCACAAGTACAGCGGCTTGGGGTCGGTCCGCCAGGCATTGAAAAACAGTTCGGCTGCGCGCGGGTAATCGCCAGCGGTAAAGGCCTTGAACGCCTTCTCGGCCATCGTCTCCGCGATGTCCACTTTCTCTGCGGCCGGAACTGCACGTGCCTCGGAGGCCGCCCAGCGACCCGTGACCACTGCAACCATGGTCGTGGCCATCACCAGGCGCCGCCAGTGTGTGCGCATTCCCTTTGATTTCCTGACCTTAATCATGACAAGCGCCAGGTGTTTGCCCACCGTGGATCTGCCCCGTGCCGGGGTAGCCCCAGCGCCAGCCGATGTCAACCGGCGCGCTGATCGCGGCCATGCAGCTTTCATGCAATGAATATACGCTGGTTTTGTTAGCGTCCACTGTCTTGCTGGCGCGCATATCGACGCGCCGCTGTTCCCGTAGTGGTTGTAATAATTTGACATTCCACCTGAAGCGGCGTCATTTGGGTGCAGATAAGCCCGCTGGATGGTGTGGCACTTGGTGATGGACCGGCCTGCCCGCGTGCCTCTCGTGGCATCTTACTCGGCCAATTGCGCCATGACCCGCGCGCACCCCACGACCCGATGCCCGCTGCCAAACCCCAAACCGCCTTACGTCCCGCGCCGACGCCGGTGCTGTCTCCCGGCATTGCCGTGTCGATTGCGCTGTTCCTGGCCGGCCTCGTCGTGGGCTGGACCGTCGCCGGCACCGACCCTGCTCAGTCGACCGTGCCTGCCGGCGACAACGCCGCGATAGCGGGTGCAGTGTCGCAGGTCCGCGGTCGGCCGACGGCGCACAGTCACCCGCTTTTGTTCTGCGACGACGCGAGCGGGGCCCAGCGCCACGCTGTGCTGCGAACTCAGGTTCAAGTGGTCCTGGACAAGCACCTGCGCAGCGGCGCCCTGGCCCGCGCGGCCGTGTCCGTGCGCGACCTGGAGACCGGTGCCGGTTTTGCGATCGGCGGTGACGACAAGTACCACCCGGCCAGCCTGCTCAAGCTGCCGCTGGCCATCGCCTGGATGCGCAAAGCGGAGGCGGATCCGGCGGCGCTGACCCGACCGCTGCTCTACGACATGCAGACCCTGCGCGAGAGCGCCAAGGCGACTGGCGCGCTGGTCACGGGACAATCGTATACCGCTCAGGACCTGCTGGAGCGCATGGTCCGCTGGTCGCGCAACGACGCCAAAGCGGTGCTGGCCCGCGAGATCGGCGACGCGGCGCTCAAGGCGGTCTATGACGACCTGGCCATCACATGGCCGTACGACAACCCAGATGCCGACGCGCTATTGTCCGTCAACGATTACAGCCGGTTGTTCCGGGCGCTGTACAATGCGAGCGTCCTGCGCGCCGATACCGCCGACAAGCTGCTGCAGCTACTGACGCGCACGGAGTTTCCCCAGGCGCTGGTTGCAGGCTTGCCAGCGGGCACCGAGTTCGCGCACAAGTGGGGGATGCGCACGCTTCAGAACCCCAGCGGCAACGAGCGCGTTCACCTGCACGACTGCGGCATCGTCTACCAGCCGGGCCGACCGCTGCTATTGTGCGCGATGTCGGCAGGTCGCAGCGACCCAGAGCTGGCCGCAGTGCTCGCCGAGGTCGCGCGCACGGTCTGGCAAGGGCGCAACTATACAGGATCGCGATGACCCGAGGTCATCGGCGATTGCTGTTCTTGCTGGCTCAGTGGGTCGCAAACTCGCGGCTTTGCAAGCCG
>SXRM01000247.1 GCA_005792545.1 Pseudomonadota bacterium | reverse complement strand
GGCGCCCGGCAGGCACGGCGCGACGCGGCGAGCGACAGAGGCGTGCTTGCGGCACGCCGCAGGGAGCGAGTTAGGAGCAACAGAGCATGCTGGGATGCATCGTGAGCCGAAGTAGGCGTTCTTTTGAATACACCCTCTTAGTCGTTACGAATCCGGCATCAACTTCTTTGGAAACGCCACCGGGCTGCGCAGGATCCACGCTGCGCGGCGCTGGACGTGCGGCGTCTTCGGCGTCCACCGCCGCGGTGACGGGAGTAGCCCGATGAGCGATGCGCACTGAGGAAATGTCAGGTCTTTCGCTGGTCTGCTAAACCAGTGGCGCGCCGCGGCCTCGGCGCCAAACACCATTGGCCCCATCTCGGCGACGTTGAGGTAGACCTCAAGAATGCGGCGTTTGGGCACCAGCAGTTCTAGCCACACCGTGTACCAGGCTTCCAAGCCCTTGCGCAGCCACGAGCGGTGCTGCGCCAGAAAAACGTTGCGGGCGACTTGCTGCGAGATGGTGCTGCCGCCCACGAGGCGGCCACCAGGACGGTTGCGGTAGCGGTCCCAAGCGCGACGGATGGCGACCCAGTCAAAGCCGTCGTGGTGCAGGAATGACCGGTCCTCGCTGGACATCGCGGCGGTCGGCAGGCTGCGCGGCAACGTCTCAAGGCTGGCCCACTGGTAGGCAGGCAGCGACCAGTCGCCGTGGTCCCATCCATTCTCCAAAGTGCGCTGCAGCATGGTGCCGGTGACCGGCGGGTCGACCCAGTTCAGCAGCAGGCACTGCAGCGGCGGAACCAGCAAGCCAGCGGCGCATACAGTCGCGAGGACAAGTCCAAAACGGCGACGCCAACGGCTCGCTCCGGCACCTGCTTGGCCGGCTCCTGCTGACGCTGGTGGTGCTGCGGTCAACGCGCTTGCTCCACAACCGGCGTGCGCAGCGTAGCGCGCAAGACCTGCCGTAGCCTCGGCTGCGCGCTCCATTCATCGCGGCTGGTCGGATCGCCAATGCCGCGGCCCATGGCGACCGCTGCCAGGGCATGCGCGGCCGCGAGGTCGCCCGACGCCAACAGGAACTCGGCCAGCCTCGCGAGCGACAAGCTCGGCGGCGTGCGCAACTGGACCGATGGGGCCACCGTAGCTGCCAGTGCCCGGCGCTGCGTGTCGATGGCCGCCTTGGCGTCGCCGGCGGCAAAGCGAACAGCCGCCAGGGTGTCGAGCGCGGCCGCGGCCGCAAAATCGCCGGCAGCCCCGCGCTCGGCCCACAGCGCATGGGCCATGGACTCGCCGACCGGGCGGCCCGACAGGTACAGGGCATAGGCCAGGTTGTTGTGATGGCCGTGACCGCTCGGGTTGTTGCGCAACGCGACACTGGTCACCGCGACGCCCAGGTCTGCCAGACCAAACGCGCCCAGGTCCTCAAGCGCCGTGAGCACTAGGCCGTCGTGGCGCGCCGGCTCCAGGCTGTTGATTGCGGCGCGCAACCACGACGCGAACCGTTGGCGGTCTGGCGGCAGCATGGCAAACCGGCGGCCGGCGGCGGCGCCGACGAACGCGACCTGAGCAGCCGTGGTCGAATGCGCAAACTGGGTCCGTAGCGCATCGTGGTCGCTGCTAGTTGCCGCGCGCGCCAGCCACAGCGCGACATCGGCCATGTCGTCTGGACCCATGGCGTCCAAAGTGCGACCGCGCGAGCAGCCGGTGATCGGCTGGTCGGGCGCGACGGCCGCACGCAGACAGACCAGTGCATAGGGGGGCGCCTGCGGTACGCGGACGGCGCGGGCGACGGCCTCTGCCGCTAGTGCTGTATCCCCAAAGTCAAAAGCCGTGCGCGCTATTTCTGCCCAGGTGCGCCAGGGATCTGCACCCAGAACTACCGCGCGCGCCGCCAAAGCCAGCGCCTGCGTGGGTGAAGCCGCCACCGCCAGTGGATAGGCCGCCTCCACGGTCTCGAGCGACGGAGAGACTTTGGCCGATAACAGCTCGCTGAGCGCAGCGGGCTGCCACGCTTCAATGCGCGCGCGCGCTGGTGCACTGGCAGCGGACGGCTGCATGCCTCGCGGCACTGCGACGGCTGGCTCGGCCCGGCGGAGGTGGTCGGCGAGTCTGGCGACGGCGTCGACCCGCCCGGCGCTGACCAGCAAAGCAAACACATCGTCGCTCGGACTGTGCACGGCTTCGCCCTGTTGGCGCGTGGCCAGTTGGCTGCGATTGCCGCGCAAAAACAACAGCGCTGCGTCGGCCACTTCGTCGGCGCTTGCGAAGCCGGCGAGCGCCAGCATCCGTCGCTGCAGCAGGTCGGCGTTGGTGCCACCGTGCCGGACCGCGGAACCGGGCAGTGCCAGCCGCGCCAGTTCCGGGTGACCTTGCCGAACCAGTTCACTGGCCAACAGGACGGCGGCGTCCAGGCTCGGATGCGACGCCTGCCAGCGGCGCAGCCACCGCTCTGCCGCGGCTGTTGGCGGTGCGCTCTGGCCAGCCGCAATCGGCCCCTGCATGGCAGCGAGCGCCACAGCCATCGCCCGCACCGCCACCGAAGCATTGCCTTCTTGGACGGCCAGCGGGTGGGTGCCCAAGCGCGTTGCCGCCGCTTCGCCGTCGCCTGCCGCCGCCGACTGCGACGCCCATTCCGCGCGCAACAACGGCGAGGCTTCTGCCAGCTGGCCCAACATCGCGGCGAGCTCTGGGTGTTGTGGCCGCAAACCCGGCAACGTGGCGAGCGCCTTGCCAAGCCACCACGGCGCCGTCCGCACACTGGCCGCAGCCACCTCCAGCGGTTGCGTCGACGGAGTCGCGAGGCCTGCGACCTCGCGCAATGGCGCCTCGCCGACGTCGCGAGCCAGACGGTCGACGGCGCCCTCCAGCGCACTGGACCACTCGCGCAGACCCTGATAGCCGGTGCGCAGGGCTGCCGCCGCTTGCGGACCCAGGCCATTGCGCACCGCGTGCTGCAACGTCTGGTACGCCAGCCACGGGCTGTCGGGCGCCGCCTGGCGCAGGTGGCGCAGCAACTCATTCAACTCGGCCGTGGCAGACGCCGCCTCCATGTCGTTGACCATCCACAGCAAGGCATCGAGTGGCGCCTTTTGGCGGCTGCGCACTTGCGGGTCGAGCGACCGCAGCAACTCGCGCAGCTGTGCATCCACCAGCAGCGCCGACATGACCTGCCGCCAGGCCTCGCCGGCTTCGGCGCGATCGCCGCTTTTGTAAGCCAGGCTTGCGCGCAACGTCAGGTAGGTCAGGTCGGTGCCGATGACAAACCGTTTGGCAAGCGCAAGTCCCTCAGCCGGCAAATGATGGCGGCCGAGCTCTTGCGCTGCCAACGCCGTTGCCAGCTCGGGATGGGCTGCGCGCGCGATCGACAGGCGGGCGATGCCGAGACCTTCTTCGCCAGAGCCGGGATCGCGGCGCACGGACAACGCCGCACCCAGCATGCGTTCGCCGTCGCCCTGGCTGCCCACCGGCTCGGCCGAGGCCAGCGCGTCTTCGGCCAGTTCGCGCGCTTGGGACCACTGCCCGACCCGCCGCAGCCACCCGATACCTTCCGGGCCGATCGACCCGCCCTTGGCGCGCAGTCGCCGCACGGCAGCCAAGACGCCGGCGCGATCCCCAAGGTCCGCGGCGAGCTCAGCGCGGAAGCGCTCCAGCTCCCGGTCGGCGTCGGCGACGGTCATGGCGGCGTCGTACAAGGGGCGACCCGCATGGGTGCGGCGGGCCAGCTCCAGCACGATTTCGTAGTCGCTCTCCCCGCCGCCTTGCCGAGCCAGCAGGACCAGGGCGTCGGCGGCTTCGCTGTTGCGAGCCAGGCGCAAAAGGGTCACGATGACCCGTACTTGCAGGCGGCTGCTGTCCGGATCGGCCGCCGCTGCGCCGCGGTAGAACGCGAGCGCAGCTTCCAGTTGACCATAATCATCCAATAGTTCGGCGCTGCGCAGCCAGATGCGCGCGGCTCGCGGATTGAGCGCCGCGACATTCTGCAGCAACTCGGAGGCCTCGAGCGTCTGGCCGAGCGCAAGGTGCGCGCGCGCCCACGACAGACCGACGTCTTCGCCGACCGGGCGCACCTGCTGCAACTGCCGCGCGACGTCAATGGCCAAGGTGTCAAAGCCAGACATCGCCAACTGCGTCACCAGCACTTCCAGCCGGGTCGGATCGATGCGCGCGCCGAAACCCGCCTTGACGATGGCCAGCGCCGCCACCTGGTCCTGATGGCGACGCGCGCAGTCCAGGCCGCGGGTAACCGCGCTGCGATACAGGTACAGGTCGGGATCGGCGGCAAGCCTGGGTGCCATACGCAGCACGGTGCCGCACAGGTTGTGGCCCGCAACCACCTCGAACAGTCCTTTTTGCGCCCGGGCGTTCTGCGGAACCAACTCCGCGAGCGCGAGCGCGTCGCGTTCCGCCTCTGCCACCTGGCCGAGGTCGAGCCGGGCGCGCACCAGCAGCGGGCCCTCTGCCATCGCTTGACCCGGTGTCGCAAAAGCCCGCGCCGCCAGCCGATCGACCACCAGGTCGGCCGCACCCCAGGCCAGGGCATCTTCAAAGTCGCGCGGACCCAGCTCGTCCGCGGGAAACGCGACCAGCGCCGCCTGCGCCACGAACAGGCCCAAGGCTGCGAACTGACCGCGGAAAAGCTTGTCCGCCACCACCCACGGCTCGCGGCGGTTGTCCCATTCGCGCGGGCGCGCGTCCGCCCACCAGCGCGCCAGCAGGTGCGCGCCTTGTCCGCCCAGCTGCGCCAGCAACTCGCCGCGGCCAGCGGGTTCCAACAGCTGCTGCTCGCCACCCGATCGAGCCTGCGCGTCGGCGACAAGCGCTTGCTCGCCCTGGCCCGCAGCGGCCTGCCGGGTCGCCAGCCGCCGCACATCGCCGGGCGACGCCACGCCCGCTTCGGCCCACCGGGCGACCGCCGCCGCCACCAGCGCGCGCTCCTGGCTGCCACTGTCCAGGCGCGCCAGCTTCTCGCGCGCGTCGGCAAGGTCAAGCGGCGGATCGTCACCGAGCGGCCCCGGCAGCGGCGCGGAGGCCTGGGCCAGCAAGTCGAGATAGGCCTTGGCTGCGTCCATGCTGGTCGCCCTGCGGCCACCGCCCAACTGCGGCATTGCGCGCAGCCACGCGGCGACTAGCTGACCGTGTCCGGGCGTCGCAGCTGCCAGCGCTAGCAGTCGGTCGGCTGTCGCCGGGTCGGCGCGGCGCAAGAACTGAGCCAGCACCAGCGCCCCCAGGCTGACATCGCCTTGCACCCGGCCAGCGAGCAGGCGATCGCGCAGATCCGCACCGCTGGCGCCTTTGATGCGCGCGATCTCTGCGGCAACGGCCACGCTGACGGCGTCGTCCAGGTCACTGGCACGGGCCAGCCACACTTCGGCCTGCGCGGTCGCGCGGACCTGCACCAACGCCCTCGCCAGGACCAAGCGATCGTGCGATGAGAGGAAGCGCTCTGCCTCGCTTTGGGCCAGTGCAGTCAGGCCAACCCGGTCATCGGTGCGGGCCAGAGCCCAAGCCAGCCACGGCCACGTCCACGGTGGCGGATCTGCCCGGCTGGAGGCCGCGTGCAGCAAGCGCACGGAGAGCGCGCGGTCACCGGCAACGTCGGCTGCGGTGGCCAGTTCGACCACTAGCGCCGTCGGCGCACTGCTAGCCAGCAACGCGTCGGCCCAGCGCGTCCGACCTGCCGAACCGCCCAACCAGCGACTTGCGACGCCGTGCAGCGCCAACCACGCCGAGCGGGGCGCGACCGTTGCCTGGGTCTCCTGGACCAGCACCGACCACATCGGCTCGGCCGTCGCCGTCGAGCCCGCACCGGCGAGCGTTGTGAACCACGCATGGCGAACAGCACCGCGATCAACTGGCGGCGCTGCCGCACGGACGACGGCTACCCAATCTGGCAACGCTGTGAGCTTGCTGAGGATCGGCACCGCCAGGCCACAACTGGCCGTCGAAACGCAGCCGCCCGCCACCAGCGGCCTCAGCAGCCGCCACGCCGCCGCAGCATCTTGGTTGCCGCGCAGGTGCAGGCGAACCAACGCCAGGAGCGCCGCCTCATTGGCCTTAGCGTTGGCCAGTAGGGCGTTTTCGGCTGCCACTGCCACGTCGCGCTTGCCGAGCGCCCACAGCGCGCGAATCCGGTACACCGCCGGCGTTTCGTCGCCCTCGCCCGGCGCGGCCTCGCTGACCTTGTCCAGCACCAGCTGCCACTGACCGCGCGCGGCCCACTGACGCAGCCGTGCAACTGCAATCTGAGCGGCAACTGGCTGCAATTCCGCCGGGCGATCGCTCGCAACGGGAGCAGCACCGCAGGCTGCAACGCCGGCAAACAACAACGCGAAATAGCGCGAATGGCTGCCGAGGCGTGGAGTGCGCGGGTCAGGCACCGTCGCCGCCGCGCGGCCGGTTGTCGTACGCGAAGCGGTCGCCGCGATACCCGCGCACCAGCAGGGCGTCGCCGTCCGCGCGCTCCACGTAATCGGGCCACAGCGGCACTTTGCCGCCACCTTCGAGATCGATGCAGTACTTTGGGACGGCCATGCCACTGCAGAACCCCACCAGCTGGCGCACCAACGCCAGTGCGTCATCGACGCTTGTGCGCAGGTGTTCGGTGCCGCGCACCGGGTCGCAATGGAAAAGATAATACGGTCGGACGCGCGCCGACAGCATGGCGTAGAAGGTGTCGCGCAGCACGGCGGCGTCGTCGTTGACCCCGCGCAACAGCACCGTTTGACCGCCGAGCGAAATACCGCCGTCGGCCAGCAAGCACAGACCGGTCAAGGTCGGCGCAGCCAACTCACTGTAATGGTTGATGTGGACGTTGACGAACACCGGGATGCGTCGCGGCCGTAGCGCGCGCACCAGCTCGGCGTCGATGCGCATCGGCAAGAACACCGGCACGCGTGTGCCGATGCGAATCCAGCGCAGATGGCTGATCGCGGCGAGGCGATCGAGCAGCGCGTCCAACCGAGCCGTCGACCACAGCAGCGGATCGCCGCCCGAAATCAGCACGTCGACAATGCCGCGATGGGTCGCAATGTAGTCGATCGCCGCGTCCAGCTCGGCCGAGTCGAGCGAGGCCTGACTGCTCGCCACCCACCGAGCGCGCGTGCAGTACCGGCAATACGCCGCACAGGTGTCCGTCACCAGCAACAGCACGCGATCGGGGTACTTGTGGACGATGCCGGGCACGGTGCGCGCGGGATCTTCGCCGAGCGGATCGGCGCGCTCGAACGGCGCCACGTTGGCTTCGCGCGGATCTGGCAGGACCTGGCGAATCAAGGGGCAGCGCAGCGGCTCGCCATCGCGCAGGGCGGCGTCGTTGAAAAGACTGGCGAAATACGGCGTGACGCCGACCTCAAACGCCCCGCCGGCCGACATCCACGCCCGCGTCTCGTCGCTCACAGGCAACAAACGCGCGAACTGATCGGCGGTGGTCAGGCGATTGCGCAGCTGCCAGCGCCAATCGTGCCAGGCAGAAGCCGCGAGGCCGCTCCACGGGCCAAAAGGCACACCCGGCACGCGTGCCACAGGCATACCTGGCGCCGCGCTGGGCCCTTGCAAAGGAACCTGAATCTGCATCGTTTTTGCGGTGCCCCGTAGGAGAATTGAACTCCTGTCCCAGCCTTGAGAGGGCCGTGTCCTGACCGCTAGACTAACGGGGCATTTCGGTGAACTCGAACCTGATCGGCTGCCCGCTGCGCCGGATCCGGCCGAACGCGGACTGCGCCGCGGGCAAAGGGAATTGCACCACGGGCAACCGGATTCGGCCGTTTGCTGCGGCACGCAGCGAGCGACAACCTGCAGGACAACGCCAGCGTCGACAAGGAGTTGCCACCGGCTTGGCCGAGGCGAACCCGCTGCCGACGCGCAGCTGGGGGACTAGGATTC
>SXRM01000246.1 GCA_005792545.1 Pseudomonadota bacterium | reverse complement strand
TCACCACCGCGGCTTTGGAAAAGTAAACGGCCATATCCGCTAGCGTCGGCGGCGCACCAGGCCAGCTTGCCAGGGCGGCGAGCGGCAGCATCCAGGCCGCCAGCCCGAGCGTGCCGATGGTCAGGAACCGGCGCAGCGACGGCCGGGTGTGCGCGTCATCGCCGGCCGCAACCATCTGCGCCACCACCGAGTCGTCGTCGGCGGCGGCATCGGCCGAAGCGCCTTGTGGAGGCATGGCCAGCGCCCCAAACAGCGCGGCGCTGGCCATCAGCAGCGGAAAGGGCAGCTGCACCAGCGCAATCAGCAAGAAACTGGCGACGGCCACGCCGCGGGCGCGGTTGTTGCGGAGCGCCCGCTTGCCAATCCGCTGCAAGGCCTCGAGCACCAACGCAAGCACCGCCGCTTTAAGTCCGACTAGCGCCGCAGCCACCGCGGGCAGGTGGCCATGCGCGGCATACAGCGCCGCCAGCGCCCACACCACCACCGCCCCCGGCAGCACGAACAAGCCGCCCGCCACCAGGCCGCCACGCCAGCCGTGCAGCAGCCAGCCGAGGTAGGTCGCCAATTGCTGGGCTTCGGGTCCGGGCAGCAGCATGCAGAAGTTCAGCGCGTGACTGAAGCGGCGCTCGTCGACCCAGCGGCGGTCGACCACCTCTTTGTGCAAAAGCGCAATCTGCCCGGCAGGGCCACCAAATCCGAGGCAGCCGATGCGCCACCACACGCGCGAGGCGGCCAGCAGCGTGGGCTTGGGCGGCACGGCGACCATCAGGGCGACTCCAGGGCGCGGCGATGCGCAAGCGCACCTGTCCTCGCATCGCGCCGGTTTGTTCGCGGCCCGGCTGCGGCCATGCTGAGGCGCTCCGGCGATGGCTGTCAATCGCTGGTTTTGGGCGCCTGGCCGCTCAGCGCGGTGGCCCACCCTGCTCCGGCTGCATGTCCGCCTTGGAAAGCCCCACGGTTCGTGGCAATCTGCCGCTCGCGCGGCCCGGCCAGCGGGCGCGCACAACCGCGTTCAGGTGGCCATGCGCACGACATCGTATCTCTCGTACCTTCGCGGCACCGCAGCCGGCCTTGGCGCTTGTCTCGCGATGGCATGTGCTAGCGCTACGCCGCCAGCAGCGACGGGTGGCGCAGGCACGGGCCAGGCGGCAGACAGTGGTGCCGGCAGCGGCGATACCGCAGCCACGACCGGTGACGCGGCTGGATCCGACACTGCGGCGGGCGACGGTGCTGCCGTCGATGCCACCAGTGATGCCGCAACAGCCAAAGACGGCGGCGATGCCGCAGTCACCGATGCCAAAGGAGATGCAGCGGCGGACGTAGGCGCGACAGACGCCACTGCCGACGTGCCGAGCGATGCAGGAGCCGATGCCAGCACCGATGCCGCAGCGCCCGCGCCGATTGCGCTCGCCGAGTTGGCGTCCGTAACAGCTGCCGCCATCTGTCAGGCCAACTTCACGGCCTGCGAGCCGGCCGACAAGATGCCGTTTGCCACCCAAGCCGGCTGCGTTGCCGCATTGACTGCCACCGATGCCGCCGTCTTTACCAAGCTCGCGGCCCTGGTCGCCGGCGGCAAGCTGACCTACGACGGCAATGCAGCTGCCGCTTGCCTGGCGCTGGCGGTCGAGCACTGCGACGAACTCGACTTTGTCGACGGCCCGCCGGTATGCCAGACGGTGTTCAAAGGCAAAGCCAGCGAGGGCGCTGGGTGCGGGTTCAACGTCGAGTGCGCCTCGAACTACTGCTTTGAAAAGACCGACTGCCCCGGCGTCTGCAAGAAGCGGGTGGCGTTGGGTGCCAAGTGCACCGACGACGACAAGTGCGTTGCCGGCGCGCTGTGCTTTGGCGGCCTGTGCGTGGCGGACATCCCCAAAGACGTCGGCGCGGCCTGCGATCCAGTCAAGTGCAAGCCGGGGCTGTACTGCAGCAGCAAGGAAAAGTGCACCGCGCTGCAAAAGCTCGGCGCCGCGTGCGACATCGTCGGGTCTTGCGTATCCGGCACCCAGTGCATCGACACCGGCACCGGCGGGACCTGCCAGGCGATGCCCAAGAAGGGCCAGGCCTGCTCGCCCGATCCGTTCACCGACGCCTCGACCCAGTGCGCGGCCGGACTGGTGTGCTTCAACGACGGTGGCGACAGCGGCACTTGCGAGACCAAGGTGGCCATCGGCGGCGCATGCGTCAATTCGACCCACTGCGGCGGCTGGGACGTGCACTGCGTCGGCCCGGCCGGCAAGGGCACTTGTCAGCTGTTGTCCGCCAAGGGCGGGCCATGCCAGCCCGCCGATCTCGCGCTCGGCGAGTGGAACGGATGTCTCGCGCCCTGGACCTGCAGCGGCGGCGTCTGCATCGACGTGCCGACCTTGGGCCAGAAGTGCGCAGATGACTTGCTCAACGCCTGCGCCGACGAGCTGATGTGCGATCTCATCAGCAACAAGTGCATCGCCATCCCCGGTCTGGGCGAGAAGTGTTACGGCCTGTGCAAGACCGGCTTTGAGTGCGACGAAACCAAGAAACCGCCGGTATGTGCGGCGCTCGTCTGCAATTAGGCTCGGCGCTGCGAAGTGGCGTCAAAGCCTCTGATACCCAAGCCGATCGCGTGGCCTATCCGCGGTCTAACAGTGTCATCAGCCCGGCCACTGCCCCCGCCCCGCCGCGACAATCAGCCCGGCCAGCCGCTGCGCCGACCCGGCGCCATGGGCAAAAAACAGCGACGGCTCGATCAATTCCAGCTCCAGCAACCGCGGCGCGCCATCGCCGTCGCGCAGCACATCGACCCGCGCGTACAGCAGCGGCTGGCCTACTGCCGCCAGCGCTTGTTCCGCCAGCGCCAGTTCGTCGACCCCCGGTTGTCGGGCTGCAATGGTCTCCGCGGCAAAAAGCGCCGGCCCTGCCACTTCGCCGCGCCGCAGCAACGGTCCCTTGCGGATGGCATGGCTGAACGCGCCGCCCATAAAGATGAGCGCGGTTTCGCCCTGCGCATCGACCCGGTCCAGGTAGGGTTGCACCATCGCCGTGCGACCGGAAGCGGCGAGACCGGCGGCGTGGGCAACCGCCTCGGCGCGGCAATTGGCCGCAAACCTGCGCGCGTCCTGTGATCCGGCGCCGACGCTCGGCTTGACCACGCAATCTTGGGCGTGCTGCTCGTTCAGCCAGGCCACCAGCCGCGTCAGGTCGTCGGCTGCGGTCAAGAACAGCGTCGGCACCACCGCCACGCCGGCGTCCGCCAGGCCCTGCAAGTAGCGCTTGTCGGTGTTTGCGCGCAGCACGGCGGGCGGATTGAACAGGCGCGTCTGTGTCGCCACTTGCCCCATCGCGGCCAGAAACGCCTCTCGGCGACGCGTGTAGTCCCAAGGACAGCGGATAACCGCGGCTGCAAACAGCGACCAGTCGGCCGTTGGGTCGTCCCAGTCCACCAGCGCGACCTCGGCCCCTTCGGCACGCAGCGCGTCGGTCAGCGGCGGCAGGTCTTGGTCGAGCGCGCGGGCTTCGGTGGCAGTGACAAGCGCGATGCGCAAAGGTAGCGGCATGGTGGGCGGCCCTAAGGGCCCCGCCAAGAACGATTCGTTCCTTTCGGTGCCCGTTTGCTGGCTGGGTGGGTCGCAAGCTCGCGTCTTTGCAAGCCGACTCGCCGCTCCCGTGTATCCACAGCGATCGAGTAATATTGGGCAGGATCCTAAGAGGGTGTATTCATAACCACGAAGCGATGGGATGCCAGTCCGGTCGCCAGTGGAGTCGGGCTGCGCTGTAGTTACCGAGCTGGCGCTGGCCTCTGGCGCTGTGTGCACCTGTGCGCTCGCATTGTCCCTGAAGTT
>SXRM01000245.1 GCA_005792545.1 Pseudomonadota bacterium | reverse complement strand
GTGGCCGAACAGCTCGCTCTCGAGCAGGTGCTCGGGAATGGCGCTGCAATTGAGCGACACGAACGGCCCATTTGCGCGGTGGCTTTGGCGGTGCAGCTGCTGCGCCATCACGTCTTTGCCCGTTCCGCTTTCGCCGCACAGCAGGACCGCCGCGTCCGACGGCGCCACTCGCTCGACCAAGCGCAACGCAGCTTGCATGGCCGGGTCGCGACAGACCAGCTCGGGCGACGGTGCCTGGCGGGCGACCTGCGAGCGCAACTGGCGGTTTTCGCGCAGCAGGCCGCGGTGCTGCAGTGCGCGCTCAATCACCAGCGCCAGTTCGTCGGGGTCGAAAGGCTTGGACAAGTAGTCGAAAGCGCCGCGCTTCATCGCCTGCACCGCGGTCTCGACCGTACCAAACGCGGTCATCAGCACGATCGGCACCTCGGGGTCAATCGCGTGCAGGCGCTCTAAACCTTCCAGGCCGTCGACGTCGGGCATGCGCAGGTCGGTCACGATGACGTCGACACGGTGGCCGTGCAGATAGCCCTCGGCGGCGACCACCCCGGGCGCAAGCGCTGGCTGGTAGCGCGACAGGTCCAGCGTGCGGGCGAACAGTTCGCGCGCAGCCGTCTGGTCGTCGATGAACAGGATGGTAGGCCGGGTCATGGCGGCACCTGTAGCCCGTGCGGGGCGTTGGCGCGGGGCGGCACCAGCGGCAGACGCAAGGACACGCAAGCGCCCCCGCCCGGGTGGTTGCGCACACGGAGGCTGCCGCCGTGTCCGGCGATGATTTGGTGGGCAATTGCCAGGCCCAGGCCGGTGCCCATGGGCTTGGTCGAAAAGAACGGGTCGCACACCCGATCCAGGTGTTCACTGGCGATGCCAATGCCGCTGTCGGTGCAGTCCACGGCAGCAAAGCCGCGGCCGGCAGGGCGTACCCGCAGGGCCAGCACGCGGCGGGGTAGTTCGGCCATGGCATCTGCGGCGTTGAGCACGAGGTTGACCAGCACTTGCACCAATTGCTGGCCATCGCATTCCACTTGAGTCTCGCCCAGGTCGTTGATGACCCGCGCCTCGGCGGCAACCTGTCGCAGTCTCCAGGCACAGATCGCCAGCGCCTCGTCGCATAGTGCCGCCAACGATTCCGGGCGGTTGGACAGTCGCCGCGGCCGCGCAAACTGCAAGAAGCGGTCAATGAGCGCAATGGCGCGCCTGCTCTCGCCGCGCAAGGTGGCGGCGTCGCTGTGGCGCGGGTCATCGTCCGCTGTCTGACGCACCAGCAGCGCTGCGAAGCCGTCGATGGCGTGCATGGCGTTGCCGAATTCGTGGGCGATGCCGGCCGCCAGCGTCCCCAACGACACCAGGCGATCCTGTTGCCGTAGGCGTGCGGCTTGCCAGCGATCGGCCGTGGCGTCGTGCAAAACCAGCACGGCGCCGCTCAGCTGCCCGGCCGCCTCAACGGGTGCAATGTGGATTTGCAGGTGCCGCACCAGGCCACCTTCGCCGCCGGGATGGGCGTGGCCGTGCGGCGGTGTCTCACTTGGCAAGTCCACGGTCAGCGCCTGTGCGGGCTCACCGGCGAGCACTGCCGCGACCGCGCGATGCAGGCCCTCGGCTTGCGGCAACAACTCTGCCAACGGCCGCCCAGGGCAGGGGCGCCCAAGACCCGTCAGGTGGCGCAGGGCCGCGGGGTTGACCTCAAGCACGCCTTGAGCCAGGTCCACTGCCACCACACCCTCGGCAAGTGCCGTGACCACCGCCACCAATTGCGCCATGCGATCGCGCAGTTGAGCGGTTGTGGCGTCCACGCGTTCCTGCAAACGCAGATTGTGGGCTTGCAGTTGGCCCAGCAGGTCGGCATTGCGCGCCCGCTGCGCCTGCACCTCTGCGACGAGGCGGGCAAACGCGTTGTGCAGCGTGGCGACCTCGTCCCCGGGTGGACGCTGTCGCAGTTCTGGCACCTGCAGTTCGCCTTGGCCGAGACGTTGCGCAGCGCGGGTCAGCCGCTGCAACGGACGGGTGATGCGGTGAACGTAGAGCGTACCCAGCCCCGCACCGAGCGTCAGCCACACCAGCGCCATGGTCAGCGCGGCGCCGATGAGGCGAGTCGATTTTTGGGCAATTTCCATGGATTTCCACGTCAGAGATACGTGGCCGACCACTTGCCCATCGCGGACAATCGGCGCCTGCGCTGCGTACAAGATGGCTCCGCCTGCCAGCCCGAGCAGGCCCGGCCCTCGCCGCGGACGGTCAAACACACCCAATGGCAATGCACGGGCAGCGGCAGGCGGCGCAGGGCCGTGTCGCAGCAGGACCTTGCCCGTGGCGTCGAGCACCTCGACCGCCTGCACGGCGATGACCTTGCCGACGCGCGCCACCATGGTCGCCAATTGCGACCGGTCGGGTGTCCGTAGCAAGTCCACGCAACCGGCTGCGATGCCCTGGGCCTGGATGACGCCTTGGGCCGCGATGCGGTGGTCGAGATCGGTCACGGCACTGGACAGCCATACCACGGTCTGAGCCGCCAGAATGAACGACACAATCGCGCTCACCAGCACCAGCAGCTTGCCGCGCAGTCCGAGCATGGGCAGGATCGGTCGCCAACGGATCATGGTGGACTCCGACGGCGACACAGTGACGGCTGGGCAGCACATGTGCCGGTGGGTGGAATGCCTGGGTGGCAGATCGCGCACGCTGTGGCGGCGGCCTGCCAGCCGTGCGGGCGATGGCAGGCGGTGCAGGCGACGCCGACTCCTTTGCCCGCGGGTCGGTCATCGCCGTGGCAGCTGGTGCACGCGACGACGCGGCCGCCGTTCTTGGCGTGAGGTCGGTGGCAAACCGCGCACGCAAACTGGGGGGTGTGGGCGTCGGCCGCGATCTCGGCGGTTCGCACGCCGCGGGCCTGGTGGCAGTCCAGGCACACACCTCGCGTGGGCAACGAACTTGGCGCGCCGCGACCAAAAGCATGGCATGCCCCACAGCGGGTGTCGCTGGCGCAAGTCTTGGGCACGCTCTCTTCATGGCACCGTCGACACGCCGATTCGGGCTCGCTTCTGCGGTGAATGCCGCGCGCGTGGCAGGTCAAGCAGCCGACGCGCGGCAAGCGCAGGTGCAGGCGGTGGCCATCGGTGGGCTCGCTGCCGGTGCCAAACGGTTGCTTCTGGTGGCAAGCAAGACAGCGCCCGTCATCTACCCAGCCAGCGTGCATCTTCTGGGGCCGATCGCTACGCATGGTGCGTTCACCGCTGGCGTAGGCCTTCAGCATCGCCGCCGCCTCGTCCAGCGATTGTTGGTGACAGCGCTGGCAGCGCACGTTGTGGTGGGCGTCCTGTTCCCACAACACATACTGGTCCTTTTGTACGTGGCATTGCGCGCAGTATGCCGGGTCGCCGTGGATGTAGTCTTGGACATCGCGCCACTGGGCCACCGCCGCCGCCGCGACCGCAGGAAACAGACCGAAGGCCAGCAACCGCGCCCAGCGTTTGCGCAAGAGCCACGGCCAGGTGGGCGCATCAGTGACATTCACGACACGCTTCCAGCCGCACCGTCACCTTGGCGTGCGCTGCCAGGGCGTGGCATTGGTGGCAGTGCCCGACCCCCTCGGCCCGGTGCAGACCATGGGCAAAGCGCTTGGGGTCCGGCAACTCTGGCTCTGGATCCGCCTCGGCGTCCGCATCCGGCTCCGCTGGCGGCGCGTCCTCTTGCTGGTCGTGGTCCTGCTCGGCCACAGCTGTGCCGTCCTCCGTTGCCGCGGCCGCGGTGGCGGGGGCCACTGCCTGCGCTGGCGTCGGGTCGGCGGGGGGCGGTCGACCGTCCCAATACACATCGAGGCTATGGCAGCTAAAGCACGACAGCGACCGCACCTTGTCAAGATGCCGGCCTTTTTCGTCCTCGGCCGTCGGGGTAACGGCGGTTGGTGCTTGCAGCGCTGCCGTCGCGACCGGCGCGGCACCCGTTGCGGTGAAAGCCAGCGGCTCCGGTGAGGCTGCGGCAAGGGCGACGAGGGTCCCGCCAGCCGCGAACAGGGCCAGGCCAGCCGGCAGCGGGGCGTTCACGACGCACCTCCTTCGGTCCGCTGGGCTGCATCGGGTTGAGTGGCCTGCGGCTGCTCCGCCTCTTGGGCCGCGACAGCAGCCTCGGCTTCGGCGCGCTCCGCCGCCAGTGCCGCCCGCACCCAGCGGTCGTGCTCGTCGGCGTGGTCCTCGCGGTGCTCGCGCAGCGACAACTTGCCGGTCAAGAACACCGGCGACATCGGAAACACCGCTGGCCGCAAGTGGACGTTGTAGAAGTGCCAAACAAAGATGGCCAACGCCGCCAATAGCGCCTCGTCGGTGTGGGCGAGGAACGCGACCTCGTACAGCCAAGGCGGTGCGTGGCGCATCACCACGTCGGGGAACCAGCGCACGGCGCCCGAGCCAATCATGATGGCGCAGCCCCAAAACACCGCCCAGTAGTCGAACTTCTCGAAATACGAGTAGCGGTCGAACCGTGGCCGGGCTTTGCGCAAGCCCACGAACCAGCCGAGGTTGGCAACCAGGTCGCCGACATCGCGCCAGCGCGGGGCCATGCTCGCCCGCAACTCGCCGCGCCGCCACAGGATCGCCAGATGCAGCAGGTGGACTGCGCATGCCAGGATCAACACCACCGCCGCCGCGCGGTGCAGCCAGCCCACGGCCTGCAGTCCACCCAGCAGTGCGACGAGCTTGCGAGAGGCCCCGAGTCCCGCAGTCGACAGCGGCCAACCGGTGAGCACCAACGTGGTGAATCCCAGCGCCATCAGCCCGTGCGCCGCACGCTGCCAGCCGTCGAACCGGCGCACTTGGCCGTCAAGATCCACAGCGCCGCCGCTTGCCGCCGCCAACGCCGGCAAGCTAACAGACGGGCTGGCGTCAGGCTCGCCTTTGCGCTTGCGCCATGACCGCGCGATGACTCCACACAAATCCAGCGCCACGTGCAACGCCAGCGCCATGCAGGTCACAAACGTCAGCCAGGCAAAGAACTGCGCCGTCCACCACGCCACTGGCCGGCCGTCGCGGGTGATCGGCTTGTGGTCGCCCAGCACGGCAAAGGCCTTGTCGGCGCCCTTGTGGCACTGCGCACACGTCGAGCCGGCCTTCTCGGCTTTGGCAATCGCCTTGTTGTGCACCGGATGACAATCGATGCAGCCGGGCGCCTGCGACGAGCCGAGTTGCAACTTGCGCGCGTGCATCGAGTGGTCGTACTCGGCCACCGCGGCTGGGTCGCGCCGCCACGGCCGCATCTTGTCGGCGTCCTTGTGGCAGCGGGCGCACAACTGATTGGTCAGCAACCGCAGCTGGCGAGCATCGGCGTCTTTGAAACCGGCCATGCCGTGCGGCTCGCCGTGGCAGTCGAGGCAATACGGCATGCCGTTACTGTGCGCGGTTTTGGCGTCCAGTGCGGGCTTGCCGGGCTTAGGCTTGGCGTGGGGCACTAGCGCGGGCGTCGGCGTGCTGTCATCGTGGCAACTGACACACGAAGCCAGCGCCACCGGCTGCGCAAAACCGGCCCTGGCGTGCACATCTACCAGCGGGCCGTCTGGCGCCTGGACGGCTGCGTGCGGGTTGAACTGATAGTCCGCGTGGCAGTCGCGGCACGACTGCCTGGCATGGGCTGAGTGCCGCTGCCGTTCGGCGCCGTAGCGCGGATCGCTGTGGCAAACGCGACACCACTTCGGATGGTCGGCGTCGAGCACCGCAGCTGCTGTCGCCGACGGAGCCATGGCGACGATACCCAGCGCCAACAGCAGACGAAGGCGTGTGGAATGGGGGTTGGCCATGGGCAGGGACCTCCGCCGGCCGCGCAGCGGGTCAGGCCGGATGCCTGTCGGCCATGAAAAATCCGTGCCAAGTGTCGGCCAGGCCCGACGCCGACGTCACGCGATTGTACTTGTGTGATTTCAGGTTGTTGGGATGCGATTGGCGGGCGGAGCCGACCGGCGGCCGCCGGGATCAACGGACGTGGCGGGTGTGGGCTGCGTCGGCTGCTCGGTCCTGCGGCCGCTGTCGCTTTTTGCCGACAACAGGCAACGCCAGGCATCGTATGGGGATTGTGGCGGTTGTCGGGTCTGGCCGACAGCGGCCGTTGGGATTGCCCGACAGCGGCGGCATCCGTGCGCGCAGCACGCGCCGCCGGCAGGTACGGTCAGCCTGGCGACTGGGTCTTGGGGTCGGCAGCGGGCGGCGCTACCTGTGGGGCTTCGGTCGCACGCTGCGCCATACCGCCAAAGGCCATGCCCAGTAGCGTCCCGCACAAGGCGCCAAACACCAGGAACAGAAACAGCGACGCCAGGCCACCCAGCACCATGCCGCCGCCGGTCACCAGCCGCAGCATCAAGCTCGGCGCCTCATTGTGGCCCAGAATGGCCTGGCCCATCGCCAGCCCCATGTAGCCGCCGTAAAGCAGCCCAGGCAGTGCGCCGAAAATCGCCCACAGCATCAGCCCGGCGGCGCTGCCGGCGTAGGTGGGAACCAACTGCGATCGAGTAGATTGCGGTGCCATCTTGTCCTCCGGTCTGGGGTGCCGCCCGATGGTTGGGCGGCCTGGCCAGTCCAAGAGCAAGGGTCGTGCCAACGGTGACACATGCGTAAAAACAGCCGGTTGTGTGGTCGCGGGGCGTTTCAGTGTCTGGCGAGTGGACAGCATTGTCGTCGCGGCGCCGCAATAGCGCTGTCTGGACGGCGACTTAGCTGGTGTCGGCAGTCGGCGACGGCACGTCGGCGTTGTTCAACGAAAGGCTGTGGGCAGGCGCTTCAGAGCGCGCGGACTTCGACCGTGGTCAGGGCACTCGCGGTCCGCGCGAAATCAGCAGGCCCTTAGAGGGTGTTTACATTCAAACACCTGCTGCGCGTAACCATGCATCCCGCCATGCTTTGTTGTCGGCCCTGTTCCTCCCTGCGGCGCACCGCCAGTGCGCCTCAGTCGTCTCAGTGCCTCCGCCTCGCCTTGCGGGCGCCTCATTCCGCTCGCTGCGGCGATGTATATAAACACCCTCTTACGGCTGCACCGCCTCCGGGTACTTGGCAAGCTTGCCGAGCAGTGCCGTGTAGCTCTGCACCGCCGTGCTGCCGCTCTTGCCGGCATGTGGACCGATGATATACAGGTCTTCATTGGGGATTCCGGCTGCCTGGTAGGCGCCGATGTCTGTCGTCGCGTTGCCGTGGCCGGCGCGGATCTTGGCGCCGTGGCTGGCGATGAGCGCCTTTAGGACCTCGGTCTTGAACACCTGCACGCCGGCTTCCGCGGGCACCACGTCGGCGGCGTCGTCGGTCAAGCGCACCACGCCGGGCGGTAAGCCATGGCTGTCGAGCCAGTCGTGCGAGTACTTGTTGAACAACTGCGGCCGGCCGGTCAAGTACAGGATGCGATAGCCCTTGTCGGCCCAGGTGCCAATGGCTTTGTCGGCGTCGGCGAACATCGTGGCGGGCTTTTGCGTGAGCAGGTCCTTGAAAAGCTGCCAGTCGCTCGTTGTCAGCGTGCCGTCGACGTCCGACACCACCACCTGCACGCCTTTGGGCCAGATCGCCACCATGCCGTTTGCGCCGCTGTTGTCGCCGCGGACGACAGCGCGCACGCGGTAATCGCCAGTCGGCAAGTTGGCAGGCAGGTCAAACTGCACAACACCGTCGGCGTTGGTGATTTTGGTCGACACCAGCTGCCAGCCGGGGCAGCTTTGCAGGTACAACTCGACCGTTTCGTCTTCCAGGTCTTTGTCGGCCGAGCCGTAGGTAAAGCGGCCGCGCAATGAACTCAATTGGCCAGGCAGTAGGATCAAGTCGCGCAACCGGTGGTTGGCGGCGCCGAGCGCCTTGACCGCGCTGGAGCCGATCTTGTGGCGCCACGACCGCTTGGCGAGGCTGGGAAATGCCGCCGCGCAGTGTCCGCCCTTGATGCCGTCTTTGGCGGTAGTCGGCACCGGCGCCGGCTGCGACTGCCCCGTCGCGCTCCCGGTGATGCCGGCGGCCTCGGCCTGCGGGATGTCTTCGGCGCAGGCGGCTAAGGCGATGGTTAGCCCGAGGGCCAGGTTGGCGGTTTGGCGCAAAAGCATGGTGGGGCGCAGCGGCCGACTGGGCGGCGATGGCGAATCTTCGTGGTTTTAGGTGGTTGGGTCAAGCCGTGGGGCGCCCTGCATCCAGGCTTGCACTGGCCTTGGTGTCGCACCATGACCGGACGATGCGGCGCTCGTCGTCTTTGGGCGGACACCGACGCTGCGCTATACAGGATCGCGATGACCTGTGGCCATCGACGATTGCTGTTCTTGCTTGCTTGGTGGGTCGCAAGCTCGCGTCTTTGCAAGCCGACTCGCCGCTCCTTCCTGCCGCCGGGGTTGATCTCGAATCAAGGCGTTTCTGTATAGGAGCATGTCGGAGTACCTCCGACGCGCTCCTAGCGCCGCCGGGACCGGCGGCGTCAACTCGTTGAATCTGGACAAATTCACTTTGGCAAGTTCTCAACGAGTTGAAAAACGCGATAAGCTAGGAGCCTGTCGGAGGCCTGAAATCATGTGTGTATTCGTCATCAAGAACTTTCCGCCAATCAATAGTCCGACAGGCTCC
>SXRM01000244.1 GCA_005792545.1 Pseudomonadota bacterium | reverse complement strand
TCGCACCCCGCTGACGTTGATGCTTGGGCCGCTGGAGCAGGCACTGCGCGAGCCAGAGTGCCAGGCGGACCGCGCCACGCTGGCCATGGTGCACCGCAACGCGATGCGCCTGCTCAAACTGGTCAACGCGCTGCTGGCGTTTACCCGTGCCGAAGCTGCGCGCGAGACGGCAAGCTTTGAGGCCACCGACTTGGGGTCATGGACGACGGACCTGACGAGCGCGTTTCGCTCGGCGATTGAGCAAGCTGGGCTGCAGCTCGACGTCGCCTGTCCGGCCTTGTCTCAGCCCGCATTCGTCGACCGCCATGCGTGGGAACGCATCGTCTTCAACCTGCTGTCCAATGCGTTGAAGCACACCTTTGACGGTCGCATTGGCGTGGCGCTGAGCGCGCAAGACGGCCACGCGGTGCTGACGGTCCGCGACACCGGTATCGGCATCGACGCGAACGAGCAGGCGCGCCTGTTCGACCGCTTTCATCGCGTCCACGGCGCGCGCGCGCGCAGCCACGAGGGCTCGGGCATCGGGCTGGCGCTGGTGGCCGAGTTGGTGCGGATGCACGGCGGCAGCGTAAGCGTCCACAGCGAGGTGGGCGTCGGCTCGACCTTCACGGTGACAATCCCGTTGGGTAGTGACCACTTGCCGCGTGCGCAATTGGCGTCCGCGGGCGACAGGCGCGCGGTGCAGCTGGCCGCCCAGACTGCCGCGCCGTACGTGCAAGAGGCGATGCGCTGGGAAGGGGTCGCGACGCCTGCCACGGCGGCGCCTGACGCGCCGTCGTCGCATGCCACAGCCGCCGCGGACCGGCCGCGGGTGCTGGTGGTGGACGACAACGCTGACCTGCGCGACCACGTGTGCGCGGTGCTGGCGACGGACGCGGACCTGGACACGGCACACGATGATGTCGCCGCATTGGAGCGGATTCGCCTGCACCGACCGGATCTCGTTCTGTCCGATGTGATGATGCCGCGGCTAGATGGCTTTGGTCTGGTCCAAGCCTTGCGCAACGACCCGGAGCTGGCCGACTTGCCCATTGTGCTGCTGTCGGCGCGCGCGGGCGAAGAGGCGACGGTCGGGGGGATGGAGACCGGCGCCGATGACTACCTGGTCAAGCCGTTTTCGGCGCTTGAGCTGCGAGCGCGCGTGCGGACCCACTTGCAACTGTCCCGTCAACGGCGTCAGTGGAGGCTGCAGCTGCAACGGCGAGGTGCCGAACTGGCCGAGGCCAATGTTGAGCTCGCGGCCTTCAACCACAGCGTATCCCACGACCTGCGGGCGCCGCTGCGCGCCATCATGGGCTACGCGGCGATTCTGCAAGAGGACTTCTCGGTTCAACTGGGCCAAGAGGGCCAGCGGCTGGTTGGCGTCATCCGCCAGGGTGGCGAACGGCTGGCGCGACTGGTCGACGACTTGTTGGCGTTCTCGCAGTGCAGCCGTGGACTGTTGGCAAGCGCGCAGGTCGACATGACAGCCGTGGTCCGCGAAGTCGCCGACCGCCTCACGGCGATTGAGCCTGGGCGGGTCATCCACTGGTCTATTGGCAACCTGCCGGCGGTCGTCGGCGACCGCGCCATGCTGACGCAGGTGTGGACCAACCTGCTCGGCAACGCGCTCAAGTTCTCGCGCACGCGGCCCGAAGCGCGCATCGCTGTGACCGGCACAGCGGACAGCCAGCTTGGCCAATTCTCAGTCGCGGACAATGGCGTCGGCTTTGACAAGCGCTACGCCGACCGGCTATTTGCCGTCTTCGAGCGCTTGCATGCCAATGAGACCTTTGAAGGCAGCGGCGTTGGCCTGGCTATCGTCGAGCGCGTAGTCCGACGGCACGGTGGTCGCGTGTGGGCAGACTGCACGCCCGGAGACGGCGCGACCTTCTCGTTCTGCTTGCCCTTGAACCCGGAGGTGCCCGATGGTCGCAGCTGAGGTAGACATCCTGCTGGTCGAAGACGAAGCGGCCGACGCCGAGTTCGTACTGCGTGCCTTGCGCAAGCGCGCGCTGGACAACGCGGTACACCACGTGCTTGACGGCGCAGAGGCGCTGGAATTCTTGTTTTCCAAAGGCCGCTACGCCGATCGCGCCGGGGTGCCAGGTCCAAGGGTGGTGCTGCTGGACTTGCACCTGCCCAAGGTCAGCGGCCGCGAAGTGTTGCGGCAATTGCGGCAGCACGACTGCACCCGCCACTTGCCAGTGGTGGCGTGGACGTCGTCGAGCGACCGCACGGAAATGCAGGCCTGCTATGCGCTCGGCATCAACAGCTATGTGGTCAAGCCGCTGGACTATGGCGACTTTGCGTCGGCCGCCAGCGAAGTCGGCCACTATTGGCTGCAACGCAACCGAGCTGAACGCAGCGACGTGGGCCCCCAAGGCAGCAGCGGACCGGTGACCGTTTAGGCTTGGCCAACCCCAGTGGAACTGTTTACACCGAGCCTCGCGCAGGCCATCGACGAACAGTCCAATGCTTTGCTGAGTGCCACCGTGCAGGCCAGAGCTGACTTTTCGACCGTCGCAAGCCAGCGTACCATCGCCCAGCCGGCTGCCGACGGTGCGGCGTCGGGGTCAGCGGGCGCGGCGCGGCGGTGGTTGCCCGCCCCAACCCAGTCCAACCCGGGAGAGGATCATGGCCGAAGCGAAGATGATTACCGACATCGAGGACTTCTTCGCGTTGGGCTGCGGCCGCTGCGACCGCTTTCAGACCGCCGATTGCTCATCACAGATCTGGAAGACCGGCCTGGCCGCCCTTCGCCAGGTCTGCCGCGACGCGGGTCTGGTTGAGGTCGTCAAGTGGGGCCACCCGTGCTACATGCACGCCGGCCGCAACATCGCACTGATTGGCGCCCTGCGCGGAGACTTTCGGCTCAATTTCTTTCACGCCGCGCTAATGAAGGACCCTGCCGGCATCCTGGAGAAGCAGGGCCCAAATACCGCTCACGCCGATTCGCTGCGCTTCACGGATGCAGCACACGTAGTCGAGCGGGCCGCGCTGCTGCGCACGTATCTCGCCGAGGCGATGGAGTACGCCGACGCCGGCATCCTGCCACCCAAGGTCGCCAGCGAAATTGAACTGCCGGACGAACTGGTCGAGGCGATGGACGCGGACCCTGAGCTGGCCGCGGCCTTTTCCGCACTGACACCGGGCCGGCAGCGCAGCTACGTCATCAACCTAAGTGGCACCAAGTCGTCGGTCACGCGCAACGTCCGCATCGCCCGCTTTCGCCCACAGATTCTGGCTGGCATGGGGGCGTTGGAGCGGCCGGGGCGGGGGTAGTTGCGGCTACGGCTGCTGGCCCTGCGTTCAACTGTGTGCCTGAGTCTGAGCCTGAGCCTGTGCCTGAGCCTGTTCCTGTGCCTGAACTTGACCCCGAAGCGCCTGCTAGTCCGGGCAATACTGGCTGACTTTGAGGCTGGCCTGGCCGAGGACCTTACCGTCCGGCCCCTGCACCTGGGCTGCGATGGCGAAGTTCACGCAACTGGTAAAGTGCTTGTCCACTTCCAGCGTCGTCGTCCAGTTGCCATCGCTGCCGAGCACGCCGTTGGCAGCACCCTTGGGTGTCTTGCCCTCAGTGGTGCGGGCAACGGCTTTGAGGCCAGCGGCGGCTGCGCTGCCGCCAACGACGCAGGTGATCGGGTGTTCGATGCGGATTTTCTTGGCGGGCAGGGTCGCGGGCTTGCCATCGCCGTACTTGGTCGTGCACTTGAGCGACACCTTGACCTTGGACGGCACTGCTGCGGCAGCAGGTGCGCCGCGCGATCCCGGTGCGGGGGCTGCGGCGGGCGGCGGTGCGGGGTTGCCGCGCGAACCTGCGGCTGGCGGGGCAGCAGGTGGGGCTGCGGGTGCCGGCGCGGGCGGAGCGGCGCCACGGCCACCAGCAGTCGGCGGAGCGGGCGCGGGTGCAGGCGCGGGTGCCGGCGCGGGTGCTGAACCGGGCGGCGGCGGCCGCCCTTGGGCAGCGGCAACCGAAGATAGAACGACAGACAGGGCCATCAAAGCAGCGGCACGACGCATGGTCAGGTCCTTTGCGCAAAAGCGCGGGAGAGACCGCGATTGTGCGCCAGCGTCACGCCAAAGCAAAGGCCAGCGAGTTGAAAAAAGGTGCGGATCGCGCTTTGGGGTCTACGACGAGGCGCGCGGAACCGGTGAATACGCATGGCATTCAGGTTGGACCCGGCGGCTAAAGCCGCAGGCTAACTGTGCCAACCCTGGCCTGCGCCGGGCTATTTTTCCCTTGTGATGATCTAGCCTTGCGGAGGCAAGGCTTTGCACCCACAGGCCGCGGCTTCAGCCGCCGGCAGTATCCACCAGGACCGTGTGGGTACCCTGCCAGCGATCGCCCCCATTTCTGGAACCGCACCCAGTTGAAAAGCGGTCCGCGGCCGGCCACGTGCGCTGCAATAGCTACCGAATCGCGGCCATCTGCTGCTCGGTCTGCGCGAGGCAGGCGCCGAATTCCGCCTTTTTGACCGCGTAGGTGCCGTCGTCCATGCTGCGCGCCTTGCCTTCGCCCTGACTGTCCGTGTGTGACCGCGCCTGCTTGACGAGCTTGTACTGCTCGGTCTTGTCGGCGAGCGCGGTGAACAGCTCGACCGCCGTCGTCATCCTGGCGTCGCAGGCCGCCATGGTGCGGTGGTCGTTGGCCCGCGTGGCGTCGCACGACTGGTTGAACGCCGTCTGGGCAATCGTCGACAGTTCGGTCAATAGCGCCAAGGCCTTGGTCTGCTGGCCCGACGCGGCGCCGCGCGCCATGCCTGCTTCGAGGTCTTTGATGCGCTTCTTCAAGCCGAGGGCCCCACCGACGCCGAAGATCTGGCGCGGGTCGCTCATCGTTTGCAGCGCGTTGCTGACGGCCTGGCTGGATGGCGGCGCTGCCTCGCGGCGCTGCTGCCCATAGGTACTCTGCGTGCCGCCACCCGGCGGCGGCGCCATGCCCCCCTCCAGCTTCGGCAGGTTCAGCAGCCCGCCACCGGCCTTGGATGTCGCCTGCGGTTGGCCCGCCGGTTGTCCCGCGCTCTTTTTGTCGAATGCTCCCAATTTGCCCCCCTGGTATGCGAAAAGTCTGCCGAGGATCGTCCGGTGCGGCGCGCCGCACATACGGAACGCATAGCGATTTCTCGCAGGGTTGTCCAGCGAACTGGCGAAGCAGGGGTGCGGATCGCGCTTTGGGGTCTACGACAAGGCGCGCGGAACCAGTGAATACGCATGGCGTTCAGGTTGGACCCGGCGGCTAAAGCCGCAGGCTTGCTGTACGAAGCCCGGCCCGCGCCGGGCTATTTTTCCCTTGTGATGATCTAGCCTTGCGGAGGCACAGCTTTGCAGCCACAGGCCGCGGCTTCAGCCGCCGGCAGTATCTACCAGGACCGTGTGGGTACCCTGCCAGCGATAGCCCCCATTTTCGAGAACCGCACCCTTGCCATGTTGCCCTGCCGCCATGCCGCCATGCTGGCCGACCCATTGCGACCGGGGCGACCGCGCCGCCGCCCATGTCGCCGCAACTGCAAGCCTATCGCAGCAGCTACTTGGCAATGGCCGACCCATGCCCAACGCTATGCGGTCCGCGCCCAGGTGCGCGCCGAGTCCACCATGGCGTTCACGCTGTCGCCCCCCCAATTGCCACCCGCGCTCATGCGCCCTGCCCTTCCGACGCCGGTGGTGCAGCCGCAGCTGCTGGCCCTGAACGCGGCGCTGGCAACGCAGCTTGGCTTGGATACGGCAGCCCTCGCATCTTTCGCTGGCGTGGCGGTCCTGGCCGGCAACGCACCGGCAGACGGCAGCGAGCCGGTGGCGCTGGCCTACGCAGGCCATCAGTTCGCGAGCTTCGTGCCCCCACTCGGCGATGGCCGCGCGCTCCTGCTCGGCGAGGCAGGCAGCGACGGTGCTGGCCGATTTGATGTGCAGCTCAAGGGCGCCGGCCGCACGCCGTTTTCGCGCGGCGGCGATGGCCGGGCCGCGCTTGGTCCGGTACTGCGCGAATACGTGTTGAGCGAGGCGATGGCGGCCGTGGGCGTGCCGACGACCCGTGCGCTGGCAGCGGTGGCGACCGGCGAGCCGGTGTTTCGCAGCGAGGTGCGGCCCGGCGCCGTGCGGACCCGCGTCGCGGCGAGCCACCTGCGCATCGGCACCTTTCAGTTCTTTGCGGTGCGCCAGGACCACAAGACCGTGGCGCAGCTGACCGAACTTGCATTGCGGCGCCACTATCCCGCGGCCGATCGCAGCGCGGGCGACGCACTGACGCTGCTGGACCAGGTCATCACGGCCCAGGCCAGCCTTGTGGCGCAGTGGATGGGCTTTGGCTGCGTGCACGGCGTGATGAACACAGACAACACCGCCATCTCGGGC
>SXRM01000002.1 GCA_005792545.1 Pseudomonadota bacterium | reverse complement strand
GCCCAGACTGCCTTCAAAGTGTCTGTAAATCAGCGGCCTTACATGACGACCACACATAACCGAACAGGCATGTCGCCAACCAGTTGATTCTGCTAGCTATGCCTTCGTGGTCAAGCGCACTCTCTGCGATCTGCGCCCCGGCCGGGTCATCGGTCGCACCGGACAAGAAGTCGCTGTATATCGGGCGCAGCGATGGCAACGAGGCGTCGTTGGCGGCGTTTGGCGAGGTGCTGTACTACGCCAAGGCCTTGAGCGACGGCGAGCGGGATAAGGTCATTGATTATTTGCGGGTGGCTTGGGGGCTTTGAGTGGGCGCGCTGGCCGTGTTGCGCCAGTGAGAGAACACACAGCCTCCGGGGTGCACGGCCGGCTGTGAATGCCACGGCAAGAAGCCTCGACGTCTAGGTACGCTGCGGCCACGATGGCCAACGGGCTCCGTGGCGCTGAAGACCGCCCAAGTTTCGAGGGCGGGGTATTTGGGCCGTACTTGATTGAACACTTCAATGGCGGCCTTTTCGACCACGGCCCGCTGGTGCCGCTACTGGCCGAGGACCTGGACCGCCTGCACGCGGTCATGGCGCTGGATTGGAGCCAGATCGACCCCGCCATCTTTGGCACGCTGTTTGAGCGCGGCCTGGACCCGGCCAAGCGCAGCCAGTTGGGCGCGCACTACACCGACGCGGCGTCGATTCAGCGCATCATCGACCCGGTGGTGGTGGAACCGCTGGGCGCGGTGTGCTCGACGCCTGCGCAGACGTCACGGCGGGTGCCCAGCGGTTGCAAGAGGCCGGCGAAGTGGGCCTTGTCGGGCCAGCGCGGCTGGCTGCCGCCGTTGCCGATGCCGAAGCGTTGCAAGCGCGGGTGCGCCCCGGCAGTGTGCGCGGCGGCTTCGGCAAGACCGGCAACGTGGCCGAAGCCGCGGAACTGCGCGACCGCGTATTCACGCTGCTGGTGGCAGCCTACAAGGAAGTGCGGCGCATCGGCATGTGCAACTGGGTAGACGAGGTCGACGCCCATGTGCCGTCGCTGCTGGCCCGGCGGGAGTAGCCCAGAACGGCGGTTTTGGGTGCCCGAGGGCACCCAGATGCCTCCCACGACCGAGATTTTGGGTCGTGGCGGGCATCATGGCCCCTGCCCGAGTGAAATTTTGGCGCGGGGAGGTCATGGTGATGCCCGCCGGGACCGCGCGGTTGGGGCGCGGAGGGCACTTCGGGGCCTGCCCGAGTGAACAACTGCCGCGATTGGCGTGCACGCCCGCCCGAACCGATACCGCTGGGAGCTACTTGGGCGCCTTCGCCCCGCATTTTGGGCAAAACTTGGCGTCGGCCGACAGCGACTCGCCGCATTTGCAGGTGCGGGTGCCGTCCATGGCCTTGCCGCACTTGCTGCAGAAGCGGCCAGGGCGTTGGGCCCGGCCGCCACGGGTGGCTGTGATCCGCCGCCAGCGCCACCTTCACTTGGACAGCGTTTCACGCAGCGTTGTTCCATCGTGACCTGCCCGCCGCAGGACCGGTAGCAATCATGGTAAGCGTCAAGGCACCTGGCGCGGTCGGGCTCGCAACTACGGCGCAGGCAAAAAGCCTTTGGGTCCTGCCTGCACGCGTCAAAGTCAGCATTGGCGGAGACCTCGCACTGCTGTTTCTTCATGTCCTCGATCTGGTTGCATTGGAACTTGATATTGTCGCACTGCAACGCGCAAATCCTGCCGTCGGCGCTCGGCGGGCCCGAGCCGCGCCGGGTGACAAGGTCGCCCAGACCACATCGCCCTGACGCATCACCACTCGTTGCCAGTCAGGTCGCTGGCCGCCGTGAACCAGCCGGACTGTGCAGCTTGGTCCCGAACAACGCTGGGATCCGACAAGGCTGCGTCCATTTGCACGCCAAAGGCGGCTTCGTCGACGGCGCTTCCACTTGGCATGGCGGTGGCCGCCAGCAGCGACGCAACGTAGGTGCTGCGCGACAGACCGCGCCGGCGTGCCGCCTGGACAACGGCCTCAAAAAGAGGATCCGGCAAAGTGACTGCGATTCGGTGGCTTGCCATGGCGGTCTGCTCTGCGCCGCCTACGCCAGCGGCCAGACCATGATGCGACGTTGGCGCGGGGTGGGCAAGCAGACGGTCGGGGCGTGGGTGCGGATCGCGCTTTGGGGTCTACGGCGAGGCGCGCGGAACCAGTGAATACGCATGGCGTTCAGGTTTGACCCGGCGGCTGAAGCCGCAGGCTAGCTATACCAAGTCCGGCCTACGCCGGGCTGGGCTTTCACCCGTGATTGCGTAGCCTTGCGGAGGCAAGGCTTTGCACCCCAAGGCCGCGGCTTCAGCCGCCGGCAGTATCTACCAGGACCGTGTGGGTACCATGCCAGCGATCGCCCCCATTTCAGGAACCGCACCCGAGGCGGAATGTGGCCATGAACCGTGACGAACCGCCCGCCAACGCCCAACGCCTACTTGCCCGCCGCCAAGGCCAGCTCAATCGCCGCATCCGCGCTGACCAGCTGCACGTGCGCGGGCAAGAGCTTGGCCATTTCCACGAACGAATTCTGCAACGTCAGCCCGCCGTCGCTGGTCATGTAGACCCAAGTCACGGTGCCCTTGGGGTGCTCGGCCAGCTGCTTGGCCATGGTCTGCGGCGTCGGGAAGAACTGGTCGTCACTGCCGTCGATGCCCCGCCACGAGCGCGGACGAAACACCACGGTCTTGCCGCCATCGGCGCCGGTGAGCACCTTGAAGAACTGCTGCTCGGGCCACCAGTCGAACATCGGCACCATGTACGGGACGTTGACGGGAAAGACCCCGCGGACAGCGCCGCCCGCGCGCGCGTACCGCGGCAGAAAAGTGTCCTCGGCGGTCTTCCAGCTGTCGAACCACTCCCAGTGCACCGTGCCGTGCACGCCGAGCACGCGGGCATCTGCGGCAGTCGCTGTTGCGAAGCGCTCCTGGTCCTTGGCGCCCATCGACGCCGGATAGGCGTACAGGTGGCCGCTCGGCGGCAGGCTGAAGTAGTCCTTGCCGGTGACACGCGCGCTTTGGTAGTACCAGTCCATCACGTCTGGCGCCAAGTGCGGGATGTGCGGCGACAGGCTCCAGGTCAGCGCTGGGCAGGTGCCGCCCGGCTGGGCGCAGTCGGCCATCCGCTGCTTGAACCACTGGCGTCGCGCGGCCAGCAAGTACGCAACATTGTCGCCATCGCCGACCACGAACGCGACGTAGGTCTTGGCTGCATCGTAAGTCAGCTTTTCCAGTGGGTTGCCCTTGGGTCGCGTGGCTTCGGTGATAGCCGGCTTGCGGGTGGCAAAGAACGACAGGTTGCCGGTCTCGGTCGGAATGGCACCCATGTTGCGCGAGTCGAGGCAGCGCGTCTGGGCCTCGTAGAGATAGCCGCCGACGTTCCAAGAGTTGTTGTAGCCGTACACCGGCAGCGGCGTCGGCCACTTGCCGCTGTTGACGATGGCGGAGAGCACCGCGGCCTCCGGGTCGGGCGGACGGCAGCCGTTGACCAGGAACACCACGAACAGCTTGCGCGCGAACACGAAGTCGACCAACTCTGGCCCCATGTCGCGGGTGATGCCCGGCTTGGCCTGATCCTTGGCGTTCGGATCGTAGCCCGGGTTGAGCATCGCAAGGCCGGTGGTCTTGTCGCCGAACAACGAGAACACCTGCTGCGCCGCAAGGTGGGGCGCGTTGTGGTCCTTGAGCGCGACCACTGCATCGAACTTGGGCGCTGCACACGACTGAGCACCAGTGAACTGCGCAGTGTCCAGCGGCACCGCCTCCAAGGCCGCGGCTGCGCTCAAAATGGCCGGCAACAGCGCCTGCTGGTCCTTGTAGCTATACCGGACGCAGGTCGGGAACTCTCTGACGCACGCCGCGACGAAGTCGGCCGCTTTGAGCGTGGCCTTGGGTTTGAGCTGGAGCTCGTCCAGCCAGGGCTGGTCCTGTTCGGCCTGCCGCACGTAGACCGAGCCGCCGAGCTTGCGGTTATGCAGGCCAACGCAAGCTTGCACCGCGAGCTTGAGGGGAGCTGGCGCACTCGCTTCGACGTCAACGGCGACGAATTCGGTCGCGTATTTTGGCGTTGGCGCGGGCGTCGGTGCCTCGGCAGCGCTGCAAGCGGCCTGAGCAAGCAGGGCAGCTAGCGCCACACGGTGCGGTCGGAGGCTCGGTACGTGGAGCATGGCGAACCCTGACGGCGCAGGCCGGTGGGCGCGCACTGTCATTGGCAGCGGGGCGGGTGTCAAGGCGCCAGATCCCGGCCGTGTCGCCACCGGACACGCGGCAAACCTGGGTCCGCGGGCGTCAATCGGTTGACAGTGCCCCGCCCTTTGGTCAACAACACGGCGGTGGGACTTGGGCGCGCCGCAAACGCAGGCCACCAGCAATGGCGAAACCGGAGGGCAGATGCGGACACTTCGTCGGGCGGGATACGCGGGCGCGTGGCTGCAGGTCCTCTTGCTGTGCCGGATCGGCGAGGTTGTGGCGGCGCCAGCTCCCGCTCCAGCCGCGGCAGCGCCGGCGTGGTGTCGCGATGCGGTGCCGCTGGTCCGGCCGCAACAAGCCCTCGGCATCGCGCTCGACCCAGCCTATGCGGCCATGTTCAGCGTCGGCAACCGATTTGAGTGGCAGGTGGAGCGCCACGACTCGACCGAAGAGAGAGACCACAGGTCGCGCTGGGCCGAGCGCTGCGAGGTCACCAGCGTCGTCGTCGCCGGCGAGCGGCTGCAGGCTGCGTGGACGTGCACGGCAAAAAGCAAGCACCGCGGCAGGCAAATGCAGTGGACCGCGACCGCCAAGGGCCTCATCGAGCCGCACCGAGACGGCGCGCGCACGGACTCTGGCATTGTGGCGATGCCCAAGCCGCCCCGCGCGGGCAAGGGCCACGAGGCCGGCGAGGGCTGGGAAGAAGTCTGGAAGCGCAACGCTACCAAGCTCAAGGCGCCAACAGGCAGCCGCGTGCCAGCCTGGGCCTACGAGCGTTCGTGGGGCCATGGGGCCGGGACGTCAGCCGCGCTGTGGGTGGTTGCGGGCACCGGCGTGGTGCGCTGGAGGGCCAGTTTTGGTACCTCGGACGTAGAGCGCACCTCGATCGACCGCAAGTTGCGCGATTGCGGCGGGCCGCGCGCTGCATCGCCCTCGCCGTGACAGCCGAAGTTGCTGCAAAGCTGTCGCCGCGTTGGACGGCAGCCGGAGCTATGCTCGATCGCTTTGCCACTGCGACGCTGCGCTCCTGCTGCAAGGGAACGTGGTGGTCCACGCTGGCGGTCGCTGGGTGGACCAGCCCGATCACCTCTCGCTCGGTGCGCTGGTCGGTGTGCGCGGTGTGCCGATCGACTTGCGGCGGTCCGAGGCGATGGGCCCGGCCGACAAGCGCACGTTCATCGCCGACGACGGTGGAGCCGTCGCCAGCCGACCTCTACGAGGCGCAATTGCAGCTGAGGCGTGCTGGCGGCAAGTGGCCCAAGCGCTAGGCGCGGACAAAAAGCGCAGAGCGCGGCGTCCCAAACGGCGAGCCACCGTCGCTGGATCCAGCCCGGAACGTCCGCTCGAACTCCATGCATTTGGGCATTAATTGCAACTAGGAGGGTGTGGCTAAATCACGCCCGCGGCGAGGTCGAAGAGCCTGCAGGCAGATCGCGAGCGCGCCCGGAGCGACCGACCGAGGCGCACTTGAAGTGCGCCGACCGAGGGAGTGAGGACGTAAGCCGCGAGATATCCAGGATCTTTGGCCGTAGCTGGGTGGGATTTTGGCCACACCCTCTAGGGGCATATCAAAGAATAAGTCAGTCGACCTCGGGAGACGGCGGAGCGGCGAGTCGGCTTGCAAAGACGAGAGCTTGCGACCCACCCAGCCAGCAAACGGGCACCGAAAAGAACGAGTAGTTCTTGGCGGGGCCCTAAGCTGAGCCGCCAAGCCACTGCGCAGCCAACCACTGCAGGGCTTCGGGCTGCCTGCGCAGCTCTGCGTCTAGCCTCTCTGCGTTGCCCGTCGACGCGTTGCAGGGCGCCGCGCGCACGTGCTGGAGCCAGTTGGCCAACTCATAGTGGTGTGCCAGGCAGCCGAACCGGTGAGCGTCCGCGGCCTGCAGCACGGCCAGCGCTTGATCCGCGTCGACCGCGCGCCACAGGCCCATGACGGTGTCATAAAGCAACTGCCGCAGGTCCTCGAAAGCGCGCTCCGGTTGCAGTTGCATTTCGGCGACGAGATCGGCGAACTGCTCGGCGCTGCGCCCCGCCGCCTCGGCCGACTCCGCCATCGCAGGCAATTGCGTGGCTACAAAGTCACAGTCCGGCGCAGTGCTCACGAGGCGACCCAGCAGGTACACGTCAAAGGCACTGGCGATGGCTTCCCCTAGCAGCAGCGCTTCGCCAGCCAGCGGCAATTCTTCCTCCGCCAATGCCGCGCCAGCCAGATGATGCCAGGCGGTGTGGCAGACGACGTCAGCTTCCAAGTGCGCATCAGTCAGCACATCGCCGCCGCCGCGGGGCTGCCAGAAACCGAGGTTGAGCACAAGCGCCATGTCCCAGCGCGGCGTCGCGGCCGGCATGATGCGAAAGGCGTAGTCATCGCGGCGCAGCGCCGCCCGCAAGTCGTGGTACAAGCCGATGCCGCGAAAGGCGGCGTGATCAGCGATGTGCAACTCGTCGATGGCAAAGGTTTGCAGGCCGCCAGGCGGGCTGGTCACGCGGTGCAGCTTGGGCATGGGGTTCCTTGGCCATGCGCCAGGGTGGTTTTGCGCGGCGACCCGACCGGATGGGGTGGCGAGCAGCGCCTCGCTGGGCCGCATCCTGGCCGGCTCTGCGTCAAAAGTCGATGGCCTGTGCAGCACGAGCAGGTGCCACGCCGCCGCCCTTGACACCAACGCGGCCGCGGTCAAGCATCGCCACCGCTTTCCGCTGCCGACTTGGCCGATGGAGAGCGCACGTGCCTAGTCGGGCCGCCGACCTTGCGCGACTGTCGCAGGCGGCAGCGGCGTACCGGCAGCTGGCGCGCGGCGTCGCCCCCCCTTTGTTACCCGATTTGGAAGATGGCCGCTCCCCGACTCCTGCTGGTTGCGTCGACCATCGCCCCGAGCCGCGTCATCGGCGGTCGCCGCGCGGATCGGCTTGCGCAGCACTTCAGCAGGGCCGGCTGGCAGGTGACGGTCCTGACCGTGCATGAGCGGTACGTGCCGCCGCTTGATCCGTCGTTGCTGCCGCCCGCCGGCGTTGAGATCATTCGCACACACGCGCTAATGCCGCGGGTGCTGCTCAAGAGCGTGCACGGCCAGGTTTCGCGTCTTAGGCCGCCCAGCCCGTCTGTCACCGCGAGCGGAGGTGCCGGTGGTTCGGCGCCAACGTCCGCCGGTCTGTTGCGCAAAGGTCTGCAGCGGGCACTGGCACCCTTCGAGGACCCAGACGAATTCGAGGGTTGGCGCCACTTTGCGCTCGCGGCCGTGCGCAAGCGGCGTTTCGATGTGGTGCTGACGACTGTACCTCCGCCGTCAAGTCTTGCGCTGGCTGCAGACCTCGCGGCCAGGGTCGGCGGCAAGCTGGTCCTCGATTACCGCGACCCCTGGTCGGAGCTCAGTGCACCGGCGCAGCGTTCACGCCACCAACGGGCCGAGGATCAAGTGCTGGCGCGGGCAGATCTGGTGGTCGGCGTGACACCGACCATTTGCGCGATGCTGGCTAGCCGGACCAGGGCGCCGGTCGAGCTGGTGACCAACGGCTTTGATGCGCCGGTCTATGCCGCCTTTGGCGCTGCGGAATCTGGCCCGATGCGCCTCGTGTACGCCGGTTCACTCGCCTACGGCCGCGACCTCGAGCCGCTGGTGCGGGCCCTGGCGGCGTTGCGTCCGCAAGTTTCGGCGCAGCAACTGCGCATCGAGTACGCCGGCCCGCACGGCGCGGGCCTCATCGCCCAGGCGCATCGGCACGGAGTCGCCGATGCCGTGACCGACCACGGCGAATTGCCCGCGGCGCGGGCCAACGGCCTGCTGCGCGGTGCAATGGCAGGCGTCGTGGTCGTCTCTACCGGTTTCGCCTACGCATACCCTGGCAAGATTTTTGAGATCCTGGGCCAGGCGCGACCCATCTTGGCGCTCGCTCCGGCGGACAGCGATACGGCGCAGCTGGTGACGACGCAGGGCCTGGGCTGGTCGCACGCGCCGGACGATCTCAACGGTCTGGTCCGCACGCTGCGCGCCGGCCTTGATGGTGCGTTGCCGCAGCCCGTCGACATCCGCAGCCTCCATGCGGACCACGTTTTCGCGCGCTACGAGGGCCTGGTCCGCGGCTTGATCGACGACGCCGCAAAGCTGGACGGCTGAGGTTTGCCGCGGGTGCGGATCGCGCTTCGGGGCCTACGGCGAGGCGCGTGGAACCAGTGAATACGCATGGCGTTCAGGTTGGACCCGGCGGCTAAAGCCGCAGGCTTACGGTACGAAGCCCGGCCTGCGCCGGGCTATTTTTCCCT
>SXRM01000027.1 GCA_005792545.1 Pseudomonadota bacterium | reverse complement strand
GATCGCCGGCCTCGTCGGCTGGAGGCTGACGAATCAGGCCGAGGTCATCGGCAATCGCCTGGCGGCCACAGGCTGGCTGCCGGTTCCTCGCGGGTTCTGGCTGTACGAATTGTGGTGGAGTCGGGCATGGGCACCGGAGGCGCTGACTACGGTGGGCGCGTTCGCCGGCCTCTGCGGCCTGTACGCCCAGCGCCTGGTGCACGGTCGGACGACGGCGCGGTGGTCCGTCTTGGCCATGCTTGCCGGTATTGCGGCGCTTGGCGTGGCAGGGTTGCTGGTGGTTGCGTGTGTGACCGACGCAGTGCGCTACCAGGCGCCGATGGCTGCTGCATGGGTGGTCCTCATCGCGTTTGCGCCGCGTTGCGCAGACCTGGCAAATGATCGGCTACGGCCGTGGCTGGGCCTTGCCGTGCTCGTCGCCCTCGGCATTGGCGTGTTGCAGTGTCTTTGGACGCCCTTCGGCGCCGCGGCGACGGACGCCCAGGGCCAGGGCTACGCCATTCTTCGCCGCGAACTGGGGCAGGAGACTGGCGACCTGTGGCTGCTTGCCCCGGAGCGCAAGCCGGGGGAGCGCCGACATGTGGTGATGGACGTTCCCGTGGGCCCGTGGTCACGCTCTGGCCCAGTGTCACACCGAATCAGCACCGATGAATACCGCGCCGCCTGTGCCGCGGGGCGTCCGCCGTCGCCCGCTTGGGTCTGGCTCGGCCCGGCCTGCGAGGCCATCGACTTGCCTGGGCTTGCGACGCCCTGCGCCGCATTGACGCCACTTCTAGACGCCAGCAAGCCTGCGCGCTCAGGTTTCGTACGGCCGTGGCCCGGCACGATGGCGCAGGGCCTGCCCGGCGAGTTCCACACCTATCCCAGCGACTCGGTGCCCTGGCGCCTTGCGAGGGCCAAGTGTCCAGACTGACCCTACCCGCTGACGCTCGCGTCGCCGTCATTGCTCCGGCGGGCAGATTCGCCAAAGACCGCCTGCTGGCGGGCTGCGACACCTTGCGCGCGTGGGGCTATCGCCCGGTGTTTGGCCCAAACTTGTTCGCCGCCGACCGCTACCACGCTGGCACGCCGGCAGAGCGCCTGGACGACTTTGTGTGGGCCGCTACCGATCCGGCCATTGACGCCATTTGGTTGGCGCGCGGCGGCTTTGGCTGCGCTCACCTGCTACCGCAACTTCCGTGGGAGCGCCTGGCTGCCCGGCCCCTCATCGGCTTTTCGGACGCAACCGCGCTGCACACTGCGCTGTGGCAGGCAGGGTGGACGACGGCCCAAGGGGGGGCGCTGGTTCATGGACCGGTCGTGCAGACGATGGCACCGGCGCCGCCCGCGGGTTCGACTTCGCCGGTGTTGGTGGACCACGAAACGCGCGCTGCTTTGCGCGAGGTGCTGTCAGGTCACGCCGTGCCGTTGCCTGGTCGGCGCCTATGCGGGCCGCCGGGTCGACGCGATGGCCCCGTGGTCGGCGGCAATCTGACCGTGTTGGCGAGCCTGTGCGGCACGCCCTGGCAGTTGCAAGGCGCCGGCTGCATCGTGGTGCTCGAAGACGTGGGCGAGGCACCGTACCGGTTGGACCGGCTGGTGACGCAACTGCTCCAGGCCGGGTGTCTCGACGGCTGTGCAGGCCTCGCGCTAGGCCAGTTTATCGACGCCCAAGGCACCGACGCCGATGGGCTCGACTATGGGCCGCTTGACGTCCTGCGCGACCGCCTGACTCCGCTCGGCGTTCCGGTGCTTTGCGACCTGCCGGTTGGCCACGGTCCGCGCAACTTGCCGTGGCAGGTGGGGCGCCGCGGCGTGCTCACAGACGGGGGGCTCCTATGGGCGTTTGGCGACGAATGAGGGTTGCTGGCGTCGTGGCGCTGGTGGTTTCCGGCCTTTTTGCCTCTAGCTGGCTACAGGCCATGGGTCCAGGGACACGCCCGCCTCCGCCGGGCACTGGTGGTGGGACTGGCTCGCCGGGCACTGCGTCTACGGGTGGATCTCGACCTGCGCCTGGTGGCACAGGAGGAGCAACTGGAGGCGCACTGCCACCCCCGTCGGGCGGCACGACGTTGACGCCGCCACCGTCTGGGTCGGCCGCTGTGGTATGGCTGGGTCCGCTGCCTGGCCGGCCGCACGACCAGGTGCGCGCTATCGCGGCCGAGGCTTTGCCAGAAGCCGGCCTGACTGGCGTTGACGACGGCACCAATCTCCAAGTGGCACAAACCGGCGACGTATCGCGGTCCTGGCGCTGGCCGGACGGCCGCAACCAAGACGCCGGCATGGTCGAGCGCAGCCGCGACTGGGTAGGCACCGTTGTGGCGGTGGGCACGCTCAATGGCAAGCCGTGGCTGGCCGTCAAACTGGTGCGCAAGCCGGACCGGCCCATCGACGTTGAGAAGCCGACACCGCCTGGCGCGACGGACTGGCTCGGCGACCTCGCCGAACCGGACTTTGCCGGCGGCAGCCTGTGGATGCTTCAGAAGGCCGGCGTCAGCAAGAGCGACCTGTGCGACCACAAATCTAGTGTTTCCGAAGAGATCAAGGCTCATGTCGCGGAGCAGTGCTCTGCCACGTGGCTCGGCAAGCCGGGTTCGCTGACCGATCCCGACCTGGTATTCCCAAGTGCCAATAAGCTCCTGGGGTTTTTGGCGTTCGAGGGCGGTCTGGCCTTTACTGGCGGTGACTCCAAGATGCGCGGCCAGCTGGGCGGTCAGGTTGTCTGGAGCTCACGGCAGGCCGGTTTCATGTCGACCAGCCGCATCGAACTGGCTGCGGCCTATCCCAGTGGGCTGCGCTACGCGGTGGACTGGATGCTGGGCGGGCAACTGGGCAGTCACGCAACTGGGCTGGCGGTGCAGGTTGGCCTTGGCCTTTCGGGCGTCACAGCCGAGGGCGGCGATCTGCTGCAATTCGCGTTTGAGTTCCCGGCGCGACTGCAATTGCACACCGAAATCGGCGATCGCCAGGTGCTGGCGTGGTTCGAACCGAGCTGGCTGGCGCTTGCGACGACGCGCACTGCTGGCAGTGTGACCTTGCCAGGAGTCGACCAGCTGCGCGCTGGCCTGTGGGTGGGTAGCAAACCCGACGGGCTTGGTCTGCGGGGCTTTGGCGCCGAACTGTGGGAGACGCAGGGTACCCGCGTGGTCAGCCTGGTGGTCGGCATCTTGACATTTATCAGGTAGATGTTTAGCAATCGGCTCGACGACCAGTGTCGCTAGGCCAGGCAGGACGGGCAGCCGGTGCTCAGCCGGACAGCTGGAAGGCAAGACGCTTTCGCGCCCCATCCAGGTACACACCCGCGGTCAGCCATGCCCCCGCGAGCGCATCGGCGTCGCCGGCCCGCGCTTGGGCCAGGCCCCGCAAGGCCGCGGCGCCACCGCAAATTCCATGCCGGGCCAGGCGGTCCACATCCCGATGCAATGGCGCGCCTTCGGTGTGACGGAGTACCGTCGATCCTGCGAGTGCCACCTGTTGGCACCAGCGCTCGACCGGTGCCAAGGGAGACAGCTGGACATACGGCCGGGCACGCACCAACGGCAGCATCGAGGCCGGCATCATTGCACCCTGCAGGCGGTCATAGCCAAGGCACGCGCGCCCTGCCCACTCGGCTGGAAGCGACAACGCAGGTCCGCCGACCGCCAGGGGGTCCATGCCGCCCGGGCGATCTGGCGACCAGCGACCGACCCACCAAAGCTCCACGCCAGCCGTCTTGGCAAGCTGCACCAGGTTGTCGCGGACCGGCGAACCGGCGCTGGACGGCGTCAGCCATGCGCGAAGCTGCCAGGGTTCTCCGGCTTTGCTCAGAACCAGGCCATCGCCGTCCGCGGCAACCACTGATGCACGCATGAAAAGCAGAGAATCGCCTTCGCGCTCGGCGGGAGTGCGCCAGGCTCGTGCCAGTTGCTCAGGCAGCGGGCAATCAAAAAGCCGCGACACCGGCGGCGCTGTCCAGGACGTGCCCTCCGCCGCTGCGGCCCGAACCCCTCGCTCGCCGCCGAGCCGACCCGAATCGGATGCCGCAAACCCTTGTACGAACAGCCCCGTGCGCGCGAGTTGCCGGTGGCTGACGGTCGCTCCGCCCCAGGCGATGCCAGCCTCTGCGACTTGCAAAGAACGATGCCCTACACCGTGGGCTGCGTCGGCCGGTCGAACGTCCCGCAAACACCAAAGCCGGCCCTTGTCGTCGCACAGCCAGGTCGCGCAGCCCCCCAAGCCGCGCAGCCGCAGCGGCTCGCAAAAGACACCGTGCACGCGCAAGGGCCGTCCATCGGTCGCAGCGTAGGCCCGCCGCGCTTCGCCGATCGACGCCGGCGGCAGCTGCCCCGACCGGGCGGACCTGCTGACTGACAGCACGGTAAGCCACGCGGCGCAAAGGTCAGTCGGCGAAAAGTCTGCGTCGCCCAGCCGGTTGGCGCGCAGTTGCCGCAGCGCCGCCAAAGCGGACTGCGCGGGCCCATGCAGGCCGACCGAGCGCGCCTCGTGAATCGCCCGCAGCCATTGTCCCAGGATTGCCGTGCCAACGCCGTCCGCGCCAACGGCAATAGTATCGGCAGCAACGCGCCACAGGCGTTCTGCGGCGGCGACCTGCTCGGGCGTCAGCGGAGACTGAGCCTGCTCCGGCGGCGAGGCGACAGCGGCATCGGCCGTCGGTGCTGCCGGCTCGGCGAGATCCAAGAGCGAGGCCACCGCAAGGATGTGCAGGCACCGCGGCGACAGCAGGCACGTACAAACAAGTTGCTGAACGGATGTCACAACGCGCGCAGGGGCGGATACTGTCTCGCCGCCATCCGTCACAACTTGGATGCCATCCGGCGTCGCTATCCATGCCCACGCTCGTGCCAAGCTGGGATCGCCGTCCAGCCTCTTCTTAAGTCGCGCGGGCACTGCGGCAACAAGCCCGGCCAGGACAGCTGGGTCGATGGTCGACATTTGCATCCGAATCCTGGCTATTTGCGCATTTCATGCGCGCTTGTGGCCCGGCAGTGAGGATATTGATCGCGGTCGCCGTGCGCGACGGCGAATTCTCCCAAATGCACGTCGGCGCGGTCGCGCGTGATCGCGAATGGCCGCTCTTCGAAAGAGAACGCCCTGCCATCGAACCGGATCGCCTGGACGCGGCCCATGCCGAAGCCCATCAGCTCCATTCGATAGTAGCGCGCCCGCGGGCGGTACGGGAAGCCGCATGGCGGCGGAATCGCAAAGCTCTCAGGCTCGTAGCCGGTGGCGATGTCGGCGCACAGCTCGCCGCCGCTGCGGAGGCGCTGGTTGCGCTAGCTGCCCTCCTCGCCATAGGCATCTGCCACATGAATGTCGACGTCGTTGGCGTCGGTCTACCAGGTCAAGGCGAGCCGAATTCCGACCAGTGCAAGCGCTTGCGCGGCCAGCAAGTTGGCAGCGCCGCATCTGCAGCTGCGACTACGCTCCGCTGCCCAGTTCCGCCGTCAGACCGAGTTCCAGCGCCAGCCGCCCGGTGCGAGCCACCGCCGCAAACGTGTACAGCGGAAAGCGCACCGCCTTGGCCTGCTGCCCTTGCAGCGCCAGCAGCGCCTGTTCCG
>SXRM01000243.1 GCA_005792545.1 Pseudomonadota bacterium | reverse complement strand
GAGCCGCTGCCGCTGCTGGCCTCGAATTCTAGAAGTGCAAAGGCCTCGCCGAATTGCGGCATGTCGGCCCACTGGTCGGCGGGCATGGTGACATCGGTGCCGTTGGTCACCGAAATCGCCGTGGGCGGCAGCCACTCAATGAGCTGAAAGCCGGTTTCGCCTTTGAAAAGCACTTCGGCGCGCAATACGAACGTGGTCTGGGCGCTCGCGCAGTCGACCTTGAAGCGGACCCTGCCGGTCAGGGTGGCGTTGGCCTCGGTGACCAGAAACACCTTTTCTCCGTCTGCGGTCAAGGTGTCACTGGCGAGCGTTATCCAGCCATCGTTGTCGCGGGTCTCGTATGTTGCGGCTTGCAGCTTGGCAGTCAAGGTGCCGCCGCCGGAAACGTCGGAGAAGCTCATCCACGCGAAGATGGCCTTGAAGGCACTGGCGTCCTGGTGGCTGGCGGCGTCGAGGATCCACGAACTGCCGGCGGCGATGACGATTCTGCGCGACTGGATGACGACGGCTTTTCTAGACATGGGCTGTGGCTCCAAGTTCGGCTGTGCGGGCCGGCAAACCATCTGCCGCTCTCTCAGTCGGCCGCTCGGCCGGTGCGACGCTTAACAAATCTACGCCTGACGCGGTGGGCTGTCGACGACAAACCTGTGGGCGAATGCCAATTGGCAGGGACGGAGATCCGTGCTTTACAAGGTATAATTGGGCGGCGGGCGGCGGGCGGCGGGCGGGCCGGAATTCGGCTTGATCGCGCCGCGGGTCAAAACCTGGCCTGGGTCCGTAACTGGCTTTCCTCGCTTGGCAATTCTTAACGAGTAGTTAGATCGGCTATTACGCAAGGTCTTCGGAGGACCAAACGCCAACCGCCGCGAGCAGCCAACCTGCGCCAGCACAAGGCGCTCCCGCCTCCACCCCAACGGTGCTATCCTCCACGCCCCGGCCGCGAATTGCGCGGCCCAGGTCGCCCAAATGACCCGCCAGTTCAACACCGCCCACGCCAACCGGGTCGACCAGCACTACACGCTGCCGCCGTTGTCGCGCTTGCCGGCCGACGTCGAGAACCTCGTCCACGATAGCTTCTACTTCGTGCTCCACGCCCCGCGCCAGACCGGCAAGACGACCTCGGTAATGGCCCTCGCAGAGAAATTGCGAGCGGATGGCCGCTATGCGGTGGTATTCTGCAGCGTAGAGGACGCCCGCACAGCGCATGGCGAAGCCGAATTGGTAGGGCGAGTGGTCGACGACTTGCGGCTGGCCGCGCAGCGTCAATTGCCAGAGCGTGAACGTCCGCCGCCGGAAGACGCGGCAGATCGCGCCTTGTCGGGCAGCCGGCTCTACCAGTATCTGTCGCGGTGGAGTCAAGCTTGCACGAGACCATTGGTGCTGTTTGTCGATGAGATTGATTGCTTGGTCGACGACGGCCTGGTCTCGGTCCTGAGCCAGTTGCGCAAGGGCTACGCCGAGCGCCCCGCAGCCTTCCCGCACAGCGTCTGCATCTTCGGCATGCGCGACGTTCGCGACTACAAGGTTGCGTCGGGTGGCTCTGAGCGCCTGGGCACGTCGAGTCCTTTCAACATCAAGCGCGAGTCGGTGACGCTGGCCACGTTCTCGCGGAACGACATTGCGGCTCTCTATGCCCAACACACGGCGGAAACCGGCCAGGTGTTCACCGATGCCGCAATCGACCGTGTCGTTGAACTCACCGGCGGACAACCGTTGCTGGTCAATGCGCTCGCCCATGATGTCGTCGGCAAGCAAGGCTGGCGCGGCCCCGTCGACGCTATGCAAGTCGACGCGGCCAAAGAGCGCATCATCCTGCAGTGGGGCACCCATTTTGACAGCCTGATGGCCCGGTTGCGCGAAGACCGCGTGCGCAGAGTGCTGGAGCCGGTGCTGGCCGGCCAGGTTTCGGCATTCGACATCGAGGACCTGCGCTACTGCCGCGACATGGGCCTCGTCGACGAGAGCCGGCCGCCGCGGGTGGCCAATGCCATCTACCGCGAGGTCATCGCACGCAAACTCACCGAAAACGCGCAGTCAGGGATGCCACAAGCGCCGCACCGCTGGCGGGGACCGAACGGCAGGCTGGACATCAGCAAGGTGCGCGAAGGCTTCGTCGAGTTCTGGCGCGAGCATGCCGAGAGCTTCGTGCATGCTGAAAATTACCACGAAGTTGCGGGGCAGTTGGTGTTCATGGCCTACCTGCAGGCCGCGGTCAACGGTGGCGGTCACGTGGACCGCGAATACGCGGCGGGCATGGGTCGCATCGACATCCTGGTGCGCTGGCCAGTCGCCGACGAGCATGGCCACGTGGAGCTGTACGGCAAGCACTTTGAGCGCCACCTTTTCGAGCTCAAGGTCTGGTACCACGACAAGCCCGACCCGCTACCCAAGGCGCTGGAGCAAGTGGGCGAGTATGTGCAGCGGGTGCCGTGCGCGTCGGTGTCGGTGCTGGTGTTTGACCGCCGCAAGGCGACGCTGCGCAAGAAGTGGGCGGCGCGTTCGCGGGAGTTGGGGCAGGTTGGGGTTGTCGCGGATGTGCCGGTTTGGGGGTGGCGGGCGTAAGGCTGGTAAAAAATCTACTCGATTTTCTACCTGCGCCCTTTTGCTAGCTTAGTGGGTCGCAAGCTCGCGTCTTTGCAAGCCGACTCGCCGCTCCGCCATCTGCCAAGGTCGACCAAGTTCTGCTCTGACCTTCCCTAACAGCCTGACCGCCGCCGGCGACTACTGCCCGAGCGCCCGCTCCAGCCGCACCCGATAGTCCGGAAACAAGTGCTTGAACCGAATGTCAAGCGCCGCCGCTGCCGGCGACCGCCGGTCGACCACTTCGCCGAGCGCGCGCACCGGGTCGCCGTCGCCGAGATCGAGGTTGAGCCACACGTAGCGGCCAAAAGCCTGGGCGTCAAAGGCCTTGACCGCCACGCCTTGCATATCGACGCGCTCGACTTCGGCCTCGGCAGCGCCTTTGTTCGCCTCGCCGCGAGGTGCAACGCAAAGCGTCAATTCGGCGCGGGCGGGTCTATCGGTCGGTTTGCGCTGGGCCATCTTCGCCGGGAACACGCACCGGGGCCTGGCGCGCTCGGCGATGCTGCCACCGACCGGGCGGCGGTCAAGATTTCCGAGTCCGACCTTGCTGGGCTTCGGAGATGGCATCCCACTCGTCGGCCCACATGGTCAGCGTGTCGCGCACGACCTTGAGGTTGTTCGCGTTGTCATCGGGTCCCGCGCTGTCGTCGATGCGGGTCATCTGCCGTTCGAGTTCGTCCAGGCGGTCCAGCATCGCCGTCAGCCGCGGCAGCTCGCGGGTCGCGCGGTCCTGGCCTGCAAAGTGCTTACCGTATTGCTCGATGTCGCGATTGGCGGCGGCGCCGAGCTCACCCACCAAGGCCGGCAGCGCGGTCTTCTGGCGCTCCTGGCGGATGGCGGCCAGTTCGGTCTGATAGATGGCCAGCCGTTGGGTGACGATGTCGATGTTGCCGTCGTTGCTGGCGTCGTGCAGGCCCTGGGCGCGCAGCGCCTTCATCCGCTCGCCGACCTGCGTCAGCGCATCGACCAGCCGCGCCAACAGTTCGGGCCGCCGCGACACCCGCGCTTGCTCGGCAAAGCAGTTGCGGTACTGCGCAAAGAGGGTATTGGCCGCGCCAGCCATCGCGCTCGCCGCCTCGTCGGGCGAACACTCCGTCTGCGCCTTGGCGACTTCCTTGCGCTCGTCGTTGAACTGCTGCATGCGGCCCTGCACCACGTCCATGTCGTCGCGCAGCGTCTCCAGCTTGGGGTTAGCGACCGACAGCGCCTTCATGGCCGCGTGGATGCGCTGCAGCTCGGCCACCATGTCGGCGAGCAAGGTGCCATCGCGCGACGACCGACTCTGGCCCGCAAAGTGGCGCGCGTAGCGGTGGAACACCATGTTGGCGCGCCCGCCCAGGATCGCGCCTTGGCGTGCGGCCGGGTTGGCGTCTTTTTGCGCTGCCGCAATCAGGGTTCGCTCACTGCGGTAGATGTCGAGTTGCCGCTCGGCTTCTTTGACGACCTCGCTTTTTTGGGCCGGGGTGCCCGACATGGCGATGCGCGCCTCGCCCATCACCTGCTGCGCGGTGGCAATGAGGTCGTCCATCACATCGAGGTCGCGGGTGGCACGCGGATGGCCGGCAAAGCGCGCGGCGTAGGTCGCGTCGTTTTCTTGCAGCAGGCCGCGCAGGTCATTGAGGCTGGGCATGGTCAGATCCGCTTGCCACCGAGGGCGGGCCAAGCAAGCACGCGCGCGGGCCGTGGCAAGGGTCAGCTGCTCAGTTCGTCGCGGCCTTGCCCTCAGGCGGGCAGTCGCTCAGGCTCATGGTGCGGTTCATCTCGCAGCCGACCACGTCGCCAAATCGGCATGCGCGCTTGTACATCTCGCGGGCCCTCGGCAAATCCTGTGGCACGCTGAACTTGCCAACTGCGCCGCCCTTCTCGCACAAGCGCCCAATCTGCACGCAAGCGGTGGCGTGACCAGCGGCGCAGGCGCGGTTCAAGAAGCGCCAGGGACCGTTGTCCTCGCATTTGGCCGTCCCGGACAGACACCGTTCGTACAGGTCGAAACACATGCTGGCGCTGCCGTAGAGGCACCCGCGCGTGCGGTGCTTCTCAGCTTGGACCGGGTCGGCGGGCAGGCCGCTGCCGCCCTCGAACAGCCGAACGGCGTACGCACAACCGTAGGCGTGCCCGACGTTGCACGCTTTGACGAACTGGTCGCGCGCTTTGACTTCGTCGATGCCGACCCCGGTGCCGCGGTGGTACATCAGCCCGGTTAGCAAACACCCAGAGCCGGCGCCGAGGTTGCAAGCTTGCTCGTACAGGCCCATCGCGCGGCCATAGTCGCGCGGCGCGCCGTTGCCGCCCTCGTACAGGGTCCCCAGATGCGCACAGCCGGGGGGATAGCCGGCGTTGCAAGCGAATCCGTACAACTCCGCGGCGCGGTAGAAGTCCTGCTTGACCTCAACCCCGCGCTCGTACAGCTCGCCCAGGTGGCTGCAACCGGCTGCGTCCTTTTCGTCACACGCCGTCTTGTACAAGCGCAGCGCCAGCCCCGTATTGACCGACACGCCGACGCCCATTTCATGCATCACACCCCACTGCACACAGGCCGGCAGCACACCGCCGCGGCACGCAACGCTGAGCAGATCGGCCGCACGTCGCTCATCGCGCACCATGCCGACGCCCAGCCGCAACATGCGCCCAAGCCGGCCGCAAGCCGACTGGTCGCCGCCGCGGCATGCTTCTTCGTACAAGACACCGGCCTTCATCACGTCGGCGTCGACGCCCTGGCCGGTTTCGTAGCGCTGCGCCAGCTGACCGCAAGCATCGAGCTCACCGCCGTAGCAGTTGGCCTCCGCCAGCCTGAACTCGGCGCGCTTGCTCTCTTTGACGGTGTCGGTCGGCGAACAGGCGGCGATTCCAAGGCAAGCAGCGGCGACCGCCACTGCCACCGTCACCTGCGCCACCTTTGGTTCAAGCATCGCTTCCGCCTCCCACGCTGTTGGCTTCGTCGCCCGCGTCGTCGAACTGGTCGATGAGCTCTTGGGCGCGCGCCGCCTCGGCCTGCGGCACCACGATGGCCGAGCCATGTGCAAAGGTCAGCGCGGGCGCCAGCCCACCCATGTCGTCGGGGTCGAGCGTGGACGCATCGATGCCGTTGTCGCGCAGCCACTGCAAAAGCGGCGCTGCTTCCATGGGGTTGTCGATGTACAACACTGCGCGTTCGTTGGAGAACATCGGGGCCTCGGACCGGCGGCGCCCAGGCCGCCAAGCCTAGGATTGCACAAAACCGTGCAAAGCGCGCATTTTTCGGGCAAGGGCGCAGCAGCCTGCCGCGAGCGGGTGGGGACAGGCTTCCACGCCTGGCCGGCATTGGCAAAACCTTTCAGGTTTTCGCCCGAAGAGTTGCCGGCGGCTAAAGCCGCAGCCCAAAGCTACAAAGGCCGGCCTGCGCCGGCCTGGGCGCAGGATGACGTGCGCTTGCCCTTGCCAGCGAAGGTGCGCGACCATCGCCACCCCGGCGGCAAGACCGCCTGCGGACGCGCCATGCCCGACAGCCCCGCAACGCTGCTCCTCGTCGTCGATATCGGCAACACCAACACGGTGTTGGGTCTCTATCGCGGCACCGAACTCCTCGACCACTTTCGGCTGGAGAGCCGCCGCGGCGCCACCAGCGACGAGATGGCGGTGCTGACCGAACAGCTTTTGCGCCACCGCCACTTTGAGCCCTCGGACGTGGCCGCCGCGGTCATCGCCAGTGTGGTGCCACAGCTGACGCCGACGTTCACCGAGGTGTGCCTGCGTGTGGTCGGCAAGCCGCCGCTGGTGGTCGGCCCGGGCACGCGTACCGGCATGCCGATCCACATCGACAACCCCAAAGAAGTCGGCGCCGACCGCATCGTCAACGCCATCGCCGCGTACGAGGTCTACCGTTCGGCGTGCATCGTGGTCGATTTCGGCACCGCCACCACCTTTGACGTCATCAGCGGCAAGGGCCACTACCAGGGCGGCGTCATCGCGCCAGGCATCGGCATCTCAGCGGACGCGCTGTTCACCCGGGCCGCCAAGCTGCCGCGCGTCGAGATTCAGAGGCCGCCGTCGGTGGTCGGCAAAACCACGGTCCATGCGATCCAGGCGGGTCTGCTGTGGGGCTACGCGGGGCTGGTGGACGGTCTCATCGCGCGCTTGCAGGCGGCCATGGGCGAGCCGGCGCGGGTGTGCGCGACCGGCGGCCTGGCGCCGCTCATCGCTGCGGAGACGACAGGCATTGAAGCCGTGCACGAGTTCTTGACGCTGGACGGCCTGCGGTTGATTTGGGAGCGCAACCGCGAGGCGTGACCGCCGCTACTGCAAAGGAAACGGCGACAGGAAGTAATCTTTGCCCGGCGAGTGACAGCCCGTGCACAAGCTGACGCCCTGCCCCGCCGCGTAGACCTTGCCGCCGTAGTCCTCGTACCACCACCAGGTGTTGCCGCCGGTGCCGGCCTGCGTCTTGCGCATGACCGACCAGCCGAGCACGGTGGAGCCGCTGCCGTAGAGTTCCTTGACCGTCGCGGCGTCGACCGAGTGGGTGGCGTTGCCCTGCGTCAGCGACTCGAACAGCTTGGCGGACACGAAGGTCTTGACGCCGCCAAAGTGCGGGCCGGTCGAGTTGTGGACCTTGGACTCGGCCTTCCAGGCCTTGTAGCTGCCGGCCGCAAGCCAGGCGGCCAGGGCCTTTTGCTCAGTCGGGGGCAGCGACTCTGCGGCGGCGACGTCGGGGGCGGGCCCTGAGTCAGGCCCAGGGTCAGGCGCAGAGTCAGGCCCAGGGTCAGGCGCAGAGTCAGGCCCAGGGTCAGGCGCAGAGTCAGGCGCAGAGTCAGGCCCAGCGTCAGGCTCAGAGTCCGAGGCGGCATCGGGCGCAGCGCCCGAATCCATGCCAGCGACCGCATCCTCGGCGGCTACGTCGGAGGCAGCACCGACGTCCATGGCCGGGCCCAGCGTGTCCACTGCGCCGCCAGCGGTGGTGCCCGCGTCGGCGCCTTGATTGAACGCACCCGTGTCGCCTTCAGCGCCCCCGCCACCTGCGTTCGCGGTCCCGCTGCCGCCGCCGCCTGTCGCTGGCGTTGGCACGGGGTTGACCGCGCAGCCGACGGCCACCCAGACCAGTACGGACCAGGCGCAATTGCGCACGAGCGTTGCCATGATGTCCCTCACTTGACAGTCAACTCAAGCCCTCGATGAGGCCCTTGTCGTTCAGCCGAATCCGCGCCGCCGCCGGTTCGCGCGGCAACCCTGGCATGGTCATGATTTCGCCGCAGATCACAACCAAGAAGCCCGCGCCGGTCGCCAGCCGAATCTCGCGAATGGGCACGCCGTGGCCGGTCGGCGCGCCAAGCAGGTTCGGGTCGGTGGAGAAGCTGTACGGGGTCTTGGCCATGCAGATCGGGTAGTTGCCGTAACCCTGAGCCTGGTAGGCGGCGAATTCGTCGCGAATCTTCTTGTCGGCCAGCACATCGTCGGCGCCGTAGAGCCGGGTGCAGATGAGCTTGACCTTGTCGAACAGCGGCAAATCGTCGTCGTACAAGGGGGCAAACTGCGCGGTGTCGCTGTCGACCAACTGCGCCACGTCGCGTGCCAGCTGCTCGCTGCCGACGCTGCCATCTGCCCAATGGGTGCACAGCACGGCCTTGGTGCCCATCTCGGCTGCGGCGCGGACGATCTCGGCAATTTCGGCGTCGGTGTCGGTGTCAAAGCGGTTGATGGCCACAATGGCCGGCACACCGAACTGTTTGAGGTTGGCGATGTGTCGGCGCAGGTTGGCCATGCCCTTTTGCAGGGCCGGGATGTTCTCGTGGTCGCGCGTCGCCTTGTCGACCTTGCCGTGGGTCTTGAGTGCCCGCACCGTTGCCAGCAGCACCGCGGCCGCCGGCTTGAGACCGCTTTTGCGGCACTTGATGTTGAAGAACTTCTCGGCCCCCAGGTCGGCGCCAAAACCTGCTTCTGTCACCACATAGTCGGCAAGCTTGAGCGCGGTCTTGGTTGCGACGACGGAATTGCAGCCATGCGCGATGTTGGCAAACGGCCCGCCGTGCACGAACGCGGGGTTGCCCTCCAAGGTCTGCACCAGGTTGGGCATCAGCGCGTCTTTGAGCAGCACCGTCATCGCGCCATCGGCGCCCAACTGGCGCACGAACAGTGGCTTCTTGTCGGTGGTGTACCCAAACAGGATGTTGCCCAGCCGGGTCTGCAGGTCGGCCAGGTTCTCGGCGAGGCAGAAGATCGCCATCACTTCGCTGGCGACCGTGATGTTGAAGCCGGTTTCGCGTGGGTTGCCGTCGGCCGAGCCGCCAAGGCCGCTGACCATGCTGCGCAGGCTGCGGTCGTTCATGTCCATCGCCCGCCGCCAGGTCACGCGCCGCAGGTCGATGTTGAGCGGGTTGCCCCAGTACACGTGGTTGTC
>SXRM01000026.1 GCA_005792545.1 Pseudomonadota bacterium | reverse complement strand
TCGGCGACATCGAGTCGCTGCCGTTCTTAGAGGCGATTCGCCAGCTGCGGTTGGAGGTCGGCCCGCGCAACGCCATCAACATCCACGTCACGCTGGTGCCGTACATCGCCACGGCCGGCGAGGTCAAGACCAAGCCAACCCAGCACAGCGTCAAGGAGTTGCGCGAGATCGGCATTCAGCCCGACCTCATCTTGTGCCGCAGCGATCACGACCTGGATGACGGCCTGAAAGGCAAGATCAGCCTGTTTTGCAACGTAGCAAAAGAGTGCGTGATCCTGGCCCCCGACGTCGCCTGCATCTACGACCTGCCGCTGACGCTGCACGCTGAGGGCTTGGATCACCAGGTGCTGAACGCCCTGGACCTGTTTCGCGACCACTGGCGCGAGCCCGACCTGTCGGCATGGGCGCGCTTTGCGCACACCTTTCAGCACGCGCCGCGCACGGCGATCATTGGCATCGTCGGCAAGTACGTCGAACTCAAAGAGTCATACAAGTCGCTGGGCGAGGCGCTGGCCCACGGCGGCGTGGCCAACGACGCCCGCGTCGAGCTGCGCTACCTCGACGCCGAGGAACTGCTCGAAGGCGACGCTGCTGGCCTGCTCGCCGGCGTTCACGGTGTGCTGGTGCCCGGCGGCTTTGGCAAGCGCGGCTTTGAGGGCAAGATCAAGGCTGTGCGGTATGCGCGCGAGCACGGCCTGCCGTTCTTTGGCATCTGCCTGGGCATGCAGCTGGCTGTCGTCGAGTTTGCGCGCCACGTCGCCGGCCTTGCAGGTGCCCACTCGACCGAGTTCGACGAGCACACGCCGCACCCGGTGGTTGACCTGATGCGCGAGCAGCGTGCCGTGACCCACAAAGGCGGCTCGATGCGCCTGGGCGCTTGGCCGTGCGCACTGGCCGAGGGGTCGCTGGCGCGCGAAGTGTACGGTGGGGTCGCGCAAACCAGCGAACGCCACCGCCACCGCTTGGAAGTCGCCAATGGCTACCGCGAACGCCTTGAGGCCGCGGGCCTGCGCTTTTCGGGCCTGTCGCCCGACGGCAGCCTGGTCGAGATGTGCGAGTTGCCGGGCCACCCCTACTTCTTGGGCTGCCAATTCCATCCCGAATACAAGTCGCGGCCGCTGCAGCCCCACCCGATGTTTGTCGGGTTCGCGCGCGCTGCCCTGCAGTACGCCAATCGACAGGCGACTACCGCCAAGAAGTAGCGGATGGCGCGCGCCGCGACCGGGTCGCTGCACATCGTGGCGACGCCCATCGGCAACCTCGGCGACTTGTCGACGCGGGCGGTGCAGGTGCTCGCCGAGGCCGACGCGGTCCTGTGCGAAGACACCCGCCACACTGCGCAGTTGATGTCGCACCTGGGATTGCATAAGCCGTTGGAGTCGCTGCATGCACACAACGAGCACGCGCGCACACCTGCGCTGGTTGAACGCTGTCTCGCGGGGGCGCAGCTTGCCCTGGTCAGCGACGCCGGCACGCCCTGCTTGTCCGACCCCGGCGCCGAGTTGGTTCAGGCCGCACATGCCGCAGGCATCGAGGTGCGCAGCGTGCCGGGACCGTTTGCGGTTGCGGTCGCGCTGGCCGGCAGCGGCCTGCGTCCGATCCCTTTTGCGTTTTGGGGCTTCGTGGCCAAGAAGGCGGCGCAACGGCGGCGCGATTGGCAGCAGCAGCTGCGGCCGGGCCCAGACGGGCCGATGACCCACGCATTTTACGTCCCAGGCCGCGATCTCAACGACGTCCTCGCCGATCTCGCCGTGGCGGCACCGACGGCGCAGCTTTGCGTGGCGCGCGAACTGACCAAGATCCACGAGCAGTACCTGCGCGGCACTGCGACCAGCGTGGCGGCCGCGTTGACGCCAGAGCAACTGCGCGGCGAGGCCGTGTTGCTCGTTGAAGTCGCCGCCGCCGCGGATGGAAATACGCCCGCCGAGCCTGACGTTGTGGCGCTGGTCGCCGCCGCGCGCGCCGCTGGCGAGCCGCGTAAGGTTGCGCTGCAGCGCCTGGCCTTGGCTACTGGGCGGTCGCGCAACGACCTGTACGACCTGTGGCTCGCCGCCGCACCCAGCCCTTCGGAGGACCCATGAAACGCCTGCTCACTGTACTGCTTGTGTGCGGTGCCTGCGGATCGCCCTGGGCCGGGGCCTGGCGCGGCACCGCCGACCTGGGACCGGTCCGCGCCCAAGCGCTGGTCCTGACCGTCGCCCAAGACGGGCAGTCCGGCAAGTTGCACCTGGCCGACCCCGGCAAGCCCGAGGACTTCGTGCTATGCCGCCTGTCGCGCACCGAGCGCACTTTCGAGGCCGAATACGACGCAGCTCGCCCTGGCTGCGACGGCAACGCCGGCTCGCCGAGCGAGCGTCGGATGCTCAAAGGCACCGTCGGCGAAGGCGTGGTATGGGGCGAGCTGTGGCGCGGCGATGAAAAGCTGGGGTTTTTCAGGGGCTTTGCGAACTGGGTCGCGGATTGAACCGTCGCTATCGGCTAAGCGATCGCGCCCTGTCGCTCGCCGGCAGCCACCAGTTCGGCGTATAGCCCTCCCCGATCGACCAGCGCCTGATGGTCACCGCACTCGACGACCTCGCCCTGGCGCAGCACCGCGATCTGGTCGGCGCGCCGCACCGTGCTCAGACGATGCGCCACCACCAGCGCTGTGCGACCCGCCAGCACTCGCTCGATGGCGGCCTGCACTTTCTGTTCGGTCAGCGTATCGATGCTCGCCGTCGCCTCATCGAGCACCACCACCGCCGGGTTGGCCGCCAACACGCGCGCAATGCTCAGCAGTTGCCGCTCGCCCGCCGATAGCCCGCCGCCGCCTTCGCCAAGTTGCGCGTCCAGTCCGCCCAGGCGGTCTAGCACGTCGCCCAAGCACGCATCACGCAGCGCAGTCTCGATGGTGGCGCGGTCGAGGCCGCGCCCCAGGTCCACGTTGTCGAACAACGTGCCCGAAAACAGCACCACGTCCTGTTGGACGACACCTATGGCGCGCCGCAGGGTGCCGACCTGCCACATTTCCACAGGCGTACCGTCCAGTCGAACCGCACCGTCGGCGGCGGCGTACTGCCGCGTCAGCAACCGCGCCAGCGTGGTCTTGCCGGATCCAGTCGGACCAACCAGTGCCAGCATCTTGCCGGGCGCCACCTCCAGCCGAACATCGCGCAAAATAGGCGTTTTGCCGTCATAGCTGAACTGCACGCCGTCAAACTCGATGCGACCGGCCACTTTGCCGGGCGCGTGGTTGCCTTGCGGCAGGCGCTCGTCGACGTCCAACAGGCCGAAGATGCGCTCCAGCGCTGCCAGCGCGCGCTCGATGGTCGCCACCTTGCCCGACAACTCGCGAATCGGCACGAAAACCCGTTGGATATACTGGATGAAGGCCACCAGCAAGCCCACCGACACCGCCCCCTGCAATGCGGCGCCGCCGCCGTACCAGATAACTAGCGCGATGCTAAGCGACGCCACACCGTCCATCACCGCGTACAGCGACGCGTCGTACCAGTTCGAGGCCTTGTACGCCGCAAAGTAGCGGTAGTTCAGGGCCTTGTACTCCTGCACGGTGGTGTCGCGGCGGCCGTGCAATTGCACCACCTTGGCTCCGGCCAGTGCCTCTTGAAAAGCCCCCGACGCCTCGCCCATCGATCGCCGGATCTCCGTCGAGTGCTTGCGCAGCTGCCGCCGAAAGTAGTTGACCACCAACACGATGATGGGTGTCACCACCAGCGACATGCCGGTCAGCCGCACGTCGAGCGCCACCATCGCACCAAAGATCGCCAGGATGTCAATGATGTCGCCCAAGATGCCGATGATGCCAAAGGTCAGCACCTCGCCCAAGGCTTCGACATCGTTGGTGGTGCGCGACAACAAGGTGCCCGTCGCACGCTGGTCAAAGAACTTGCCGCCCTGACTCAACACGTGCGTGAACACCGCCCGCCGCAGCCGCGTCAGCGACGCATACCCCGCATGCTGCAGGGCATACAGCTGCAAGCCACGAAAACCATACTCCGCCATCACCGCCAGCAGAAACACCAGTGCCAGCGTGCCAATTGTCCACGGACCGCTATAGGCGGCGCCGCGCAGTTCGGCCGCGATCGGGCCGTCGATGGCTTCCTTGATGAGGTACGGTTGCGCGAGGCCGCCAAGCGACATCACCGGCACCGACAGCAGACCGAGCGCCAGCCAGCCGCGGTCCGGCGAGACAAACGGCCAGTAGCGCCGCAGCAGCCGCACGTCGTCGCTGCGGCGGCGCTTCGGCCCAGCGCCGTCCCCTGTCTCAGGTTCCGCCATGCAGTTGTTGTGCTACTTGGGCGCCGGAGCGGGTTCGGGTGAGTTGTCGACCCACTGGATGTCGGCGGGCTTGAACTTGATAACGTGGAACTCGTCTTTGTCGCTGGTAAACGAGCCCGTCTCGATCTTCTGGTTGACCACCGCCACCATCAGTTTGCGGTCCGCCGTCCAGAACACGCCGCGCAGGTTGGCCTTGGCCAGCGTCTTGGTCTCCGGGTCGCTTTTGATGGGGATGTCCTTGACCTTGCCCAAGCGCTGCTTGTCGGTCGCGGCCAGCACGAATCGATCCTTGGCTGCCATCAAGCCAAAGAAACTCAGCGACTTGGTCTCGTCTTTGGGGTCGAGCGGATAGATCATGTCCTCTAGCCCCGGATCGGCGAACTTGAGCTTCTTTCTGGCCTCGCGCACGGCCTTGGGGCCATCGGCTTTGGTGAACGGGATGGGCTGCGACTTCTTGGCCGGCGCCACTTGTGGCTCGATGTCATAGACGCGCAGCACAGGTCCGGCGGCGTTCTCGTCGTCGATCTCGACCAGCATCTGCTTCTGGTCGGCCGAAAACCCGCGGATTTTGAAAGAGATGCTGACTTCCTGCGCCTGCGCCATGACCGGCAGGCCAGCCAGGCCTGCGACAACAGCGACCAACGCCCACATGCTGCGAGACAACATGGTGCACCTCACCCGGCGGCAGCGCCGGCCCTACCGCAACGGCTCAGTTGACCTTGCATTCGACCGTCTTGGGCGCCGGCTGACGGCCGAACGCAACCCCCGACATCTTCTGGCGGATGCAACTGCCCAGTTCATCGTTGGCCTTGCCGTCGGCGATGGCCACCACCGTGCCGACGCCGCCCATGGCGGTAATCGAAATCTTGAGCGCAGACGGGTTCGCGCCCGCCTTCTCCGCGCAGCTTGCGATCTGGCCGGCCTTCTCTTTGCACAGCTTGCGCACTTCGCCGTCTTCGATCGCCTGCACGCCCAGGGCGACGCTGCCGACCGCCTTTTCCACGCGACCACCGAACAGCTCATTGGCCCTCGCCAATGCCTCTGCCTGCCGGCGCGCCTTGTCCGCTTCGGCTTCCTGCAACTTCTTGGCGGCGGCAGCGGCCTCTGCCTCGCTCAGCCCGGCGCCCGTCGCATGGCCGGTGTTGACCGCCACCGCTGCGGCTTTGGGCTTCTTCTTCTTGGCAACCATGTTGGCGATCTTGTCGGCGATCTGGCTGATTTCTTTGGGTGATTCGGCTTTGGCCGCGCTGGCGGGCTGGCCCGGCTGTGCAGCGACCGCCGCTTCTGGCGGGGCGCTCGGTACCACCGCTGTGCGGTAGCCCAGGTCGAACGCGGCCAGAATCTCCTTGGAGTCGCGAATCAGTTGCCGCTTGGCATTGCCCTGAATGGTCAGCACCACGCCAAAGCTGATGGCCGCGACCAGCAGCGCCGCCAGCACCACCCCAATCAGCACCTTCTGCCGCTTGCTGCGCTTGTCCAGGCGGAACATGACCGAAAATTCCTGGATGAGGTTTTGGTACTCCTCTTTGGTCGGCTTGTGCTTGTTCGGATCGGGCAGCGACAACTCGACATCGTTCAGGTCATGGCCGGCCGCGAAGAACGCATCACCGTGGGCATCGGCGAGGCCCTTGCCTTTGCCACTTGGACCGGCTTTGCCTGCCAGTTGCGGCACCGTCGGCACTTTGGCTGGCGCCGACGGTCCCGGCGCGGGGCGACCAGCGGGCAATGGCAAGGCGGCCTCAAGTGTAGGCCCGGCCTCGTCAAATTCCTGCTTTGGCGCCGGTTTCACCGGTGGCAGTTGCGACACGGGCGCTGACTGAGCTGGCCTGGCGGGCTTAGCGGCCGGTCCGGTTCCGCGCGGCTGGCCAACGGCCTGCACGACATTGAGACTGGCGCTATTGCGCGCCGCGGCCTGCGCGGCAGAAGATGCAGGCTGCGCCGGCGCCGCTGCTGCAGCTGCTGGTGCGGGAGCTGCTGGTGCCGGAGCAGGAGCTGCTGCCGGCTGCGGCCGCGCAGGCGGTGCCGCCGGCGGCGCGTCGGCTTGGGTCGCCGTGGCCACGGGGGCAAACCCACCCGATTTGCGGGCCGCGCCAGCAGCCATGGCCCGGAGCAGATCCGGCAGATCCTCAATGCGGGTCCAGTTTGCCATGCCCTTGTGCCACGCAAGGCTATGGATCGTCAGTTCACCGCTGGCAAGCTTGTCTGCGATCTGGGCCGCAGAGAACGGCCCGGCCTTGTCGCGGCCGACGACCACATACCACGGTCCTGCGGTCGGCTCGAAAGCGCCGGAGATCGGTCGACCCGAATTTGCCTGGGCCGGGGGCGCGGCCGCTGCGGCAGCCACTGGCGCTGCAACGACGATTCCCGAATTGGTGCCGCTCTGCAGCAGCTGGCACTTAAGATCTTCGCCACCCGTCGTCTTGACCAGCACGACCGCTCGGCAATTCGGACACGAGATCTGAGCCTTGCCTGTCGGCCCAATGCGATCGGGCGGCAGACGGTAGGTCTTGGTGCATCCTGGACAAACAAAGCGCACGGCCAAACTCCCGGCGGACGACCACGCCCGCGATCGGGTTGCGACGCGCCACGGCGCCAAGCGGTGCATGGCCGGCGGTGACGCGAGAATCAGAGGAAAAAGCAAAGCCTTGGCGGCGGCAGTCGTGCTCGCGCACCTGCCGTGCCAGGCAACGATACTTAGCTTGGCCCACTTTCAAGTGCAAGCGGCAAAACGCTGCGCCATCGCAGCGCTGAGCGCACCTTGTCGCTTGCCGGCCCAGCCAGGGCGCGCGATGTCGTTTTGTGCTTGCCCGCTAGCGCCCGCCGTGCTACCGTCCGCCCCCTTGCCCTTTTGCCGGCTGGCCGGCGGGAGGGTCCTCAGAAGCCAAAGCATTTTCGGTGGTTGCCGAATTTGCCTCGCGCGAGAGGAGCCGCCGTCCGCTTGGTCGGTCGGCTCCACCGTCCGGCTTCACAGTCTCCCCGTGGCGCGATTGCGCCGTCCGCTGCGCGGGCAAGCCTGCCCAAGCAAGATCGTCTGCGCGTCCGTCCGATGTTGTCTCGCGCCCCGCAAGGAGCCTTTCATGTTTACCATTTCACGGATTTTGCACTCCATCCGCGTGATCGCCGTGCTGGCAGGCCTGCTCAGCTTGGCCGCTGCGTGCACGACTGACGTCAAGCAGGTCGATCGTACCCAGGTCAATCGCGTGGCCAAGGCCGATCTGCACGGCGTCTGGTACGAAATCGACATGATCACCGACATTCCGCCGACGGCGGCGTTCGGCTTTGCCGGCCAGACCAACTTTGGCGGCGAAGATTCGGGCAAGGTCATGTTCGACGTCCAGGAAGGCTGGCTGGTTGTCTATCCGGTCACCGAAAAGGTGGTCGGATCCGATGCGAAGTGGAGCAAGCGCAAGGTCCGCAAGTACTGGGACCCGGCTGTGACCGACCGCAAAGACGTCGCCGTACGCGAGAGCGACTTCATCGAGGTCTATACCGGCAACCCGGTCGCGATGTACCCGATTCAAAGCCACTTTGACGTGATTCGCGACTATGCGGCCTCTACCGGCGAGCAGACCAACGTGCTGGTTGAAAACACCAGCGACCGGCCGTGGTGGCAGCGCAAGTATCTGCGCGTCGATTGGTCGAGCAACTCGATCATGAACTTCATGTTCCCGCAGACGTCGGTCAAGTACAGCGCACTGGACTACTTCGTGCCCGCAGAAGACGCCGACAACCCGTCCAAGTTCTACATGGCCGGCAGCAAGGATTACTTCCACTTCACGCGGCGCCTTTACGGTCGCCCAATGTCCACTGGTGCCTGCTCGCCCTACTCGCTTGCGCCGGGCGACTGCTCTGGCGCTGTGGTCGAGGTCCGCATTGCGTTTCGGCGCTTGGACGTCAAGCGCACCAACGATTACGAAGTCCGCCGCTACACCAATGCCGAGGAGCAGGATCGCTTCGGCTACTTCCTGGCTGAACGGTACCGGTTCGACGAAAACTACGGCCTGGTCAACAGCGGCAAAGACAGCAAGGCTGGCCGCTGGAACCTGTGGCAGAAGTCCAAGACGTTTGCACCCGTGCTCGACAAGGCTGGCAAGCCCGTGCAGTGCTTGACCAACCGCGACTGCGCCGCTCCTGCGGTGTGCGACCAGGCCGATTGGTTCGAGGCCGGCACCTGCAAGACCGGTGCCCGCATGGACTACAGCAAGCGCGGCATTCGGCCAATCGTCTACCACACAAGCCCAGACCACCCGGTCAACCACTTGGAGGGCGTGTATGGCACCGCCGACGGCTGGAGCGACGTGTTCAAGGAGACCATTTCGTGGCTGCTGTTCTGGGAAGAGAAGTGGGCCAAAGACGGCGTCGCCGGCTTCACCAACGGCCAGTCCCTGCACGGCCAGCGTTTCTGTGAGACCAACTCGGACTGCGGCAACGTTGCGGCGTCGTCGGTCGAGTTCTCGACCAAAGCTCAGCGTGCCAACTACGTGGTGGTGCCGGTTAGCAAGAGCGAAGCAGTGGTCACCTCAGACTGCACGCTGGTCACCACCGGCGACACCACCAAATGCGGCGACCGCGCTGCACTGGGCAACGGCGGTCTGGTCGCGCTGGTTAACGCCAGCCCCAACACCACGCTTAGCTTGAAGCAAGTGCCGGGTGGCGACATCGACGGCGTCAAGTACAACAACAGCCTGGACAAAGGTAAGGTCAAGGTTTCCAAGGCAATTGAGACCGGTCGCGTTGTTTCAGAGGCCCAGCTGGGCACCTTTAACCTGAAGATCACTGGTGGCGCCAAAGACATCGACGTGCCCAACGTCAAGGTCGGCAAAGGCGAGATTGTGTTCGTGGTTGCGGTCGGCGGCGACGCGGCGGTGGTGCTGCGTAGCACGGGTGTCACCAACGTTGGCATCCGCGTCGTCAATGGCCTGTCCAGCGGCGTCAAGGACGGGCTCTCCGTCGGCGATACCTTTGAGGTTGGCATCAACGGCGTGCGGATGGCCGCAAGCCTGCCCTATGCTACGGCCACGCCGTTCCTGTTCCAAGCCGGCGACATCGCGCACGTGACTCTGGTCAAGCCCGGTCACCGCGCAGACGTCAGCTGCGCCACGCTCAAGGGCGTCGGTCGCTGCTTCGGCTGGCAGCAACAGCTCGACGTCGAGGACCTCAAGCGTCGCGACCAGATCAAGGCCGGTCTGCCGCACGCCTACGTCGTGTGCGAGAACCAGTTCACCCGCAGTCTCAAGAGCTGCAAGGCTTCTGGTGAGTTGGGCAAGAACGAAGCGCACAACGACTGCCGCTACTGGGTCGAAGACGGCAAGGCTTACGGCAAGCCCGGCAAGGCCTACAACCCCTGCGCCGACAAAAAAGACGGCGGCGAAGTGCCGGAGGCGGCCAAGCCCAAGGTTCACGGCGACGCCCGCTACAACTACATGTACTGGGTGACCAAAGTGCACGCGTCGTCGCCGCTGGGCTACGGTCCATCTGCGCAGGATCCGGACACCGGCGAGACCTTTTGGGCCATCGCCAACGTGTACGGCGCGTCACTGGTCACCTACTCGCAGTATGCCAAAGACGTCGTGGATCTGCTGAACGGCGACCTCGACGCCAAAGACCTCGCGACCGGCAAGTACATCAAGGATTATGTGCAGCGCAAAGCGATGGACGGCAAGAGCAAGCCCGTGTACGGCGCGCTAGCCGATCCGGCTGGCTTGACCCCAGAACAAGCCCAGGCCGAGGCCGCGGCTCGTTCCACTTTCCGGCTCGCCGAAGCCGCTGCCGCCGCGGCAGCCAAGGGCAAGACCCAAGAGCCGCTGCCGGGCAAAGTCGCGGAAATGGTAGACCCCAAGGCGGTCAATCAGTGGCTCGTCGACAACTTGCCAGCGGTGGACCTCGACGCCTTGCAGGCGCGTGTCGAGAAGATTCGCGGCAGCAAGCTCGAAAGCGCGATGATCAACGACGAAATGGTGCTGGTCGGTAGCGAGGGCGAGGTTCAGCCGGGCGGCGCCATCAACCCCGAGATGATCGACAAGATCAGCCCCTTGGGCTTTGCCTCGCCCAAGGGCGCGATGGACGAGAAGCGCCGCATGCAGTTCCTCGGGATCAACTCCATTGAACCCTTGGAGTTCCAGGATCCGGCTGTGCTCGGTCTGGCGCAGCGCCTCAAATGCGACGATGGCGAGACGCCGACCGATGTGTATCAGGGCGACGGCATCGGCAAGAGCGTCTGCTACAAGGGCGACGCCCTGCGCACTGCGCTGTCGGTGGCGCTGTACAAGGCGACGATGGAGCACGAAGTCGGCCACACGGTCGGCCTGCGTCACAACTTCGCGGCGTCGACAGACGTCATCAACTACTTTGATGGCTACTTCGACGAGAAGAGTGGCGGTCGCGCACGCAACCTGGTGGGCTGCGCCGACATCACCTGGAACGGCACGGCTATCTCGGCAAATAACTTCTGTGAAAACGGCACCTTCGGCGAAACATGCGATCTCAAGCACGCGTGCTCGACCGACGCCGACTGTCCACACGGCGTGGCCTGCAACAGCAAGACCAAGCAGTGCACCGACGCAGATGGCAAGACCATGGGCGTCTGCCAGCAGAACATTGAAGTGCGCACGCCGTGCACCGACGCCGACGCGGCCTCGGTTTGCGGTGGCGGTGGCGCCTGCGTCGCTGGCGAATGTCACGACAAGGCGGCGTGCAAAGCATCGTCGGAATGCGACGCGGGCGAGACCTGCGAGAGCGGCTTTTGCCTGAATGCGCGCACCAAGTTGCCGCGCACCACGGTCCAGTTCAACGTCAAGGGTGGCGACGCGCGCAAGTACATCACCCGCGCTGGCCTGTATCCGTCTGAGGTTACCGGCCGCCGCACCGAGTATCAGTACTCGTCGGTGATGGACTACGGCCAGAAGGTCAACGCAGACGTCTGGGGCCTGGGCAAGTATGACTACGCGGCCATCAAGGCCGGCTACGGCGAACTGGCGGAGGTCTACCACGACACCCAGTTCTTGCGCGACCAGATTCGGTCGTGGGCCAAAAACACCGGGTATTCCATCGCCGACGCCAGTAGCTTTGGCGCCACCGAAAACCAGAAGAACACCATCTTTCCGCAGTTCAATTTCCTGAACGACTGGATGCCGCCGGAGCTGAATTCCCACCGCGACAGCGTGCCGTACCACTTCGTGCAGACGGAGCGGCAGATGGCCGACAACTTCTTCCGCTCCGAAATGGACCGCACCTACCACGAGGTGCCGTACAAGTACTGCTCGGACGAGTACCGCGGTGGCTCCATGGGCTGCTACTACTTCGATACTGGCGCCAACATGGAAGAAATCGTCCATCACGCCGGCGAGGCCCTCGAGGAGTACTACATCTTCGACGCGTTCAAACGCGAGCGCCTGTGGTATGCCCGCGGTGGCAGCTACCTGTCGTACATGGCCCGTATCCAGGATCGCTGGCTCACACCCATCCAGGCTGCCGGCCGGTACTATGCCTTGTACAACAACATTTTCCGCGTGTACGGCTTCTTCCCCTACTGGGACGCCGATGACCGCCGCCTGGCCGCGCTGCGCCGTTCCAGCGAGAACAGCTTCAAGTTGCTGACCAACTTGCTGGCCACCCCGGCTCCGGGCAGCTATGTGCTCGACAAGAAGAGCAATACCTACGTCAACACCGACTACGAGCCCGGTCGGCCGAACTCGCAGTTGGACATCGCGCTGGGCACCGGCAAGTTCCCGTACACCACCTTTGCGACCCAGAAGGGGTACTATCAGTTCGACCACCCGCTATGGATCGGCGCCTACTGGGACAAGGTCGCCGCCGTCCAGGCGCTGACCAACTCGACCGTAAGCTTCCTTTCTGAGTACGTGGGCGAGCAGTTGCCAGTCTTTCGTGCCACCGCCATCGGCTACAACACCATCTATCCGACCCAGCTGTCGCAGGTGTTGGGTGGTTTGGTGGCCGGCGACGTCCAGCAGTTTGCGGGCTCGGCGGGCATTGACCCGCAGACCAACAAGCTCGGCTACCGCCGCGTCGACCCCTTCAAGCCGCTGGACAACACCGTGGCGCGCGTCGCACCGAGCGTGGTCAACCACGGCTTGCGTCTGTTCGCCGCATGGCAAGCCATTGCCAACCTGCCGGCCGGTTTTGACCCCTCGTACACCGACGCCATGGCGGTGTGGATTAAGGGCCATGGCGAGCAGTTCACGCTCGGTACCGGCAAGATCGACGGCAAGGAAGTCGCCCAGGCCATCTGCGAGTTCGAAGACCCGTTCGGCAAGAAGATCTACGTCGCACCGCGGCCCAACTACAGCGTGAGCCGCTACTCGCCGGCCTTTGCGATGTGCAAGAAGCTTAACCTGCTTAAGACCGGGTGCTCGGACGGCAGTCAGTGCCAGCCATGCGTTGCAGGCGACAAGACCTGCACCACCGGCACCTGTGGCGATGCCACGCCGTGCCGCGGCGACACTTGGTGGACCAAGGCCACCGGCGCCGACAAAGAGGCCATGACTCAGCAAATCAAGCAGGAGATCGAAGTGCTCGATTACCTGCGCGAACTGTATCAGGTCTACGGCAACATCGGCGCCGGCGGCTAGCGCCCAACGGCAACCCCTACGGTATCGACCCGCACCCAATTCTCCAGCTTTCCGGAGCGGACCATGAACACCCAACGCCTCCAGCATGTAGCCCTTGTCGCCGGCTGTGCCTTCTTCGCCGCCGCCTGCGCCCAGGACCGGCCCGAAATCAGCCGTGTCCAGCCCAACTACCTGGACAAGGCCGAGTTGCTCGGCGACACCGGCAAGAACTCCGGGCTTGGCAACCTTGAGTTCTACATGCGCAGCACAGTCATTCAGACCTCGTTCACCACGGCGACAAGCTTTCCGGGTGAGATGAGCAAGATGACTCGCGGCGTGTTCGACGTGCAGGAAAACGCGCTGTACTTCTACCGGACCTACGAGTTCATGGAAGGGTCGGAAGCCTACGCGCTCAAGTCCGACACGGACATTCCGATGCGCGACAAAGCCGGCAAGGTTGTCGAGCACGCCGTGCCTCAGGACTACCAGCAGTTGACGTGCAAGGCCGACGCGGACTGCTCCAAGGGAGCCCGCTGTGCGGATCGCTGGCGTCAGAAGGACAAGTGGTCCGACGAAGGTCAGCACCACGGGTTCTGCGTGGTCAAGGCCAAGAAGTACATCTATCGCGGCGCGCCGGTGCTGGCCTATCCGATCCTGTCGCACTTCGACAAGACCCACGCCTACAGCACCGCGACTGGCGAGCAGACCAATGTCGTCAGCGAAAACACCAGCGACCGGCACTGGTATGAGCGGCAGTACATGCGCGTCGGCTGGGGTGCTCAGCAGGTGTTCAGCTTTGATCACGACGTGCTGGCGTCGGTCTTCTATTCGGGCGGCAGTCCGGTGATCTACGAAGGCGAAAATGCGCCAGAGGCCGAGCAATTCGAGCGCGGCGCCACCAAGCTCAACGACTCTGTCGCGCAGCGCTGGTTCAACTACACGGTGCGCGTCGTGGCGACGCCGCCGACTACGTTCCTTGAAGGGTTCGGGAAGATTCCGATCTGCTTCTTCTACCCTTGGTACGCGGGCGGCGTGTATGACTGCACTTCTGAGGAGCTCAAGGTCCGCTACTCGTTCTTGCAAGTACCCAAATTCGAAAAGGAGCCGGAGCGCGCCTACATCGCCCGCGACAGCAACGACGTCGAGTTCGAGAAGTTCGGCTACTTTCGTACTGAGCGCCCCACATTCGACCTGCAGTTCGGCAACACCCACTCGGGTGCGCTGCGCCGGGTCGAGCGGCACCGCGTGTGGGACAAGTACGTCAAGTGCCTTGTGAACCCGGCCGACGACGCCGTCGACGGCAAGCCCAAGTGCGTCGCGGAGTCCAATTCGACTGTTTGGCGCGGCGACTTCGACTACACCAAAATGAGCGCGGTGCCCATCGTGTACTACATGAACGAGGACCATCCGCGCGAACTGGTGCCAGAGTCCAAGGAAATTGGCCGCAAGTGGTCAGAGCCGTTGGCCGACGTGGTCGCTCACCACAAAGGCAGCAAGCCCGACTACCCGATGTTCATCGTGTGCGAGAACTCGGACGCCGCGGCCAAGGCTGCAATTGCCCAGGGCCTCGAAGTCGCCGAGTGGAGCGGTAGCAAGTCTGCCGCCAGCAAGTGGTGCAAGGAGATGGACCGCCCGCACCGCTTCGGCGATTTGCGGTGGAGCGTGATGCACGCCGTTCCCAACCCGATCCAGGCTGGCCTGTACGGCTACGGTCCGTCGGCGGCCGATCCGTTGACCGGCGAAATCGTGAGCGCCAGCGCCCACGCCTATTCGGGTGTCATGAAGTCGGGCGCTGAGGCAGCGCTGCAAGCGATCGAACTGCTGAGTGGCGTCAAGGACGTCAACGACATCCGGCGCGCCAGCGAAAAAGTGTTCAATTCCCAAAAGCTGATGGCGGCCAACATGGACAGCCGTCCGCCGCGCATGGACGACCCGCAGTCGGTCGACGCCGTCAAGGCGGCCGTCGCTGGCATGATCGATCCCGATGTGCGCGACATCCTGCTGACCACTGGTCTGCCTTACGACAACAACGGCGGTTTCTGGGCCCAGGCGCGCATGAGCCTCATTCAAAAAGCGCCGGAGTTGGACGCCATGCTGGCTGGCGATGACGATGGCCGCGCCGTCGCGGCGCTGTTCAAAGATCCGCGGTTCCTGACTGCTAAGCCGGGCACCAAGCCGATCCTGACCAAGGACCAGCTGGCCAAGTTCAGTCTGGCGTCTTGGAACCACACCGCCGCCCGCATTCAGCGCGAAAAGACCATGAACGACCTCGGCGCCAAGACGCTGCACTTCGCCGACTTCGCCGACAACGCATTGCTCGGGCTCGCTGCACAGTACGGCGCGCAGTACGATCAGGCTTTCTGTCAGATGTACGCAAGCACCCCCGACACCAGCGTCGCAGATCACTTTGCAGCGGCCAAAGGCGGCAACTGCACCAAGGCGGGTGATTTCGAGTCGTTTGGCGCCGGCAGCGGACGCGTCTGCGCGACCAACGGCGAGGGCACCCTGCAGTGGGCCGATTGCTCGACCAAGGTGCTGATGCAGAAGCTGCGCCTGGCACTCAACGTTGCCAACGCCAACTACCCAGGTCTTGAGCAGAACAACGCGCTGCCGGGTCCGCTCTACACCGATACCGCCGACGCCAGTCTGCGCAAAACCCAGGAGCTAGGCCGCACGCTGACTACGCAGTTGCGCGAGAAGTTCAAGCTCGCGCTGTGGAAGCGCATCTACCTCGGCACCCAGGAGCATGAAGTCGGCCACACCCTGGGCCTGCGCCATAATTTCGAGGCGTCCACCGATGCCATGAATTTTCACCAGAAGTACTGGGCCCTCAAGCGCAAGCCCGACCGCAAGACCAGCCTGCCGGATGACTTCCATGCCCTGTTGCCCGACACACCGGAGCAAGCGCGTGAAGGATTGCGCGAGACTCAACTGGCGTCGGTGATGGACTACACCGCCAAGTTCAATGGTCGCGATGCAGGCGTCGGCCTGTACGATCGCGCCGCCATCAAGTTTGGGTACGGCGATCTGGTGGAAGTCTTTGACGGTCTGAGCCCCAAGGCGGTGTTGGAGACAGATCCAGACAACGGCGGACCGCTGGCCGTCGCCGACAAGTACCTCAAGAACCCTGAGACGACCACGCCAGGCAACAAGATGGTGCGCCACGACGGCAACACCAAGCTCAACATCTTGAATCGCCGGTTGCACTGGTCGGCGCTGCCTGCCTATTTCGGCGGCGTGGACCAGATGTACAAGCGCAAGAACGTCGCGTGGTCACAGTTGCACGGTGATCGCTGCAAGGGCGACAGCGACTGCACGGGCGGCAAGACTTGCACGCCGTTTGGCGAAGACAGCTTCTGCCGCGATCCGGCGGTCGTCGAAGTGCCGTATCGCTTCTGCAGCGACGAATACAATGGCCAGACCGCGTCGTGCAGCACGTTCGACGAAGGTGTCGACGCCTATGAAATCACTCGCAATGCGCTCGATGACTATGAAAACTACTGGTGGTTCTACGGTTACAGCCGCGACAGCGAGACCTTCCACCCACAGAACTACTCTGCGCGCGTGCAGCGGTCGTTCTGGACGGCGACCCGGCAGTTTCAGTACTGGGCCGTGGATTACACCATGTACCAGAGGGACAATTGGTGGAACAAAGAGTTCAACACCGACTACAACCAGGATCTGAACGGCGGCCTGGCGGGCGCGTATGCGACGTTGCTCGGCTTCAACACCATGGCGCAAGCGTTGGCGCGCCCCAGCTGTGGCTACTATGGCCTGAATTCGGCAAAGGGTCGGTTTGAGCCCTACACCAACGTCGATCAGGCGCAGTTTACCGATACGCGATTGGTCGACGAGCGCATGGGCTGCCGGCCACTCTACCCGAACTGGGACTACAACGGCTACGTGACGCGGCCTGAGACCGGTGGCCAGATCTACGACCGCCTCGCGGCGCTGACCATGCTCAGTGATCCGACCATGACCGGGCGCCTCGGCTTTAACGAAAGCGAAGACATGCGCCGCTTCCGTGTCAGCTACTACAACGTGTTCCCGCGTCAGCTGACCAACCTGCTCGCCGCGATCTCCGTCGAAGACGCTGCCTACTACGGTTGGCAGATTGTGCGCGGCAAGGACGGTAAGTCCGACACGCTGGTCCGTCGCAATTGGGTCGGCACCGGTGTCGCCAATGCCCCCAAGCCGTGCGCGGAGTTTCCGCCGACCGCGACCGACGCCCAAAAGGAAGGCTGCCTCAAGTTCAACGTGTTTCCCGACGCGCGGCCGACCTTCCCATCGAGCCGCTTCCGCATGCCGCTGCAGGCCGCATACTACGGCATGGCCGTCCTGTACAAGGGCTACAACCGGTCGTACCTCGACGTTTCGCGGGTGTTCCTGGCTGGCCACCACGCCAAGGTCGACCTGCCTGCGTCCATCGCGGCGGAAGACATCGCGACCTTTACTGATCCGCTGTCGGGCAAGACGTACATCGCACCGCGGGTGGCCAAGGACACCTTGAACCCGGGCTTCATGGCCGTGCAGTTGGCAGATGCCGAGCTCAAGAAGTGGAAGCAGCTAGGCCAGTTGCAGGATAACTACCTGTTCAGCGAGTACCAGTTCCGGGTGTCGTTGCTCGACATCACACGGACCATGCACGAGCTGTTCGACAACTAGGCGGATACGACATCGGATTGTAGGCGGCCAGCGCGGCCTTCGCGTCCGCTGCCCGCGCGCCGTTTGCGCTTGGGTTCGACCCGGTCGGCGCAAGCCGCGCAATCCGGGCGGTGCTGCCCCAAGAGAATCCCATGCGCATTCAACGCCTGCACTTGCCCACCTTGCGCGAGCCGCCTAAGGATGCGGAGACGGTGTCGCACCAACTGCTCGTGCGCGCCGGCTACATTAGGCGTATCGCCGCCGGCATCTACAGCTTTTTGCCGCTGGGGGTGCGCACCCTCGAGAAGGTCAAGGCCATCATCCGCGAAGAGATGGACCGCGCTGGGGCTCAGGAAGTGTTCATGCCGGCCATCATTCCGGCGGAATTGTGGCAGCAGTCGGGGCGTTGGCCGGTGTATGGCCCAGAACTGCTCCGCGTCAAGGACCGCAAGCAAGCCGACTACTGCGTAGGACCCACCCACGAAGAGGTCGTCGTCGACCTGGCGCGCAAGGACATCCGCAGCTACAAGCAGTTGCCGGTCAACCTGGACCAGATCCAGACCAAGTTTCGGGACGAGATGCGCCCGCGCGCCGGCCTGATGCGCGGCCGCGAGTTCGTCATGAAAGACGCCTACTCCTTCGACGCCGATGTGCCGGGTGCGCACAAGTCCTACCAGGCGATGTTCGACGCTTACAATCGGATTTTTTCCCGCATGGGACTGGCGTTCCGGCCGGTCGAGGCCGACACCGGCAACATCGGCGGATCGATGTCGCACGAGTTTCAGGTGCTGGCCGAGTCCGGTGAAGACGCGATTGTGGCCTGCGATGTCTGCACGTTTGCAGCGAACGTCGAAAAGGCGCCGCTGCCGGCGCCGGCGTTTGCGCCCGTCGGCGAAGTTGGCCCGGCGCGTGCGATAGACACCCCCGGCGCCAAGACCATTGAGTCTTTGTGCAAACTACTGGGGTGCAGCGCCGACCAGACCATCAAAGCCGTGCTGTACATGGCCGACGATCAGCCCGCGGTGGCTTTCGTGCGCGGCGACCGTGAGGTCAACGAGGTCAAGGTCAAGCAAGCGCTGGGATGCAAGACGCTGTTCCTGGCCGACGCGGAGTGGTTCGTCAAGGCAACCGGGCTGCCACCCGGCTACCTGGGCGCCATCGGCACAGGTAGCGTTCGCACGGTGCTCGACTTTGAGATCCGCGCAATGGCGACGGCGGTCTGTGGCGCCAACGTCAAACAGCAGCATCTGGTCGATGTGGTTCCTGTCCGCGATCTGGCCGATGCCACGTTTGCCGACTTGCGGATGGCGGTGTCCGGCGACCCTTGTCCGCGCTGCGAAGGCCACTTGCGCGGATTTCGGGGCATCGAGGTCGGCCACGTGTTTTACCTAGGCACCAAGTATTCCAAAGCGATGCAGGCGACCTTTCTCGACGAAGCCGGCAAGGAGACGGTGTTCGAAATGGGCTGCTACGGTATTGGCGTGACCCGCATTCTGGCGGCGGCCATCGAGCAGAACCACGACGAGC
>SXRM01000242.1 GCA_005792545.1 Pseudomonadota bacterium | reverse complement strand
GGCTGCGTTGTGCATGGGCGTCGGATACCTGGGATGAAAGTTTCCGCCAGGCGGTCGATGCGCCGCCAAGGCCGCTAGCCAATGGCTTGAAATTACAAACCTAAAAAAGAATGGGCGCTCGGGTTTGGATTTGCGCCCGGCTGCTGGCCCCGTTTCAGTCGATTTGTCGCTCTTTTTCGTGTGATTTTGATAATCTGGACAAAGCCCCCCAACGTTCTGGGCCTGGCCGCGTGCCAGGTTTTCGACAAAACCCGCCATTCGCGGTGAACTACCGTCTGCGCCACGACTGGAGCGAGCATGGCAAGGCAGACAGCGCGTCAGTTCGGATGGCCCCTTGCGCTGTGGCTCGCAGCCGCGTGCGGCGGGCCGCAGGCAACGCAGCCCCCGGCGCCGAGCGCAGAAGCGCCCAAGCGTTGCCTGCTGCTGACGACCAACGATAGCGAAGCGCACTTTGACGGCCCGCGCGCCGTGACGCCAACTGGCGACGGTTTTGCCGGCTCGATTGCGCGGGTGGCGGCGCACAAACAAGCCCGGCTGCGCGACAGACCGGGCGGCGTTTTGTTGCTCGAGGGTGGCGATGTGCTGCAGGGCCGCTTCATGGAGCGCGCGGATGGCAACCGCGGCGAGGCGGCCAGGCTGGCGTGGCAGTTGTACGAGGCGGCCGGCTACGACTATGGCACCCTCGGCAACCACGAATTCGACGCCGGCCCGCAGGTGGTGCGCCACGCGCTCAAAGGCCTGCGGCGTTACCGGATCCTGACCGCAAACCTCGACGCCGACGGCACGTCGCTCGACCCCAGTGAATCAGACCGGCCCGATGGGCTGTACGGCAAGTGGGCGCTGGTGCAGTGCGGCGGCATCCGCCTCGGCCTGTTTGGCCTGTTGACGCCAACGACCCGCACCATCAGCCAAATCGGCGACGTGCGCTTTGGCGACGATCCAATTAATGCCCCGGCCCGGCTGGCCGTGGCGGCATTGCGCGCGCAGGGTGCACAGGTAGTGGTGGCGCTGACCCACCTCGGCCTGCAAGAGGACATCGCGCTCGCCACCGATGTGACCGGCATCGACGCCATCGTCGGCGGCCATTCGCATACGCCCATGCCCAAGCACAGGGTCGTCAATGGCACCTGGATTACCCAGGCGGGCAGCCGCTTCGCGTTCGTGGGCGAACTGGATCTCGCGCTGGCGTCTAGCGGCGTTGGTTTGGATGCCTCGGCAACTCGCTGGCAGATGCGGCCGGTCGACGACCAGATGCCGGCCGATCCGGAGATCGAGAGGCGCGTCGCCCACTTGCGCACGCATCTGGTGCCTGAGGTGATCGTCGGCCAACGCAAGGAGCCCTGGGACCTGACCAAACCGCGCGGACCGTATGGGCAAAAGGCGGCGCGAATGGCGATGCTGGTCGCAAAGCAGGCGCTGCCGCAGCTGGAGAAGTCTGCGCCGGTAGTCGGCGGTTTGCTCAACACCGGAGGCTTTCGCAGTCACACAGTCTATCCGCCGGGGCCGGTCAGCAACCTCGACCTGCACGCGATCCACCCGTTTCGCAACCGGCTGGTGGTGGTGACGCTAACGGGCCAAGGCCTGCGCGACACGCTGGAGCACGGCTGCGCCCCCGGCAGCGACGGCCACGGCCAGGGCTTGGTGTTGTGGGGCCTGACGATGCAGTGCGACCGCGACAAGCCGGCGCAGACCTACAAGGAAGTCGACGGCAGACCCATCGAGATCCTGCGCCGCGGCGAACGCTTGGTGGACGCGAGCGTCGGCGGCAAGCCCATCGACCTGCACCGGCTGTACACCATCGCTACGCTGGATTACCTGGCCAAGGGCGGCAGCGGTTACCTGCCGCTCAAGCTGGGAGACCGCAAGTGCCTGGACGGCAAGCCGTTCGGCGTGGAGCCGGCGTGCTCGTCGCCGCTGTTCAGCGAAGCCTTGGAAGCGGCTGTGCAGCAGGGCTGGTTCGACGACCCGCTCTAGCGCCAGGGCGTTGGAGGTGGCCGGGGTCGGGCCCACCACGCCCACAGCGCACAGACAACCAGCGCTGCCAGCGACACCAAGGCGCCCCACAACACCGACCTCGGCCGATACTCGAACGCGACTTCGACCCGGCCCGCCGGCACCGTCACGGCGCGCCCCACCGCGTTGGCCGCGACGATGTGGGCGGAACGACCGTTGACCGTTGCCTGCCAGCCCGGGTAGGGCAGGTCGGTCAGCACCAGCCAGCCGGGCCACGGCAGTTCGGCCCGTAGCGTGACGCTGGCGGCCTCGTCGCGGACGAACGCCACCGGGGCTACCGAGGTGGTCGGGCAAGCGGGCAAGTCGTCAGCGACCTCCAGCCATGCGGCTGGACTGACAGCCCGCGCTACCGCGTCGACGGCCTCGACGGGTCCCGCAGCGCGATGCGCGCACGACACGGCAAAGGCCCGCGGCCACGGCCTTGGGGTCGCCCAAGTCGCGGCGCCATCGGCGACGGCAACGGCGCGCAGATTCGCGCCCGGGGGCTCTGGCTGGTCGGTGACGACCGCGCGCACTGCCATGGCGTCCCACAGCGGCGACCAGCGCGCCCCACGACCCGGCCAGATCGCGAACATCTTGGGCCACGGTCCGCCGGCGCTGCCGAGCGTCAGCGCCTTTTGCAGCACTGCGGTGCGCCAGGTCGAAAACGGCTCGTATGCGCCGAGTTGGCGGACGCCCGTGGCCATTCCCGTGTTCCAGCGCCGGTGCGCCAGCCAGGCCACGCGGTCGTGGGGGTGGCTGGCTGCGGCGCGGCCCCCCGCAGCGACCACCGGCGACGCCAGCGAATTCGGCGCCGTTTCGAGTGCCGCCAAGGCCGCTGCGGCAATCCCAAGCCCCGCTGCACCGATGGCAAGTCCAGGCGCAAGTGGCCGTTCCGCGCGCGGCCAAAGTGCGATTGCGGCAACAATGGCGGCGACCGCGGCCATCCCGGCAACCGGGCCAGCGTCCGGGGCCAGTGCCACCACACCGAGGCCCGCTACGGCAAGCGCCAACGTTTGCCACCCTTGCCTGGCCTGGGTCGAGGCAACTGCGGTCGCTGCCGCTAACGGTAGACACCAGGTGGCGCCAACCAGCATGCGCGCCGGCACCCGCAAGAGGTCCACACCTGGTACCGCACCTTGCAGTGCGGCGCCGACAGGACCGGCGAGCGCGAACAAGGCCAGCGCAGCAAGCCAGAGCAGTCCTACCGTACGCCGCGCCACCGGCACGGCCAGCCCGGCCAAGGCCAACGCGGTCGCGGGCACCCCAACCCAGGCGTCAAACTCCCACGGGTCGCGCGCGCCCATTTTGGCTGGCCAGTTTGGCAGCAGCAGCGACGGCAGGTACGACCATTGCCACTGGTAGCCTTGCGAGAACTGCGCCATCGGCAGTCGGACCCGGGCCGACTCCGCGGTCAGTTCCAGCGACGGCAGTACCTGCACCGCGGCTAGCGCAATACCGAAAGCCAAGCCGACACCGATCGGCAGAGCTGCTGTCCAACGGCGCGTGTGCAGAAGGGCAAGGGTCCACAACGCAGCCGCGCCAGCCAGGCCAAACGGCACCAACTGCGGCCCACCGGCCAGGATCGCCAGCCCCAGACACAGGGCCAGCGCAGCGCCAGACCGCGATCGTCCCTGGCACAATTCGAGCCCCGCCGCCGCCACGCCCGTCAGCCACGGCAGGGCCTGCGCGAATTGGATGTGGCCGGCGTGGGTGTGGGCTGACCAGAAGCCTGACAGCGCCAGCGCAGGTGCAGCAATGCCCACAGCTAGGGCTGACCCGGGTAACCCGTGCAGCGCCAGCCACGACCCCACCAGCCAGCGCGCCATCCACAGCGCAAGCAGCGCGTGCAGGACCAGCGAGAGCTTGATGTACGCCGGCGCACCGACCACCGTCAGCAGGACCAACTGCGGCGGATAGGCCACGCCCCACTGCGCCCCCGCCAGCTCTGGATGGCCAGTCAGCAGGTACGGATTCCACAAGGGCAGTTGCCCTGCGCGCAGTGTGTTGGCTTGAAAGGTGTAGTGCGGCAATACCAGCGACAGCGCGTCGCTACCGGCTCCGGCAAACACCGCGTCGCCCAGCAGCAGTGGCACGCCGAGTGCGAGCGCGACCAGCCCGGTCAGCAGCGTAAACGCACGCGGTTCAGTCCAGACCATTGGCAGCGGCGACGCCGGTGGGCGCGTGCGCCACAGTAGCACTGCTCAGACGCCCGGGTGAACCAGGTGCGACCGAGTCAAGTCTTACCCCAGCTTGGGCAGGATGAGCGAAGCCAGCCCAGCGACGTAGACCAGAGTCGTCAAGATCATGGCCCAGCGGTTGACGCGGTCGGCGACGTCGTGGCGGCCGTCGTCGTGCAGGTGGGTGGTCTTGACGACCACAGCGATGCCGGCCATCACGTACAGGTAGGTGGCGATGTAGACCTTGTCGACGAGCACGAGGTAGGCGATGTCGGGCAGGTCCTGGTTGAGCGTCATCTGCAGCGCGACCACAGTTAGCAGCGACGTAATGCCGAGTTCGACGCGGCTGTCGACGTAAGTGGCGCGGAACAGAAACATCATGCCGGCGCACAGCACCACGCACAGAACCGGCAGCAGCATCTTGATGAGGTGTGGCAGCTGCGGTCGGTGAATCGGCAGTTCGATTCGCGCCCGCGAAAACTCCAGGTGCTTGCCGCCACGCGGGTCGCCGAAATTGCTGTGGTACTTGCGCGTCGCGATCGAGAACTTGGGCTTGCCGATGGCGAATCCGGGCAAGATGATGTTGGGGTTAATTTCGATAGCCGGGCTGTCGGCCACGTAGGTCATCTGGGTGGCGTCGAGGTTCTTGTCCTCGAACTCAATGAAAATAGTCTGTTTATCCAACGGATAGTCGTCGAGCGGGAGCTTGCACGAGAACCGTCCCTGCGCGCGCACGACCTGATAGCGCTCGCCGGACTCCAGGTCCTCGGGCTCCTCGTTGTCGTTGTTGCGCACATGGCCCCACAGCTCGGCCGGGTTGGCGAATTCCATCGCCTCGGCGGGGTCGAAGTCCTTGTGTTTCCAGCGAAACCACAGATAGACATCGGCCGCGTAGCTGTGGGTCTTCAAGTCCAGGCTCTGGATGTCGTTCAGGTACGCACCGACGATGACCTTTTCGCCGACGATCGGCGCCTTGGGCGCGTCGTCTTTGGTCTCGGCGTCCGCTTTGTCGCCCTTAGCGGCTTTGTCGGCCTTCTCGCCTGCGGGCTCAGCAGCCTTGTCCTCGGCTTTGGCCGCTTCGGCGCTCGGACTGGCGGCTTCGGCGGCGGGAGCAGCGACCGGCGGAGCGGCAGGTGGACCAGCAGCCGGCGAGGGCTGGGCTTGGGTCGCGCCAGCATACCACTGCATCGCCAATGCCAGCGCGGGCAGGATTGCGAGCTTGGCCCAGCGCGACCAGCGGGTGCGCTTGATGCGCCGTCTGCGGGGCTCGCTGACGGTGCGGGGTTCGGGCGGGTCGGACATGGCTACCTCCAGATGCGCAGGCTGAGCCGGCGTGCAGCCGTAGCGCTTGATTATGCTTGCATTTTCCTTGGGCGAACGCCGCCCATGCCTGGCTCGAAGGCGCGAGTATCCGCGCATCGGTGGCGGCGCGTAAAGGCCCACTGCCGCTTGCCGGTTCGGTCGTTTTCCGCTACACCGCGCGCCCGCCCGCGCCCCCTTTGGCGACCGGGCCCGGAGGCGCTGGTGTCCAAGGCATCCTTTGTTCAGGTCGATGGAAAAACACGGTATTTCGACCCGTGGCTGCGCGACACCCACCTGACGTACACGGTGACCAAGCACTACGAATCGTTTGAGACGCCGTTTCAGACCATCGACGTCTTTGAGGCCGAAGGCTGGGGCACGGTGCTGGCGCTCGGCGGTGTGACCAACGTCACCGACCGCGACGAGTCGGGCTACCACGAGATGCTGGCGCACCCGGCGCTGCTCGCCCACCCCAACCCCAAGCGGGTGCTGATTATCGGCGGTGGCGACGGCGGAACGCTACGCGAGGTGCTGCGCCACCCCGAAGTGCAGCGCGCAGTGCTCGTCGACATCGACGGCGAGGTGATTCGCTGCGCGCGCGAGTACTTTGCGCAATGCGCGGTGGCGCTCGATGATCCCCGCGCGGAGGTCATCGTCGGCGACGGGCTGGCTTATGTGGAGCAGGCGGCGGCCGCGGGCGATCTGTTCGACGTCATCTTGGTGGATTCGACTGACCCGGTGGATGCTGCGGTCGAGCTGTTCACCGAGAACTTCTACCGACATTGCAAGCACTTGCTGCGCAGCGGCGGCATCTTGGTGCCGCAGAGCGACTCGCCGACGTTCTACCTGGACCGCGTGGCCCATGTGGTCCAGACCCTGCAGGGGATTTTTTCGCATACTCGCCTGTACTTGGGTCAGGTCACGGCCTATCCGGGTGGCGTGTGGGCGTACACCGCAGCCAGCGACAGCCTGGACGTGGGCCAAACCTTTGACGGCAGTGGTGCGCGCGTCCGTGCACTGGAACCGCAGCTGCGCTACGCCAACGGACCGTTTATCGCCGCCGCGTTTGCCCTGCCGACCTACGTGCAGCGCGGCCTGCGCGGTGAGTCGGGCGGCGCCCTGCCGTCGCTTGGCGACGACCCCAAATATTTCAAGGTGTAAACACAAATGGGCGACGTCGAACAGCTGCTCGGCAAGGGTCAGGTCTGGCATATGCTCGGTGCCGGCGGCGTGGGTGTCAGCGGCATTGCGCGCCTGCTGCGCGCCCGCGGCGAGCGCGTGCAGGGCTCGGACGTGCGCGAGTCGCAGATCACGACCGCTTTGCGCATCGAAGGCATCGCGGTCCACATCGGACACCGGCCGGAGAATCTGGACGGCGCCGATGTGGTGGTGCGTTCGACCGCGGTCCCAGCGAGCAACCCAGAGCTGCAGGAAGCGGAGCGGCGCGGCATGCGCATCCTGCACCGCTCCGAGGCGCTGGGGGCCCTGGTTGGCCAGTCGCGCGCAGTCGGCATCATCGGCACCCACGGCAAGGGCACGGTGTCCGGGGCGATCGCCTGGCTGCTGGAGACCGCGGGCTGGACGCCGGGCTTTGTCATCGGCGGCTTGCTGCTGAACTGGCGCACCAACGCGCGGCCCGGGCTGGCAGTCGCCGCAGGACAGCCACACGCCGGCGAGCAATGGCTGGTGGCCGAGGTCGACGAGTCCGACGGCAGCCTGGTCAACAGCAAGCCCGTCGTCGCCGTGCTCAACAACTTGGAGCTAGACCACCTGCACTACTACCCCGAGTGGCCCAAGCTCGAGGCGGCGGTGCTCGCGTATTTCCACGACAATTCGCGCCTGCAGGTGGCCGTCGTCAACAGCGACGACGCCGGCTGCGGCAAGATCCTCGCCAAGCTTGCCTTGCCCAACACCGCGCAGCTTCTGACCTTTGGCTTCGACGGCGAACCCGGCGTGCGCGGTAGCAATCTGCACAACCGGCGCATGACGGGCAGCTTTGACGTCGAAGTCCGCCAGGCGGACGGCAGCTACCAGTCACTTGGCCACATCGAAGTCGTGCTGCCGGGCAAGTACAACGCCAGCAACCTGTTGGGCGCGGTGGCGACGGCGTGGGCACAGGGCGTGCCGTGGTCGGCAATCGAGAAGGGCTGCCAGACCTACCTGGGTCTTGAAAACCGCTTCACTTTGGTCGACGCTGCCGGCATTGAAGTCGTCAAGGACTACATCTCGCACCCTACAGGCATCAAGCGCGTGCTTGAGGCGGCGCGGGCGCAGGCGACCGGACCCGTGGTCGCGGTGTTCAAGCCGTACCGTTTCACCATGATCCACTACCTGATGGACGACTACCGCGCCGCGTTTGCCGATGCGGACCGCGCCGTCGTGACCGAGCTGTACACCGCAGGAGAGGTGCCGATCGCTGGCACCGACGTGCACGTGCTGTGTGACAAGATTGGCGAAGTGACCAAGGACGTCACCTACGTCCATGCGCTTGATGACATCGCACCGTGGCTGCACGACAACGTCCAGGCGCCGGCGACCGTGCTGTTTTTTGGTGGCGACGACCTGTTCGCCATCGCCGATCGCTACATCCGCCAGCGACAGGCCTCGGCATGAGCGGCGACCGCGACAGCAGGTTGGGCCGCAACGCCCAATTGGCCGGCCGCGCTTGCTGGGACGACGTCAGCGGCGCCTCGTTCACCGTGGTCGGCCTGGGCAAGTCGGGCGTCGCCGCCGCCAATGCCCTGGCCGCGCGCGGCGCCGAAGTGCTGTGCGTTGATGACGCGCCCGAGGCCAAGCTAACGGCCGCCATCGCGCAGTTGGACAAGCGGGTCGCGGTGCACGTCGGCGACCCGACCGGCCCAGCGGGGCGGCGCGGCGACTTGTTCGTCGTCTCGCCGGGGGTGATGCCCCACAGCCGGCGCTTCGGTGAGATCCGCGGGCTGGCGACGGCGATTCTGAGCGAAATTGAGCTGTTCTATCGACTGGACCGCGCCGACAATGGCGGCCTTGGCCACCCGATCGTGGCCATCAGCGGCACCGACGGCAAGACCACCACCACGCTGTGGGCGGCACACTTGCTGCGGCAGGCGGGCCACGAAGTGGTGGTGGGTGGCAACATCGGCGACCCGCTGTGTGGCTTTGTGGGCCAGTTAGGCCGAGACGCCGTGGTGGTGGCCGAGGTCAGCGCCTTTCAGTTGTACACGTGCAGCTTGTTTCGGCCGCGCTCGGCGGTCGTCACCAACATTGCGGCCGACCACACCGACTGGTTTGCCGGCGATTTTGCTGCCTACGTGGCCACCAAGGTTGCGGTGGCGGCGCAGATGGGCGCGGGCGACGCGTTTGCCATCAATGGCGACGACACCGAACTCGCGGAGCACCGGGCCGCGCTGGCCGGCCGCAAGCTGGCGTGGCAGGCGTTCACGACGCAGGGCGTGCCCGATCGGGGCCTTGGCTTTGACGGCACCACGCTGTGGTGGGTGCCGGGCGACGGTCAGCGGGTGGCGCTGGGTACCGCGGCCGACTTGGGCTGCGCCGGCAAGCACCCGATCGTCGGCATCCACAACGTCGAAAACGCCCTGGCCGCGACCGCGCTTGCCTTGGGCCTGGGCGTCGATCTCGATGCCATTCGCGCAGGCCTGCGCAGCTTTAGCCTGCCCTCGCACCGCATCGAGCCGGCCGGCAGCATCGGCCAGGTCCGCTTTGTCGATGACAGCAAGGCCACCAACCCGCATGCCGCGATTGCCGGGCTGCGCGCGATGCAACTGGCCAGCGGCGAAAAGCTGGTATGGCTCGGTGGCGGCAGCGAAAAAGACGCAGACTTTTCCGAAGTCGGTGCGGTAGTGGGCGAACGGGCGGCGGCAGCTGTGTTGATCGGCCAGACCGCCGACCGCATCGCTGGGTGCCTGCCCGCGGCACTGCCCGTCGAAAAGGTCGGATCGCTACAAGAGGCGGTGGCGCGGGCGTGGCAGCTGGCTCAGCCGGCTGGCGTGGTGTTGCTGAGCCCGGCGTGCGCGAGCTTTGACATGTTCAGCGGCTACGCGCACCGCGGCGAGGTGTTTGTGCAGGCGGTGGCGGCGCTGCAGTCGGCGGTGGCTGGCGGTGCGCGGCCGGCGCAGTAGCGGTGGCGGCCAGCTATCGGTTGGCGGTCAGGCCTTGCCCTTGAGTCCGTTCCAAGTCCCGCCCATCTGCGCATCGGTCGTCCACCGCGCAAACCACGGCGCCCAGCGGGTCAGCGCGTAAAAGCGCGGATAGATGATGCGGGGCCGCTTGCGCTCGACGGCGTCGAGCACCAGCTCGGCCAGTTCAGTGGTGTTGCCCTCGGGCATCATACCGGCGACACCCTCGCGGCCGCCAAACCGCTCATAGGCAGCGTCAGCCATGGCCGTCTTGACCGGACCGGGATAGACAGTGACGACGTGGACGCCCGAGCCGTCGAGCTCAGCGCGCAGTGCCTCTGAAAAGGAGGCCAGCCCGGCTTTGCTGGCGCCGTACCACGCCTGCATCGGCAACGACACCAGGCCCGCCACCGACGCCACCTGCACAAACGTCCCCGACTTGCGAGCGACCATCTCGGGGACCAGTGCGCGGGTGAGCAATAGCGGCGTGTGCAGGTTCAAGTGCAGGAGCTTGATGCCCTGCGCCGGGTCGGTCTGCAGCATCGGTCCGGTGTTCTCCATGCCGGCGTTGTTGACCAGGACATCGATGGGTCCAAACGCCGCCTGCGCCGGCGCCAGCCAGTCTGTGCAATTGGCGCTGTCGGCCAGGTCGCGGGTAAAGGTCTGACAGCGTCCCGGGAATTCGGCGGACAGACGCTCCAGGTCAGCCGTGCGCCGCGCCACCAGCGTCAGGCTGCAGCCTTTGTTGCCAAAGGCACGCGCAATCGCCTCGCCGATCCCCGAAGACGCGCCGGTGACGGCAACGTGCATGGCCATGTGGTCTCCCTGTGCCGCAAGTGGGCGATGTCAGTCGGGCGCCGATAGCGCAGCAAGCAGCGCTGCCTGGGCTGTGGCGAGCGCTGTCTGCAGCTCCACCACCTTGTCGCGCGCTGTCGCCCCGTGCAGCAGCGTTACGCGATTCTTGGGCAGGTCACACGCTTGCGCAAGCCAGCGCAGCAGTTCGGCGTTGGCCTTGCCATCGACAGGTGGGGCACGCAGCGCGATCTTGAGCCGCCCACCGTGCTCGCCCAAGACCCCAGTGTGCCGCGCGCCGGGCTGAGCATGCACGCGCACCTGCACGGCGCCGTCGTGACCCGCAAGCCACGAAGGCAACGGCGCCAAAGGTGTGGCGTCGCTCACGGCACCGCGAACAGGGTCTCAACCTTGAGCGCAGGGTTGGTCGCGATCGCGTTTGTGGCCAATAACCCCACCAGAAACGCCACCGCAAACAGCGCCAGGAAGCCGACCACCCACTCGTCCCAGCGGCGCTTCTGGAATTTTAGTGCCAAGATCAGCACGGCCAGCGAGGCGGCGAACAGCACCAACGCCAGCAGCAGGCGCACGTCGAGCGTGAACCAGCCGGCAAAGCGGTACTGCGGGTCGGTCATCGGCGCGGACGCGCGGCGGTCGGTGCGTACCGGCCCAGGCGACGCATGTTGATGGCATTGACGGTCATATGGGCAACGACGGCAGGGCTGATGGCGTCATAAACGGCGACCAGGGCGCCAAATAGCATACCCGCGACCACGGCGAAAGCCGACCACGGCCACAGCCTGCGCTCGCTGCCGCCGTGCAAGGCCCCAAAAAGCAACGCCGCCACCGGCCACGTCAGCGTTGCCTGCACGGGACCGCGAAACAGGATCTCCTCGCACAGGCCCGAAAGACCCGCAAACACCGCAATCCGCAACGGCGTGACCGGAGCCACTGCCGCGTACAGCTCAGCCGCGACCTCGCGCAGGGCCGCCGACCGCTCCTCGATGACCGCCGGACCGAGCACCAGAATCCACGACACCCCGATTGCCGCCCCCCACCACGGCACAGCCAACTCGCGCGGCGCGCGCCAAAGCGCCGCGAGGCCCTCGCTACGCTGCGATTGCCAGGCAACAGCGGCGCCAAACATGGCGACGTGAAAGGCGATGACCATCGGCACCGTCAGCGCCGGCCGCGCCACGGACAGCGGCGGCACGCGAATGCCAAAAAAATTGATCGTGGGCGGCACCGATGTAGCCTTCGCCCGGCCGGGCGAAGGGCGCACAGCCGATGTCCGCCGATGGCACTGTAAAAGCCCCCTGTCGTCAAGCTCGGCCGCCCAACCCGTAGGATGCCCACCATGCGCCGCGCCGCTTTGCACTATGGCCTGCTTGCCCTTGGATTACTCGGCTGGACGCCCGGCTGCGCGCAAAAGCACGAGCTGCAGAAGCTGTCCGTCGGCGTCATCGCGGCCGGCTCCGGCACGGCGCAAAAGACCCAACTGCGCAACGTCGTGCCGAGCAAAGCGCCGGCTGAGCGCTGCAAGGTCGTCATCGAAGACGAACGCTACCTCGGCGACGTCGCTCGGCAGCTGGGCACCAGCGTCGACGCCTTGATGGCGCTCAACCAGGTCGCCGACACGCTGCTGCAGCGCGGGCAGGTGATTCTGGTCGAGACGCGCCGTGAGTTGGTGGACCAGTTCGTCGACAAGCGCGAGCGCCGCAAAGCCGCCAAGATCGCGGCCGAAGAAGCCAAGCGCCAGGACAAGCTGCGCAAGGAAGCCGAGGCCCGCGCCGCCAAACGGCAAAAGCAGATGGAGGCGCGCGCCAAGAAGCGTGGCCTCAAGTACGTCGCGACCGCAGCCGGTGTGCCCGATCACGGGCCCACGGCGGTGCCCCTGCGCAGCGGTGAAGAGCGCAGCCTCAACCACGGCAAGCTGCGCGGGGTCACGCTGCCGGCGAGCTTTGGCGTACAGTAGCGGCGCCCGGCGCGGTTGCAGCGACCGCAGGCAAGACGCTGCTATGTTCAAACCATTCGCACTTGTCTGCGCCCTATTCGCGCTGACCGCTTGTGGCGCATCGACGCCGGGGACCGTCGTTCCAACCTCCACCGTCGATGCCGCTGCGGCGGACGGTGCGGGCAACGTGGACGGCACGGCTGGTGATGGTTCCATCGCGGTGGATGGCTCAGGCGATCTGGTCAGTTCGGACGCTGCGACGGCCGACGCGGGCTCCGACGCGGACGCCACGGACGCGCAGTCGAATGCCGCCGATGCGGACGTCCAGACAACCGCAACCGACGGCGGGACGCCGGCTGCCGATGACGCCGATGCGCCGGCTGAGACGAGCGATTCGACCAATGCGCCAGCCGACAGCACTGTGGCCGACTCCGCATTGGGCGACGCCAAGCCTTCGCCCGGCCCCACCTGGGATCTGCCCATGATCGCCGACCCAACGACGGCGGCGTGCACGTTCTTTGACAAGCACACGGTATTTGATGGTGGCCAACTGCTCGACGCCTGGCGCCTGACCTATGTGGCCTGGGAGCACAAGAACGGCGTGCTGCAGCCGATTACCATCGCCGCGTTCGCTGCCCGGCCGGCGGGATCGGCCAAGCTGCCCGGCGTCGTCCTGGCGCACGGCCTGGGCGGCATGGCGCAGGAAAAAAACGCCACGGAACTTGCTGGACGACTGGGCTATTTCGTGATCGCGTACACGGGACCGGGCGGCGGCGACAAGCCGGACAACCAAAGCGGCGGTGACGCGGCGGGGTTCAACAACGGCTACAAGATGTTCGACACGCTGCAAGATGTGCGCGGCAGCTGGTTTTGGGGCCACGCGGTGGCGGCGATGCGGGCAGTGACGTGCCTGGGCACCCGTCCCGACGTCGATGGCAATAAGGTCGGCATCACCGGATTCTCGGCCGGCGGCGTGGTGTCGCTGCTGGTGGCGGGTCACGATCCGCGGATCAAGGCGTCGGTCCCGCTGAGCGGCACGTTGGCCTGGGCCAAGGCCATCGAGGCGCCCAAGGCCTGGCAGCACAGCCTGCTGCAAAAAGCCGGCCTGTCGATCGCCAGCCCCGAGTGGAAGAAGCTGCAAGCCGACCTCATCGAGCCGGCGGCGGCGCTGGCCAAGGCGGGCGCCAAGGTGTTGATGGTCAATGGCACCACCGACGAGTTCTTTCCGCTGACGGCGCACCTGCAGACGCTGCAGGCGCTGCCTGGCCCGGACCACCGCACGTCGCTAGCGGCCAATTTCGATCACGGTTGCTACGGCATTTCAGGGGGCGAGTCGAAAGGCACGATTGAAGATCGCGCAAAGCTGCGCGCGGACGGCGGCCAGAAGCTGTGGTTCGCGCATTGGTTTGGCGCCGATGCGGCGTTCAGCTACGTGCCCCAACCACCGCAAGCGCAAGTGCAGTCGGTCGGCGCGGCGACGCTGTTTTCGGCGGCCGTGGACACCGGCGGCGGCAAGTACGACATCGACAAGGTCGAATTCTGGGCCAGCATCGATGACGCCTACCTGTTTGTGGGCACCACGTTGGACTGCAAAGGCAACGTGTGCAGCAAGCTGGCTGCCGTCGTCGCGCCGCCCAACGCCCTGTACTACGCCGACGTGCAGTACAAGACCAAGGGCTTGATTCCGCAAAAGTTTTCGATCAGCTCGGCGCCGGTGCTGCCAGCCGGGCTGGTGCCCAAGGTGCGCGGGATCGACAACTGCTTGTGACGAAGTTGGCTACTCAACGTGCAGCAGTTCGACGTCAAACACCAGCATGCCTTTGGGCGCGCCTTCCTTGCCGGCATAGGCCATGCTTTCGGGGATCCACAACCGGCGGATCTCGCCAACTTTCATGCCGGCCACGCCTTCGCGCCAGCCCACGATGACTTGATGCAGGCCGATGGTCAGCGCCTCCGCGCGCGGCACTGAACTGTCGAACAGGTTGCCGTCGGTCGTCCAGCCCGCGTAGTGGACGCTGACAGTCGAGTCGCGGCTGGCCAGCGGGCCGTCGCCGGGCTTGAGCGTCTTGTAGGCAAGGCCATTGGGCTGACGCACGGCATCGGGTGGCGGCGCTGCGACATCGGCTGGGGCGTCGGTCTTGATGGCGCTCTTGGTCGGCAGTGTCGGTTTGGCGGGCGCGGCGGGCGTCGCTCGCGCAGGCGGGTCGGCGGCGCGCACGGCCACATTCGGGTCGGCTTCGGCGCCGGGCGCAGGGGCGATCTCGCGACCGAGCCCTGGACGATCGGCGGTCTCGGCCCCCGAACAGGCGCTGACAACAACAACAACAACAGCCAACAAGGTGCGCATGGTGGCGACGGTAGCCAAGCGCGAGCGGTTGCGCAAGGTGGTCGCGCGGGCTAGCGTAACTGCACGCCGCCTTGCCGCCGCCGAGTTGTCATGCGTGCCCTCGCCCTGCTTGTGTTGTTCGCGATCGCAGCCGCAGTGGTGTGGCTTTTGGCCCACCGCGGCGATCGGCCGGCACCGCTGCCACCGCCGCCAGTTGCGGCACCGCAGGCGCTAGTGCCCACGCCGGCGCCAGCCGAGCCATCGCCCGCCCTGCCAGCGCCCGAACGCCCCACCGAGCCGCATGCCCCACAGCCGGCCCAAGCGGAGCCATCGCTGCCAGCGGGCAAGCTGGTCACCATTCGCCTGTCCGAGAAACCCGCCAAGACCTACGCTGCTGCAGCAAGCGGCGACAGCGACCGCCATTACGCAGAGCTGGTCCGCGACCTGTCGGGCGGCCGCGCCGTGTACGACCCGAACCTCGGACGCGCCGCCCGCGAGCTGGCCTATCAGTCGACCGAATTCGGCGACGTGGTGCCGAGCGATGTCCGCTCGTTCGCGATTGCCTCGGCGGGGGCCTACGCCGCGGACTCGGTTTTTCAGCAGGTGCGCACCAACGACGAGGGACCGGGGCCGCTGCGCCAGGCGATCCAAGCGCTGGTCGCTGACATCGACGACAAAGAGGGTCCGTTGCGCATGGGCGTGGGCGAGGTGTACCGCCATGGCATGAAGCTGCCGCGCCACGTCGGCGCCGTCGGCACCCATCTGGGCGTGGCGCTGCAAGGGCTGCCGGTGCGGATCGCGCCGGGCGAGAGCTGGTCGCTGCGCGGCCAACTGCTGGTGCCGTGGCGCGACGTCAAGGCGCTGGTGCTGCAGGGCGACGCGCAGTCTGAACTGCCGGTGCAGGTCCATGGCAATGCGCTGTCGGTCGACGTGGTGGCGGGGCCGGCTGTCGGGCCCCTGGATGTGCAACTGGTCGGCGAAGGCCCGGCCGGGCCGGGTAAGCTGTTGCAGGTGCGCGCTTGGGTAGACAGGGACCCGCCCGACCGCATGACTGCGCAGGTGCCGCCTGACGAGCGCGGCCAGTCAGCCACCGAGGCCGAGGCTCTGGCGCTGCGCTTGCTCAACGCCGATCGCCGCCGCCATGGCAAGCCGGCATTGGCCTGGGATGGGCAATTGGCCGACATCGCGCGCGCCCATAGCCGCGACATGCAGCAGCACGGCTTTTTCGGTCACCAGTCGCCGCGCACCGGCCTGCCAAACGACCGCATCAAGGCGGCCGGCTACCTCGCCGCTACCCACGCCGAGAACGTCGCGCACAACAGCACCGTGTTCGAGTCGCAAGAGGGCCTGATGCACAGCTTGGGCCACCGCCGCAACATCCTGGCCGACGAGCCGAGCCACGTCGGTATCGGCATCGTGGTCCAGGACGACGGCAAGCGGCGGCGGCTCTGGCTGACCCAGTTGTTCGCGAAACCGGCGCTGAACCTCGATGCCGGGCAAGTAGAGGCCGCCATCGCCGATCGCGTCCACAAAGCGCGGACTGCCGCGGGGCTCCTGCCGGTGCAACTGGACGCAGCGCTGGCTGTGGTCGCGCGCGAAACGGCCGCCTCAGCCCGGCCAGACGCGTTTGCCGGCATCGCTCAGGCGGCGTCGCAAGCGGCCAAGGACCGCGACCTGTTCACCGGATCGCTGTCTGCCGTTGCGGCGCTGACCGCCGACCCCGAGCACATGAACCTGCCACCCGCGGCCACAGCGCCCGAGGCGAGCAAGCTGGCCGTCGGCGCTGCGCGCGTGCCCGACAGCGCGCAATTCGCGATTGTGGTGATGGTCGTCAAGTAGTCAGGGTAGTGGCACACCCAGCGCGCGCAACTGCGCCTCGATCTGCGCCGGCCAGTCGCGACTCGCCAGCGGGTTGGCGGGGCTCGGGTGCAGGATGCGGCCGATCGGCAGCTGGCTGCCCAGTGCAGTCCGTGCACGCTCTTCAGCGTATTGCCCAACGCCAACGACAAGCTTGGGCGCGAGCGCTTGCACGGATTTGACCAGCGCTGCGTCGCAAAGCGCCTCCAAGGCCTGCCGTTCGCTGCGCGGCAGCTTGTCCGGCGTGCGGTTGCGACCGCCGGCCTCCAAGAAGCACAGCGGGCAGTAGTTCAGCACGAAAAACCGCGCAAAAAAAGACTCTGGGCGTCCAAACCGCGCGTGCGCCCAGCCCCACAGGCGCTGGCCGCTGACCTCGTTGCGCCAGCACTGCAGGCCCTCGATCGGCACCCGCGGGTGCTGCGCCTCGGGTGGCACGATTGGCTGCTGCAGACCCATCCAGTGGGTCACAGCGGCGACCTCTCCAAACGGAATGCCGGTCTGGGTCATGCCCCACGGCCCAGGGTTCATGCCGACCAGCAGCACGCGGCCCTGCGTCTGGCCCCAGCGCCGCACGTACTCCGCCCACATCGGCCGGGCGTAATCCAGCGGTCGGTAGACGTGCTCAACGGGCGGTGCAAAGCGCAGCGGGCGCAGCGCAGCGCTCAGATCATCGGATGTGGTCAGCAACTGCACGGCGCGTAGCGGGTGTCAGCGGGCGATGGCCTCGTTGGTCCGATAGAGCGCGTCGGCAAACGGCCCCAGCCGTGACAGGTCCGGCGGTTCCGAGCCGAGCGCGATCGCGCAGGAACTCTGCCAGCCGCTCATGTCGTTGGGGTTGGGCACCTGGCTATTGCCAAAGCGGATGGCGCCGTAACCGTGCAGGCATTGCAGCGCACTGAGCACTTCCCACATCGACCGACCCAGGGACGCAGCGGCACTCAGCGCATCGAGCTGCACTTGACGATGGCGCGCGGCGAGCAACAGGTACAGCACGCGGGCAGCTGTGCGCTCCATCTCGGGCTTTTGGGCCTGATTCCACAGCGCCTGCAGGCGACCGGCGTCTACTGGCGCGGCCTGCCCTGCGTAATAGCCCTCCGCGGCGTAGCGAGCGGCCAGCACATGCACATCAGCTGGCTGGCCATTGTGCTGCGCCAACTGGATGGCGTCTGGGCTGACGTGCAGCGCAATCTGTCGATCGTGGACCTGTGCGGACCACGAGGTTGCGCCGTAGCCGGCCGTAAAGGCGTTCTGGCCGTAGCCACCGTCGTGCAACTGTACAGACAAGAAGATGCCGTGGATATAGACGTACATGCGAAACGACCTCCGATCCAAGCTGCGGGGCCGCCCCGTATCCGCGGCCAGGGTCGGCAACCTAGCGCAGCGGGCGTTTTTGGACAATGGCCGCGAGCGGCAAGTCAGACACGCGGGCTTAAGAACGCGATCGCAGTTTCCAGCACGGTGTCAGCGCAATGGTCGCGCAAAAGCAGGTGGCCGCCGCGCACGACTTGTCGCTGAACCTGGCCGATAACCATGCGATCGAGGACCCGCGACGCCAGCTTGCAGTCGATGGTGCGATCCGCATCGCCGTGCAGGTGCAGGATCGGTCCGGCCACCTTGCGCGGCTGACACGCGACATGGTCCAAAAGCGCCAGGAACTGCCCCGCGCCAGCGACGGGCACCGCGTGGTAGCACGGCGGCCGCTGTCCGCCCGGCAACCGTGGGTCCGACTTGCCGAGCCACCGCACCAGGCCGACCTTGGCGAGCGTTCGCAGGAGCAGCGTTTGCGGTGCGCCCAGTGCGAATGCGGGGGCCAGCAGCAGCATGCGGCGCTGGGTGTCGACCGGGTCGCGCTCGGCCAACACGGTTGCCAGCAGAGCGCCCATCGAGAAGCCGGCCACGTGCACCGTTTGGCAGCGGTCGGCGAGCCAGCCGTGCGCGATCTCGGCGGCCTGCAACCAGTCCTGCCAACGGGCGGCGTCGAGCGCCTGGACAGTCGTGGCATGGCCGGGCAGGACCGGGCACGCCACCGACCAGCCGAGCGCAACCGCCGCGTCGCAAAGCGGGCGCACTTCCCAGGGCGACCCGGTAAAGCCGTGCAGAACCAGCAACCCGACCGGCCCGGCCGCATGGGCCACTGGCTCGGCGCCGGGCGGGCAGATGGCCGGCACTCGCAGCGGCCACGGTAGCGGTCTAGTCATGGGCGGCGACCCACGGTCCGGCCCGCGACCAGCCACACCGCTTTGCCACCGTTGCGGGTGGCCAGAACCCGGCGGTCGCGCAGGCCGGTATCGTCGGCCAATTGCGGCTCGGCGACGACCACCACCGCCGGCCGGTCGGGCGCAGTGCGCGCCACTGCGGCAGCCCAACGCTGCACGATGCGGCGGGCATCGGCGCGCGAGCCCAGCCGATCGCCCCAGGGCAGGTTGCTCGCAATGAGATCAATTGTCGGATCTGGGGACCACGCGGCCATTTCGCGCACCTCGGCACACAGCCGGCCGGCGACACCGCCACGCTCAGCGTTGGCAAGCGTGCGCCCCACCTGTTCGGCATCGAAATCGCCGCACAAGGCAAGACCGGCGATGGGCACGTTCGCAGGGGACGGGGCTGGCACGCAGGCCCACGGTCGCAAGTTCACCGGCCGCTCTGCAAGCAGGGCTTCGATGCCAAAAGTGCCAGACCCGCAGCAAGGATCCCACACCGTCATGCCCGGCTGGTGGCCCGCCCATTGCAGGGCGGCCGCGGCCAGCGTTTCGCGCAGCGGGGCAGGACCTGGCGCCAACCTGTAGCCGCGCTGGTGCAGCGGATAGCCGGCAGGGTCGATGGCCAACACGGCCGCTGCGCGCGCCACAGTCAGGTGGACCACGGTCGGTGGATGATCGGCGTCCCCGGGTCGTGGATCGGGCCGTGCGTCCAACGCGCGCTGCAGCCGCGCCGCCAGCGAGGTCGTCAGTGCCGTGGCGTGCAGGACCCACCGCGGCGCAGGGCCGCGTAGCCAGCCACGCACGGCGAGCTCACCGGCAATCCGATCGAGGTCTGCTACATCCGCGACCGCTGTCTGGCCGCAGTCGATGAGCAATTGTTCAGCTGTGCGCAACCGCCCCAGCAATTCGGGCAGGCTGCCGGCAGGCAGCGCGACCTGCAGGCCGCCGCGCGCGGCCGTGGCGCGATGACCAAGCCGCGCCAGCTCGGCAACTGTGACTTCGGCCATGCCCGGCAGCACCGCGAGCCAGACCGACAGCGGGTCGGTGAGCCTGGCGATCCCGCCGGTCGGTTCGCCCGGGTGCGCGTCGCCCCGGTGCGCGGTTGGCGGCAACAAAACCGTTTGACGGTCTGCAACCGCGTGGCTATCCTGTGTCGCCCGCCTTTTGGGGCGGAATCGTGTTTTTTCGCCCACTTACGATATCGCCGCTTTGCCTGCGCCTTGGGTTCGCCCAATCTAGCTGACGCGCCACCCGGCGCGATCACACCCGGAACGCGCCCAGCGGCGCGGCCATCCGCCAACTGCGCCGACCTGGGCGCAGCCCTTCCACTTGCCCGTTGCCGCTCGCGCGGCGAGGTCGCCCATGTTTGCACGTCCCCTGGCCGTAGTCACCGCCGCACTGGCCCTGTCGGCGTGCGTGGGCAGCAGCACCCCGGCCAATTCGACCGGCAGCGGCGCATTCGTGCTGGACGGCAACGGCAACCCCGGCGTGGGCGTAGACGGCGGAGCGACGGGCGGCGGCGACAGCAGCGCGGGCGCCGATGCCACCGGCGGCAGCACCGACCAGGACGGCGGGACCTCCAGCGGCGCTGATAGCGGCGGTAGCGGCAACCCGAACGCGGACGCCACCACGGGGTCAGGGGGCACCGGTGGCCCGAAGGTCAACGCCAAGTACGCAGGCTATCCATCCGAAGAACTGCGGATCCGCATCGTTGGCCCAAGCGGCCGCGGCCACGCCGTGGTCTCGGGGTCGATTGTCGAGGTCGCGGGGGTTATTTTCGGCGGTGCCGACTCCGTGACCTGGAGCACCGAGGCGGGTGGCAGTGGCGCTGCGCACGGCGCTCCGTTCTTCCAAACCGACCCGATCGCATTGGTGGCCGGCGACAACGTGGTGACCGTCACCGCCAAGAACGCCAAGCAGACCGTGACCGACACGCTGGTCATTACCTACAACCCGGCGTTTACCTTCCAAGATCGCCTGCGCGCCAACCCGCGGGTCGCCAAAGCCGGCAAGAACACCACCATCAACGCAATCGCCGCCATCGGCAAGGCCACCAACGTGGTCAAGGGTAGCGTCAAGCTCATCCGCGTCGACAACGACGGCAATACCCTGACCACCTTCGGCGAGATGCTCGATGACGGCAGCCTCGCCGCCAGCGGCGACGAGATCAAGGGCGATGGCCTGTACACGCGCAAGGTCACCATCAACGACGCCCAGGCGGGAACGGCACGGCTGCGCGCGACCGTACAGGTCTCGCTCAACGGCCAGACCATGACGGCGTACAGCGACGTCCTGCCCATCGACGTGGTCTCGGACGTCGCTGCCGCGGAGTGCACGGACGCGCTGCAGGCCTTGGCCACGGCCAAGAAGGCGGCGGACGGCGGCCAGCAGGCGGTCCTGGACGCGCTCAAGGCCAACCCGGGCGTCGACGAAGTCGGCACAGGCCCCGGCGGCAGCGCCTGGGTGCGCTTCAAGTCTGGCTTGTTGGGCGCGGTGCCGATGGTCAAGGCGGGCAACCGCGGCGGTGAGGGCGGTGGCGGCGCTTCGACCGACAACCTGGCGCTGGCCACAGTACAGGTGCAGTCTAAGCGGGCGCTGTTGCTCGACCCGTACGCCGCCGAGTTTGGTGCCGACGAGATCACGGCGCTAGGCGGCACGCTGCAAAAGACCAAGTGCCCGGCGTACACGCCCGACGAGCAGAAGAACGACAAGGCCGACTTCCGCTGGCTGCGCAACATGTACCACTACGGCATTGTAGCCATCGCCAGCCATGGCGACGCGCTGTTTGGCGAGCTGTCGCCGGCGGCCAAGACGGCCTACGACTGGCGGCACCCGGGCGCGCAAGAGGTGGTGTGGACCGGCCACAAGGTCAACTGCGGCTACTTCGGCGGGGCGGCCAGCGGCGCCTCCTGCTCAGAGACCAAGGCGTGCGGCCCCGAGTCCGAGTGCATCATCAACCAGGCCGGCGGCAACGGCGTATGCGTGGACCACCTGACCGCCGATATCCGCCGCGGCCGGGTGGTGCTCGGCGCGGACGGCACCTATGGCATCCTGCCCGCCTTCATCAAGCGCCATGCCGAAGAAACGTACCCGCGCAGCCTCGTCTACCTCGGCACCTGCCGCAGCCTGTGGAATGGCAGCATGGCCGGCGAGTTGTTCGCGGCCGGCGCCGCAGCGGTGGCGGGCTTTAATGGCGCAGTGTCGAACGAGTTCGCGACCAAGTGGGGCACCACCTTTTTGCAGAACATTATTGAGGGCAAAAAGCTGTCAGGCGTCGCGCACGTGCAACTCGAAGACGCCGGCAACCCGGGCACTTACTTCCAACTGGTCGGGGCGCAAAACCTCGACGCCTTCCACAGCGACATCCTCAACCCCTCGTGGGAGACCGGCAACCTGCAGGGCTGGATCAAGTCCGGCGACGGTCGCGTGATTTCGCGCTTGGGTTCGACGGTGCCGGTGGCCGGCAAGTTCATGGGCATTATCTCGACCGGCTTGGGTTACACCGCGCAGGTGGGCAAGATCGAGCAGCGCTTCTGCATTCCCAGCGGCAAGACCAAGTTCTCGTTCTGGTGGAAATACTACTCCGAGGAGTTCAAAGAGTACTGCGGCTCGCCCTACCAGGACGCTTTCACCGCGCGGCTGGACGGCGTGGTCAACGGCAAAGCGGCGTCGATTACCGTGGTCAATGCCAAAGTCGACGACCTGTGCGACGGCGGCGCCCAGTTCAAGGGTTTGACGCCGGCCGACGTCAGCTTTGACAAGGGCGGCGTGTTCATGACGCCATGGGTCATGGGCAGCAAGGACATCTCGCCGTTCGCCGGCAACGGCTCAGTTCTGCTCAGCTTCTTTGCGACAGACGTGGGCGACTCGATCTTCGACACCGCGGTGCTGTTCGACAAAGTCGACTTCGAGTAACGCGACTGTGACGCAAGTTTGACGTTGCCCTAGTCGCGCGTGCAGCGGTGCCCATGACGCTGCGCGTCATCGGCTTGACCCTACCCCCGCTGACCGTACAATAGTCGCCTTGTGTCGCGGTACCTTTCGCGCGGTCCTACCCGGCTGCGCTGCTGCACGCTCGCCCTGCCTTTCGGAGCACGCCCGATGACCATGTCCACCAAGCAGTTTTGCGGCCGCATGGCCTTCGTTCTTTCTCTTTGCGCGGCTTTGGCCCTTGCCGGCTGCGTCGGCGGCGAAACCGGCAGCGATGCGGGCGGCACCGGCGCCACCGGCACCGGCGACGGCAACACCAGCCCTGGTGACGTCACAGGCGGTGGCGGCGACGGGGCCGTGGACACCACCACCACCCCAGATGGCGCCACCGCCGGCTCCGATGCGCAGGGTGACGCAGTGACCCCAGACGGCGACGACGCGGGCAGCGACGCGACGGCGGCCGAGACCACGCCGGACGACACCGGCGCGGGCAGCGATTCCGGCGACACCGACGATACCACGCCCGTTGGTTGCAAAGATGACAAGGACTGCCCGGCGCCGACGGCGGCCTGCCAGGTCGCCAGCTGCGATGCCGCGGCCGGCAAGTGCAGCGAAAAGCCGGCGGCGGACGGCGCCACCTGCGACGACGCCAACGCGTGCACCGAAAAAGACGCGTGCACGGCCGGCAAATGCGACGGCGCCATCAAGTCGTGCGACGACAAGAATGACTGCACCGACGACACCTGCGACCCGGCCAAGGGCTGCGCCAACGCCAACAACACTGCGCAGTGTAGCGACGGCGACGCCTGCACCCTGGCCGACGCCTGCGCGAACGGCAAGTGCGTGCCGGGCGCCACCGACAAGTGCGACGACGGCAACCCGTGCACCGACGACAGCTGCGGCGTGCTCGACGCCGACAAAGGCACCAAGGGCTGCACGCATGCCAACAACAGCGCCGGCTGCCAAGACGGCTCCGCATGCACCACCGGCGACCTGTGCGCCGCCGGCCTGTGCACCGCCGGCACCCCGACCGTGTGCGACGACAAGAATCCGTGCACCAGCGACAGCTGCGACGCCAAGACCGGTTGCGCCAACGCCGCCGCCGCCGAGGCCGCCGCCTGCGACGACTTGAACGCCTGCACGACCGGCGACGCCTGCGCGGCCGGCAAGTGCACGGGCAAGGCCAGCGCCTGCGACGACAAGAACCCCTGCACCAAGGACAGTTGCGACATCGCTGTCGGCTGTACGGCGACCAACGACGACGCGGCGACTTGCGACGACGACAACTCGTGTACGCTCAACGACAAGTGCAGCGCGGGCGCCTGCGCGGGCGTCGGCAAGGTGTGCAGCGACGACGGCAACCCGTGCACGGATGAAACCTGCGCCAACAACACCTGCAGTTCGGTCGCCAACGCGGACCCCTGCGATGATGGCAATCCGTGCACCCAAAAAGACGTCTGCAAGGACAAGTCCTGCGGCGGCGGCGAAGCGATCAAATGCGACGACAAGAACGATTGCACCACCGACGTCTGCGACAAGACCGCCAATGGCACCTGCAAATTCACCAACAACACGGCCAGTTGCTCGGACGACTCGGCCTGCACCGCCAAAGACGGCTGCCAGAACGGCGTGTGCGTGGGCGAACCGGTAGTCTGCGACGACGGCAACCAGTGCACGCTCGACGCCTGCGACGACGCCACCGGCAAGTGCGCCAGTTCGGCGTTGGCCGACGACACGCTGTGCGACGACAACTCGGTCTGCACGCAAAAAGACGCCTGCAAGGCCGGCAAGTGCGCGGGAACCAACATCAATTGCGACGACGGCAATCCGTGCAGCGACGATAAGTGCGACGCCAAGGCCGGCTGCAGCAGCGTCGCCAACACGGCCAAATGCGAAGACGGCAACAAGTGCACCGTCGGCGACACCTGCAAAGACAAAGTCTGCGCACCGAGCACCACGCTCGACAAGTGCGACGACGGCAACCCGTGCACCACCGACAGCTGCGACGCTGGCCTGGGCTGCGAGCACAAGAACCACAGCGACAACTGCGACGACAAGAACCCGTGCACCGAAGGCGACGTGTGCAGCGCCGGCGCCTGCCAGGGCACCAAGCCCAAGGTCTGCGACGACGGCAACCTGTGCACGGACGACAGTTGCGACAAGGCCAAGGGCTGCAGCGCCACCCCCAACACCGCCAAATGCACGGACAACAACGTTTGCACCACCGAAGACGTCTGCGCCGCTGGAGCCTGCAAGGGCAAGCCGACGGTCAATTGCGACGACAAGAACGTGTGCACCGTCGACAGCTGCGACGCCAAGACCGGTTGTGGCTACAAGCCCGCGCCGGCCGGCGGCACCTGCGACGACGGCAACACCTGCACCAGCGGCGACAAGTGCGACGCCAGCGGCAAGTGCGGCGGCATCGGCAAGAACTGTGACGACGGCAACGCGTGCACCGACGATGGCTGCAAGGACAATATCTGCAGCACCAGCAACAACACCAAACCGTGCGTGGACGGCGACGCCTGTACGCTGGGCGACACCTGCGACGGCAAGGGCCTGTGCAAGGGCACCAGTGCGCTGAACTGCAACGACAACAACCCGTGCACCGACGACAGCTGCGACAAGACCGCCGGTTGCAAGATTGCGAACAACGTGGCGACCTGCGACGACAGCAAGTACTGCACCGAGAAAGACACCTGCAAAGACGGCAAGTGCCAAAATGTCGTGCCGCGCAACTGCGACGACGCCAACGTGTGCACCAACGACAGCTGCGATGAAGCCGGCAAGAAGTGCGCCAACGCGGCCAATGCGGCAGCGTGCGAAGACGGCGCCAAGTGCACCGGCCCCGACGTGTGCAAGGACAGCAAGTGCACGGCCGGTCCGACCAAAGTGTGCGACGATGGCAACCCTTGCACTGCGGACTCTTGCGACGCGCTAACCGGCAATTGCAAGTACGCCCTGGGCGTGGCGACGACCATCTGCCCCGAATTCAAGCTGCCGTTCATGTCGAACATCGACTTTGGCGACCCGCTGTGGGTCAACCATGGCGGCACCGCCAACGTCAAGTGGGCAACCGACGCCAGCCCGGCGGCGCCTGGCAAGCTGACCGGCGCGGGGTCGCTCAACCTCAACAACGGCACCACCTATGCTGACGGCTCGCAGACGATCAAGGCAACCGCCTACGGCAAGTTCATGGTCGACGCGACCGCATACACGGGGGCGCAGATGACGCTGGCGTTCTTTAGCTGGGTGGCGGTGCAAGAGCCGGGCCTGGACCGCTGCTGGGTTGAGATCAGCGCCGACGGCTTTGCGACGACGGCGATTTCCCAGCAGTTGCCCGCGGCCGCGGCGTGGCAGATGCAGACGGTGGACGTCAAGGCCATGGTCGGCAAGAAGTTCCAGATTCGCTTCCGCTTTGACACTGTGGACGGCATCGGCAACAACGGCGCCGGCGTCTTCGTAGATCAGTTGGATGTGTACGGCGGGCCTGTGGTGGCGGTCACACCGGCGGTGACATGGACCGAACCGTTCGTTGCCAACAACAACGGCTGGATTTTCGGTGCGGCCAACAGCAGCGGCAGCGCGTTCGCGATCGACGCCACGCCGGACATCGTGTCTGTCAACGTCACGGACGCGAACAAGACGTCGCTCAACGTCAACAACGGCTCGTCGTTCCCTGGCCTCGTGCAGACCCGCGCGACCTCACCGGTGATCGACTTGACCAACGCGGGCACGGGTGCGGTGACGCTGCTGTTCAAGGAGTATGCGGACACTGAATCGGGCAACTACGACCAGCGCTACGTCGAGGTCAGCGGCGATGCCTTCGTGTCGCTGCCAGTCAACGCGCTGCTCAGTACCGCCAGCAACCACAAGAATGGCTGGCGCTGGGCCTGGATCAACCTGAGCGGTGTCAAAGGCAAGAAAGTCCGGCTGAACTTCCATTTCAACACCAAGGACTCGGCTGCCAATGGCGGCAAGGGCTGGTTCATCGACGACGTGCAAATTAGCACCCAGGCTGAGCCCTCATGGGGTGAGATGATCACCTGCGGCAACGCCAGCGCCTTTACCATCGCCAACGCCAACGCCATCGGTTGGGGCGTCAACAACGACGCGGGCCTGGCCTACTTCTCGGGCGATTGCTCGCTCAATTTCAACGGCTTGGTCAATGGCGTCTACGACTTCACCTGCCCGGCGGGCACCAGCAAGGTGACCGGAACGGCCAAGACCGGCAACTTCGTGGTCAAAGCGCCCGCAGTCGGCGCCAAGACCTTCTTGAGCTTCAAGACCTACGTCGACGCGGAAATCGGAACTTGGGATAAGTACTGGGTCACCGTTCAGGAAATCGGCGGCGCGGCCACCAAGGCGGATTTTTCGCCGGTCAAGTCCAACTACTACAAGAAGTGGGGCGATGCCACGTTCGACATCAGCGCTTTCCACAACAAGACCGTTCAGTTGATCTTCCAGTTCGATTCGCTCGACTGTGGCGGCAATAGTGGCGCCGGCATCTTTGTTGACGACATCCTGGTGCGGGCTGACAAGTAGGTCCCGTGAAAAATCTAGTCGATTTTCCACTGAGCCCATTTGCTAGTTCCGTGGGTCGCAAGCTCGCGTCTTTGCAAGCCGGTTCGCCGCTCCGCTGCCTGGCACGGCGATCGAGTTGTGCTTGCACAGCCCCTAAGAGGGTGTGGCTAAATCACGCCCGCGGCGAGGTCGAAGAGCCTGCAGGCAGATCGCGAGCGCGCCCGGAGCGACCGACCGAGGCGCACTTGAAGTGCGCAGACCGAGCCAGGATCCAATTAACCCGGGCAGGGAGGACGTAAGCCGCGAGATGTCCAGGATCTTTGGCCGTAGCTGGGTGGGATTTTGGCCACACCCTCT
>SXRM01000241.1 GCA_005792545.1 Pseudomonadota bacterium | reverse complement strand
AGGTGTTGGCCAGGATGATCTGGGCCCCGGCGTCCCCGACATCGCGCGGCTGCAGCCCCTTGACCGTGGCCTGGGTGCCGACCGGCATGAAGATGGGCGTCAACACCTGGCCGTGGGTCAGGTGCAGCCGGCCGGCGCGCGCGCCCGATTGGGCGCAGACATGCTCCACGTCAAAGCGGTACACTGACTGCCTATAGCCCGATCTCGGGGACGTCGAGCCACACCGTCAGCTCTTCGGGCCGTTTGTAGCGCACGGCCTTTTGCTCCGCCGCCGCGACACCCAGCACCACCACGCCGACCATGATCTCGTCGTCGGCCCTGTGCCAGTGCTCAGCCAGCGCCGGGCCGATAAAGGCGTCGCTGGTGGTCCAGTACGAGCCGATGCCGCGATCCCACGCCGCCAGTTGGATATTCTGGATCGCGCAAGCGCAGGCCGCGTAGTCCTCGCGCTGGCGCTCCAGGTCAGCGCCGGTCAAGGCCTGCCGCACGGCAATTGCCCCGCCAGCGCCGGCCAGGATGGCAGCGATCTTGTCCGTCTGTGCGCGGGCTTTTTCCGGCGCAATATCGGCGCGACTCGCCAGCGCGCGGCCAATCGCCGCAACCAACGCCGGCAACGCCCGTTGGGGCACAACCGTGAACCGCCAGGGCTCGGTGAACTTGTGGTTGGGCGCCCAGGTGGCCAGTTCGACCAGCTCGGCGAGCACCCGGTCCGGCACGACCGCGCCCGTGAAAAGCTTGTGCGATCGCCGCGTGCGAATCGCGGTGGCCACGTCCATCGCTGTCCCTGTCTGATTGCGCTAGATATTACGGCGGCGGACCTGCACTTCGTAGGTCATCCGCCCTTGCTTCTGCTGGCCGCGGGTCAGTGTCAGCACGCCCAGGTGCAGTTGCGCGATCTTGCCCGAAGCCACCTGAATCGCCACGCGATCTTGATCGTGGACCTGGGTAATCACGCAGTAACCGAGCGCCGGATGCTGCAGGGCGTCGCCGACGTGCAGTTGCGGCATCTCCTCGGGTTCGAGCAGCCGCGAGGGCATCGCTTCCATCGCCAGCCTGCCGGAGCGCACCGGATCGGCCTCGGCGGTGACCATGTTGACCGCGACATCCATCCACCGCCACAGCCCCGAGTCGTAATCGACGTGTCGGCGCAAGGTGATGTCGTCAAAGGTCTGGCCAGCAAGTTCGACCGAGCCCGACACCGCCTCTTCGAGCAGCCCGCCGACCGTGCGCTCGCCGTGCAACAAGACCACCCGGGCTGCGATGTCCTTGGCGCCGTTCTTGTGTGAAAACGCGACCTTAAGTGAGCTGATTAGCGACCAACCGGCGATGGTGTCGATCTCGCCAAACTCGCCGTTGGGCTGTAGCGGTCGCACCAGTGCGTCGCGTACCTGGCCCGCGCAGTCGAACCAGCCACAGTCGATGCGGTAGTTGTCGGCCAGTTGGCGCAGCGAGGCCACCAGCGGCACGCCGGGCGGCACCTCGCCGACAAAGCGCCGGCCTTCACGGGTTTCGGTAAAGATCATCGCAAGCTGCTTTTGGCCGACCGCGCTGCCGCGATCGACCGGAGGGGAAGCCAGGACCGCTCCGCCGAGCACGCGGGCCGGCGGTCACCGGCGCCGCGGACGCTATGCAAGCAGTCGCAGCCTGTCAAATTGCTGGTCTGTGACCCGTGATCAGCGCCGTTGCGGCGCCTTGGCAGCCGGCAGCAGATCGGCCACCAGCGCGCAAACCGCCACCTCCTCGGGCCGCAGGCCGGGCCGCGTCGGCGCGCGATCGGGGCCGATCGACCACCACGAAAACGGCGCGATCGCAAAACACCGGTGGCCCTCGGTCTGGCTGCCCACCTGCCGGCCCAGCTCGAAGCGGGCGATTGCGGTGCCAGCTGGTCGACCGTCGGGCCACCACAGCGGCGACCCGGCTCGCAGCGCTGTGCGGCCGCTGGCAGCGCTGCCCAGCATTCCGAGCATGCCACCACCGGCCTGTACCGCTTCGACCCCGGCGCGCAGGCGGTACACGCCGCAGCGGTCGCGGGTTTCGTACAGCGCGCCAGCGGGCAACGGCGAGGCGCCTGCCACGGGCCACAGCTCGACTGTCATCTGCTTGTCACGCAACAGCAATTCACCGTCGCCCAGCCACAGTCGCGCGCCGGTGTTGGACCACAGGCCCTCTGCCGATGTCGCGGCGGCCGGTAGGTGTGAAGGTTGGTAACGGTCGCCGAGCGCCGCGGCGTTCACCGCCACAGCGGTCAGGAACTGGTCGGTGCGCACGCCACGCCAGTGCCGGCCGCCGCCCGCGTCGGCAACCGGCGGACCCACCGGCGTCCCCGGCCGTAGCCACAGCCCCGTACCGTTGGCGTGATCGATTACGTGTGGGGCCGTCAGCACGTCCTGCGCCTCGGCCTTGCGGACCCACAGCCACAGGTCCAGGCCCTGCGCACCTGCGAACGCTTCGGCGCAGTGATCGCCCGCAGCAGCGGGGTCGTGGGGACTTACCGCCAGCCAGCCACCGCGCTCGCCCCGCACCCGCAGCCAGCGCCGCGGGCCGTCGTCCCGCGCGGCCAGGTCATGGGCGGTCCAGGCATCCACGTCAGGCGCCGTCGCCAGTCGCACCCGCGGCCCCACCGCCACAAACGTCACCGTTTCAGGTTCGCCGTGCAGCGGATACGGGTCGCGGCCCCACTGCGCAGCACCACACGCGCCGCACCACGGCGACAGCGCCAGCGCGGCCAAAGCCACGATCGCATGACGCAATCGCGACAAACGCGGGTCCCAGGGCTTGCGGGCGCGGGTCATGGCTCGCAGACTAGCAGCATGGAAACGCCCGGCCCAGCCCCCACCGTCCCCACTGGTTCCGCCACAAACCCCAACGCCAAAGGCGTCTTGCACGCCATGACCGTCGATGTCGAAGACTGGTTCCACGTGCTCGAGGCGGCCGAAGCGCCGCAGCCGGCCAGCTGGGCGCAACAGGAATCGCGGGTCGCCACCAACACCCTGCGGCTGCTTGACCTGTTCGATCGCTTTGGTGTCCGCGCCACCTTCTTCTGCCTGGGTTGGGTGGCTGAGGCGGCACCCGATCTGGTGGCCGAGATCGCCCGCCGCGGGCATGAAATCGGCTCGCACGGCCACCTGCATCAGTTGATCGGCGACCTGGGTCGCGAGGGCTTTGCGCGCGATCTGGACCAGTCGCTGGACGCCCTGGCCAAGGCCGGCGCCGGCTCCGTCAAGCTGTTTCGCGCGCCCGGGTTTTCGCTCGGCAAGGCGCAGGCGTGGGCCCTGCCGGTGCTGGCATCGCGCGGCATCACCGTCGATGCCTCGATGTTCTTGGCGCGGCGGGCGCACGGCGGCTACCCGATTCACCGCAAGCGGCCGTTCGACGTGGTGCTGCCCGATGGTCGGACGCTGATCGAGGCGCCAACGGTGCCATTGTACCTGGGCGACCGCGCCATTCCGTTTGCAGGCGGCGGCTACTTGCGCCTGCTGCCGTGGCCGGCGCTGCGCGCGTGCTGGGAAGCGCACCAGTGGACCGGTGACCCTGTCATCGCCTACGTGCATCCGCGCGAAATCGACCCCGGTCAGCCGCGGATGCCGCTCAGTGCCAAGCGCAGGTTCAAGTACTACGTCGGCCTGTCCAGCACGCTGCCCAAGCTGGAACGGCTGTTCGGGCGCTACCGTTTTGGCAGCATTGGCCAGGTGATTGCGGCGCATCAGAAGGACCACGCGCTGCATTTGGATGCGGCGGCGGT
>SXRM01000240.1 GCA_005792545.1 Pseudomonadota bacterium | reverse complement strand
GCCCACAGCACGCCGATGGTGCCGAGCAGCGACATCGGAATCGCCAGCACCACGTTGACCGTGCTCGACAGCGAGCCCAGGAACAACCAGCACACCAGCCCCGTCAGCGCCACCGCCAGCGCCAGTTCCCATTGGATTTCGCGCACCGATTCTTCGACAAACAGCGACGAGTCAAAGTTGACGCCGAGCTGCATACCTTCGGGCAGGGTCTTGCGAATGTCGTCGAGTTTGCTTTTGACCGCGCGCGCGACCGCCACTGTATTGGCACCGCGCTGCTTCTTGATGCCCATGCCCTGCGCAGGCTCGCCGTTGACGCGACCCATGCGGCGGGCGTCTTCAAAGCCATCCTCGACCAGCGCCACATCGGTCAGGCGCACCAGCTGCTGGCCCACCTCGCGGATCGGCAGTTGTCGCAACACGTCGAGGTCGAGCGCCTCGCCCAGCACGCGTACGTCGATCTCGCGACCGCCCGATTCGATGCGCCCGGCCGGCAGCTCCACGTGTTCCTTGCGCAGCGCCGCTACCACCTCGTTGACGGTCAGCCCGCGCTCTTCGAGCTTTCGCGCGTCGACCCAGATGCGCACGTTGCGCTCCAGCCAGCCGCCCATCATCACTTCGCCGACGCCGGGGATGGTCTGCAGGCGCTCTTTGACCCGGTAGCGCGCGAAGTCGCTCAGCACCGCGCGGGGAAACGGCCCGGACACGCCGACCCACAGAATCGGGTTGTCCTCGGGGTTGCTTTTGCTGATGACCGGAGCGTCGAGGTCGCGCGGCAAGCGTTGTTGCGCCTGGCTGACCTTGGCCTGCACGTCTTGCACGGCGGCGTCGACGTTGCGCGACAGTTCGAGTTCCACGGAAATCGAAGCCTGGCCCTGGCGCGCGGTCGACGTGATGGTGCGCACGCCTTCGACCTGCATCAGGTTCTCTTCGACGATCTCGACCACATCGTTTTCCATGACTTCGGGTGCCGCACCTTCGCGCGACAGCGACACCGAAATGGTCGGGAAATCAACGTCGGGAAACTGCGAAATGCCGATGCGCTGGCCGGCGACCAGGCCAAACAGCACGGTCGCCGCCATGATCATCCACGCCAGCACGGGCCGGCGGATGCAGATGTCGGTCAGGTTCATGGCGCGGCTTTGCCGCTGGGTTTGCTGGGCACCACGCGCACCTGCGCCCCTTCGCGCAAGGCTTCCGCGCCCACCACCACCACCAGATCGCCGACCTTGAGGCCCGATTTGACCTCGACCAGGTTCTCGGCGGTGCGCATGCCCAGTTGCAGGATGCGCTCTTTGGCCTTGGGCGGTTCGCCAAGCTCGATGACAAAGGCGACAAAGCCCTTCTCCGTCGGCCGGATCGCCGTCTGCGGCACCACCGGCGCGGGCCGCGGCGCACCAATTGGCACCACCACTTCGGCAAAAGCGCCCGGCCGCATGGCCTGCGGATTGCCGTCGATATCGGCCAAAACCTCGACCATCCGCGTCGCCTCGTCGGCTTTGCCGGAGAGGTGAACGATGTGGGCGCCGTGCGACTCTGCCCGGCCGCGCAGACGAAAGCGCACCGCCATGCCCTTGCTCAAACGGGCCGCGTCGGGCTCTGCCACCGCGAACTTGAGCCGCAACGGTTCCGTCCGCAGCACCGTCGCCAGCACCGCGCCCGGCTGCACGTACTGGCCGGTCTGCGCCTTTTTGCTGTGCACGATGCCGCCGACCGGGCTGCGCACTTTGGCGTCGGCCAGGTTCAGTTCGGCGAGGTCGAGTGCCGCTTTGCCCTGGGCGATCTCGGCTTCGGCGATGCGGACCCGCGCCGCGGCCACGTCAATTTCGGCGCCGGTCGCCACCTCGGGGCCCATCTGGCGCTGGCGCTTGAGCGTCGCGCGGGCGTCGTCCAAGGCGGCTTGAGTACGCTGGATAGTGGCGCGCGCGGCCTCGACGGCAATGCGGTAGCGGCGGGGTTCAATCTGCGCAACGACCTGGTCGGTGGTGAGGGTGTCGCCTTCGGCGAAGCTCAGGCCCTCGAGGGTGCCGGCCACGCGGGCGGTAATCTGCGCTTCTTCAAAGGCGACTACGCTGCCGAGCGCGTCGAGCGTGTATTCGAGCTGGCGCTCTTGGACGGTGTGGGTTTCGACGGCGAAGGCTTGCGGGCCTTTGCGGCCGCCGGGGCCGCTGCCGGGGCCGCCTTTGCTGGGGGCGCCGCTGGCGGGGGCGCTGGCTTCGCTGGCCGGTTTGCACGCGAACGCACAGACGCACAGGGCGATGGCTGGCAGGGACTTGGGCAATGGCGGGCGGTGCATGGCGCGGCGGGTGCGCGTGGGCGGCTAGAGGCCGCTGGGGGTGCAGGGTATTCCGGGGGGTTGCGGGTGGCAATTGGCGATCGCAAGCACGCGCCGGCTTGGTCGCAAGTGGCTGGCATTGTGGCGGGTTGCAGGGCGAGAACATTGCGATGTACAATACTGCGCAAAGTAGGAGCATCCAGATGATAGACAGCATCCTGCAAGACCAAAACCCATGGTGGTTCGACCCATTGGCACGCCGGCCTGCTAGCCGCCCCTGGCGCCGCCCGCTCGTAACCGCGATCAACGCCGCGTTACGCCGCGACGACCGCCGTGCGATTTTGCTGTGCGGTCCGCGCCAGGTCGGCAAGACGGTTTGCCTGCTGCAAGCGGTTGAAGCGCTCATCGCCGACGGTGTGCCGCCGCAGCAAATCGCTTATTTCGACTTCTCAGACGACAGGCTGATTGCTGCGGTTTCGCCCCGCGACGTGCTGGCCGCGGCGCCCGTGGTGCCTGGCTCACGCTTCGTGTTTTTGGACGAGATTACGGCCTGTGCGGGGCCGTGGGACCTTTGGCTCAAGCAGGCCGTGGACGAAGGCGGCGCGCGCATCGTTGCCACCGATTCCTCTGCAAGCCTGCTGCGAGGTCCCGGTCGCGAGTCGGGCTTGGGCCGCTGGGACGAGTGGCCGATCGGCACGCTGACGTTTGCCGAGTGGGTCGGGCTGCGCGGCCTTGGCGAAGACCCAGAGGCTGGGCTGCTCCGCGATCCCCGCCTTTTGGCGGTGTACCTGCAGTCGGGTGGCTTTCCAGAATTTGCGTACGCCGACAGCGACCTCGGCTTGGCAAGGCGCCGCTTGCGATCGGATCTGATGGACAAGGCCGTGCGCCGCGACCTCGCGCGCCTGCGCCTGTCGCCCGAGTTGGCTCGCGTTTTCGCCTATCTGGCTGAGTCGAGCAGCGCGGAGGTTGTGCCAGCCAAAGTTGCGTGCGAGTTGGCGCTCGACCGACGCACCGTAGAGAGCGGGTTGCAGGCCTTTGTGGACGCCGGCCTGTTGCTGCGATTGGATCGCTTCACCGCGCGCGCGTCTGAACGCCTGCGCGCACCGACCAAAGTCCACGCGACGGACCACGGCATCGTGGCGGCGTTTTCGGCGCTGGCCGACCCGTTTGGCGACGCCCGGACCAAAGGCGCGCTGTACGAGGCAGTGGTGCTGCGCCATCTGAGGTCGCTGGCACCGGGCACCGGCGACATCGCCTACTACCGCGAAGACAAGACCACCGAAGTGGACTTCGTCGTCAAGCTACCCGGTGGTGCGGCGACCATTGAAGTCACGTCAAGCGTGCAAGTGGACGGGCCAAAGCTGCGTACCACTGCAGCAGTACGTGAAACGATCGGTGCCAGGACGGCCATCGTGGTGCACGGTGGCGTGACCGAAGCGTGGCGCGACGGCGTGCACTTGCTGCCACTGCACCGCTTTCTGTGCAGACCTGAACGGATCGCTGAGGTGCAGCCATGACGCAGCAGCAGCTACCTTGGCTCGGCGAGCCGGAAAACCATCGCACCGCGTTCATGGCCGCAAAAGCACTGGCGAACGCGGCGGCAATTGGGCGGCAAGTTGTCGCGTTCCTCAATGGTCGCAGCGACGCCGTGCTGTGGATCGGTGTCGGCAAAGACCAAGAGGGCTGCGCGGAGTCAATCGAGCCCGTCCATGCCCAAGATGTTGCTGAGTTGGAAAACCAGCTGGCCGATACCATCCACCCGGCGTTTCCGGCCGATTGTGTGCAGGTTCAACAAGTCGCGTATGCCCGTGGCGTCGTGGTTCGTATTCGCATCAAGCCCGGCCCGCAGCCGCCGTACGCCCAATTTCACCAGGGCGGCTGGCGGTTCGTTCGGCGACTGGGTCCGCGCGTCGAATCGCTGGAATTTCACCAGATCGAATCGCTATTTCGCGAGCGCTTTGCCGCAGAGACCCAGGCCGCGGCGCCGGACATCGACGAGGCGGTCTGGGCGTCGTATCGGTTGGCGGAGCTGCGTACACACGACCTGGAAAGCCGCCGGTGCCCGCACCTTTGGGTGAGCATCGCACCGGTCTGCACCGATTCGACGCGTGAACGGCAACCTGCCTGGAACCACCCATCCACCGCCGAACTGCTGATGAACCCACAGGCCACTGGCAACCGGGACGCAGGCTGGACATTTGCCAATCCGTATCGGGTGCCCGAGCAGCAAGCAGACTGGGTGCGCGACCCAGCCACCCAGCCCATGTGGACCCAGCAGGTGGGTCAGACGCAGCGACTGTACCTGTTCGCCGACGGCAGCGTCACCTTCGCGGTGGGCCTGGAGCGCCTGACGTCGGCCAACCTGCCGAAGCTGTTATCACCGATTCCGCTTGCCGAGTTGGTAACGTCGGTGTTCCGCTTGCTGCGCACTGCCCTGGCCACGTCCGAGCTCTTTGCGGACAAGCCCGCGGCATGGCTCGCGGAGGCCAGTCTGGTTGGTGCGGTCGGCTGGAAGCTGGCTGTGGTCGACCCACAGCGGTACCCGCTGGTTGACTTGTACGCGACCCAGCTGGAGGACGGCGAAGCCGACCACCTGACCACCGGGCCGCGCCGGATCACAGCAGCACAGGTGCAGGAGTCGCCGGACCGGTGCGCGTGCACCTTGGTGCGTGAGCTGTACGTGCAGTGGGGCTACTTGCCGGGGGACGTCAAGCTCGATGTGTTTGATGCGGCGAGTGGGGCGCTTTTGGTGGGGTGAGCGGTGTAGGGCAAGCGCAGGATTCGGTGTAGCTACGTCGATGGCCCTGACCCTACGGGCTTGCAGCGAGCATAGCCCGCAACCAGGCAACGGCTTGCTGCGCGAACGGAATCCAGTCGGCGGCTTCGGCGCGGTCGATTTGCGGCGCAAGTAGGCGCGGGTATTTGTCGTCAATGGCAAAGGGCGACAGGTCTTTGACAGACTCTGCTTCCAAGGGCGCAACAATGCCAGCGGCCGCTAGCAAGTCGTGCAACTTGACGAGCTCGTGCGACTTTGGCGGCAGGACACCAACGAAATGCAACGCACCTTTGTACGACTTCTCAATGGCTTGCTGACAGTGGAAGGCAATTGTCCAGCCGGGCACGGCTGCATGATCAGCGCAGGCCTGCGCCGCCGCCAGGTCGCCCTCGGCATAGGCCAGCCAAGGTTCCGCGGCCAATCGAAACCGTTCAGGCGGCATGCAAGAGGTCCACTGCTTGCTGGTCGACAATCTGCTCAAACGCCATCGGCACCGTGCGGCAACGGTCCCAATCAGCCTGCGTCGTCGCCAGAATGTCGAACTCTGCCGGCAGGCCGCGCAGGGCGAACAGGATTTGCCCCGCAGTCCTCCAGTCGACTGGCCCCGGCAGCACGACCAGCAGGTCGAAGTCCGAGTCTGCCCGCGACTCGCCGCGCGCCCGGCTGCCGAAAAGCAGGATCTCGCGCGGGTGGAACTGCTCGCGGATGCGGCGGGTGGCCTCGGCTAGGATTTGGGGGTCGGTCAT